>NZ_CP056030.1:300000-600000 GCF_013374995.1 Pseudomonas eucalypticola | reverse complement strand
CAACCCTGAATAGTTCCAAGAAACAATTCCTTCTTCATATCGATGATGTAGAACCGTGCAACCGCCCACTCCAATCCTCCACTTGCCCCTCGCGCAAGCGGCGATCAACCAGGCGTTGCCAGGAGGGCACCAATGGCAGCATCCGCAGCGCTACCAACTCGGCACGGTCCATCGAGCGGTGATAGAGGAGTGAAATGATGCGCCGCAGGGTCCATTCCGGATAAGGCCGCGTCAGCAGTTCAAATGAATCGCCGACGCTCATCTCCCCTTCTTCCAAAACCCGGTAATACCAGCCTGTCATGCCCGTGCGCTGCATTTGCAACGCCATGTCGCCCACGACAAAGCGGTCGTTGAGCTTCCAGCAGGGCTGTCGCGTCTGGCTGACTTCCAGTACCGCGCTGCCACAGCCGATGACATCGCCCAGGCAAACCGTATCTTCCGTCATGCCCGAGGTATGAAGATTCTCGCCAAACGCACCTGGCGCCTGCAGCAGAGGATGTGCGCCCACATGCGAATGCCATGACGCGTAGTGTTCGGACGGGTACTGATGGACGGCCTTGTCGATGCCGCCATGGATGCGCCGGTCTCCCTGTTCGTCTCCCTGCAAGCCCAAGGTCGACACGGCGATCGTGGCACCTGCCGGTTGTTTGGCGATGGCGCTGTGGGTGCCGTCCCGGGTGAAGGGCACCGCTTTGCCTATCAACAAGGCCTCAAGCCTGCCCAGGCGCATCAGGCCGGGCCTTCGGGCAGATCCAGCCAGTCGGCGAACAGCTGCTGGCACAGCAGCACCTCGCCGGCGCGCAACTCGGCTGCCTGGCTGCGCAGCGCCCGCGGGTCGATGCCTGCACCGTGCAACTCAGCGCAATGGCCTACCAGCCAGGCCTCGATCTGCCGAGGGTCTGCTTCCAGATGGAACTGCAACGCCAGCACGGCGTTGCCAACGGCGAAAGCCTGATGCGGGCAGGCGGCGGAGGCCGCGAGGTGCGTGGCGCCCGGGGGATCTCGAACTGGTCGCCGTGCCAATGCAATACCGGTATCGATGCGTGCAGCGGCGCGAGCACCGACGTGCGCCCCGCGGCCGTGAGGGTCAGCGGGGCATAGCCTATTTCCTTCACCCCCATGGGTCTTACCTGGCCCCCCATCGCCCGGGCGATCAGTTGCGCCCCCAGGCACACCCCGAGCAACTTGCGGCCTGAGGCCAGCCGTTGCTCCACCCATTGCAAGACGCCGGCCAGATACGGATAGACAGCCTCATCGAAGGCGCCGATGGGACCGCCCAGCAGCACCAGCAAGTCCGGTTCGCCGGCGTCCAGTTCAGCAAGGTCGGTTACTGGCGCCTCGAACATGCGCACGCGATAACCACGCTGTTCGAGCACCTCGGCAAATACGCCCAAGCCTTCGAACGCCAGATGACGCACAACCCAAGCACTTTTCATTTTTGTACCAATACAATATAGTTAATGTATGAATACATTATTGGTGACTGGCTCCACTGCTGTCGAGATCGCTGAATCGATTGAACAGCTTATCCGCGACCGGGAAATTGTTACCGGGCATCTTCTGCCAGCCGTTCGTTCCTTGGCAGCGCAGCTCGACGTCAGCCCCAACACCGTGGGCGCTGCGTACAAGTTACTGCGCGATGCCCAGTGGGTCGTGACGGACGGCAGGCGCGGCACCCGCGTGGCGGCCGAGCAAGCGAGCGCCATTGCCCGCCATGCACTGCCAGAGCATTTGCGCGACCTTGCCAGCGGCAACGTCGACGCGCGCCTGCTGCCGCGCCTGGACGCCCAGGAATGGGCTGGTATGCCCGGCGACACGGGCTACGATATCCAGGCCAATGAGCCTCAGCTGCTGGACCTGGCGGCGCGCTGGCTGCATAGCCAGCACCTGCCGTCCCAGGACATCGGCGTATTTCAGGGCGCCATGGACTGCATGGAAAAAGCCCTGCGCGCCCACTGCCGCCCCGGCAATCGGGTCCTCGTGGAATCACCTTGCTGGCCACCGGTATTGGCACTGCTGGCCAGCCTGCGGCTGAAACCCGTCGCCTTGCTCAGCGACAACCACGGCGCCTGCGTTCCAAGTGAACAGGCACTGCAGAATGCCGCGGCTGTGATTCTCACGCCGCGAGCCCAGAACCCCACAGGGCGAACGTTTTCGGAAAGCCGCTGGCAAACCTGGGCAAACGCGCTGCAAGAAGCGCCCGGGACGCTGCTGATATTGGACGACCATTGGGGCCCGCTCAGCCATGCCACCCCACCCCAGGCCATGGCGATGCCGGCGCGCTGGGTGCACATCACCTCGGCCAGCAAATTTCTGGGGCCCGACCTGCGGCTGTCGGTGGTGACGGGCGCCCCCCAGGTGCTGGCGGCCATGCAGCGTTTGCAGGCACTGGCATCGCGCTGGGTAAGCCTGCTGGTGCAGCGCCTGGCCGCGAGGCTGTGGCAGCAAGCGCTGGACCAAGGGCAGTTGCGGCACGCCGCTGAGAGCTATGCACAGCGGCGCCACGCATTGATCGACGCACTTGGCCGCCATGGGGTGCAGTGCGAGCAAGGCGGCGAGGGAATGCATGTGTGGTTGCCGGTGGCAGACGAGGCTTCTGCCGTGCAGGCGCTGGCATCCTATGGCTGGGGCGTGCAGCCCGGCACGCCCTTCAGCCCGGGGGGCAGCGCAGCGGTTCGGGTCAGCACGGCCAACCTGGAGAGCGCTGACATCGAGGCGCTGGCGCGGGATATCGCCTTGTCGCTGCGCTTGAGTCGGCGGCCGGTTTATTAGCCGATTGGAAAGTGAGAGCTGGCTTGCCAGCTCCCACAGCACCCCCGATCAGAACTTGATGAAGTGCTCACGGTAGTGACGCAGCTCGGCGATGGACTCGCGGATGTCGTCCAGCGCCAGGTGGGTGCTGCCCTTCTTGAAGCTGTCCTTGACCTTCGGCGCCCAACGCGCGGCCAGTTCCTTGAGGGTGGAAACGTCCAAGTTGCGGTAGTGGAAGTAGTTTTCCAGGCCGCGCATGTGGCGGTACAGGAAACGGCGGTCCTGGCAGATGCTGTTGCCGCAAATCGGCGACTTGCCCTTGGGCACCCACTGCTCGAGGAAAGCGATGGTCTGGGCTTCGGCCTCGGCCATGCTGACCTTGCTGTCACGCACACGCTGGGTCAAACCCGAATTGCCGTGGGTACGGGTGTTCCATTCATCCATCCGCGCCAGCACTTCGTCGCTGTGGTGGATGGCAATGACCGGGCCTTCGGCCAGGGTGTTCAGGTTGCTATCGGTGACGATAGTAGCCATTTCGATGATGACGTCGGTGTCCGGGTCCAGGCCGGTCATTTCCAGGTCGATCCAGATCAGGTTGTCAGCGTTTTGCATGTGAAAGACTCCTCGGCTTGGCTGCGCAGTTTAGCTCAGCCGGGCATGCTAAACTCGTCGCCGTTTTAATTACCCCCGCACGGAACACTCATGGCCAAACGCCAGCTCAACCGCCGCCAGAATTGGCGCATCGAAAAAATCCAGGGTGAGCGCGCCGCTCGCGCCGCCAAACGCGAATCGCACACGCTGGAAGCGCTGGAAGGTGGTGACCTGGGCCCGGAACAGACGGGTCTGGTGATCGCCCACTTCGGTGTGCAGGTAGAGGTCGAGGCCCAGGAAGGCGAACTGGCCGGCCAGGTGTTCCGTTGCCACCTGCGCGCCAACCTGCCCGCGCTGGTGACCGGCGACACGGTGGTATGGCGCGCAGGCAACCAGGGCATCGGCGTGATCGTTGCCCAGCTGCCCCGCAGCACCGAGCTGTGCCGGCCCGACAGCCGGGGCCAGCTCAAGCCGGTGGCGGCCAACGTCGACCTGATCGTCATTGTGTTCGCCCCCATGCCTGAACCCCACGCCAACCTCATCGACCGCTACCTGGTGGCCGCCGAGCATGCCGGGATTCGCCCGTTGCTGCTGCTCAACAAGGCCGACCTGATCGACGACCAGAACGCCCCGGCGCTGAACGCCCTGCTGGCCGTGTACCGCCAGCTCGGCTACCCGTTGCTGGAGGTGTCGGCGCACCACGGCGATGGCATGCAGCAGTTGCAGGCGCAACTGGACGGGCACATCAGCGTGTTCGTCGGCCAGTCCGGCGTAGGCAAGTCATCGCTGGTCAACAGCCTGCTACCTGAGGTGCAGACCCGCGTAGGGCCGCTGTCGGAACTGTCCGGGCAGGGTACGCATACCACGACCACGGCGAGGCTGTTCCACTTCCCGGGTGGTGGCGAGTTGATCGACTCCCCTGGCATTCGCGAGTTCGGCCTGGGGCACGTCAGCCGCGCCGACGTGGAGGCGGGTTTCATCGAGTTCGACGAACTGATCGGCCATTGCCGCTTCCGTGACTGTAAGCACGACCGCGAGCCAGGTTGCGCCCTGCTCCAGGCGCTGGCCGAAGGCCGGGTGCAGCAGCAACGCATGAACAGCTACCGCTCGATCATCGCCAGCTTGCCGGAAGATACCTACTAGCCGGTCGCTGCCGCCGACGCGGGCGCAGTGAGCGAACCAGGGAAATTCCTACAGTTTTCGGGCGAAAACTGTAGGAAATTTTACCCTACGGTGTAGGACGGTTCTTTTTATCGCACCATCCGTTGCTGAATAAAACGATTCTGAACGATTGTCAGCCCGTCATTCATTCGACTGAAAGGGACTGCAATGTCGACGTATCACTTGTTCATCAGCCGCTCCTGGCGTTACTCGGACGCTTACGACCGCCTGCTCAACCTGCTTGAACTGGACGCCAGCTTCGTTTTCCAGAGCCATGCAGTGCCTGACCCGCACCCGGTGGTGGAGCGCACCCCGGCGGAATTGCAGCAGGCCATCGCCGAACACCTTCGGCCGTGCTCGGTACTCCTGATCATGGCCGGGGTGTACCCCACCTACAGCCAGTGGATCGACCCCGAAATCGAGATGGCCCAGCGGCTGAGCAAGCCGGTGATAGTGGTCAAGCCGTTCGGGCCAGAGCGCATATCGCCAAGGGTGCGGGACGCGGCCCATGCCGAGTGTGGCTGGCACACGCGCCACATCATTACCGCCATCACCCGCCATGCCTGAAACGCACGACGCCCGCCGCGACAGGGTCGGGGCGGGCGTCGGGCGAAGCGGAAGGTTTACTCCTTCGGCTCGTCCATCTTCAAGGTGCCGTCCTCGAACAGGTTCAGCTTCTGGCGCAATTCCCGCGGCTGCATGGGCGCGTTGGGGTCGGCGGCCGAAGCGCCGGGCCCTGGCGTCGGCTTGGCGGCACCTGCCGGGGCGGCAGCGCCAGGTGTGGCGCCGGGCTTGGTGCCGTTGGCTGGCGGCGTAGCGTCCGGGGTGCTTTCGCCTTCGATTTCGCGCTGGGCCTTCTTGGTCAGCACCACGATGTCGATGCGGCGGTTGACGGGGTTCAGCGGGTTCTTGCGGTCGAACAGCGACGACGACGCATAGCCCACCACGCGTGCCACCTGGCCATCCGGGTAGCCGCCCCCTTCCAGCGCGCGCCGGGCGGCGTTGGCGCGGTTGGCGGAAAGCTCCCAGTTGCCGAAGTCGCCCTGGCCCGAATAAGGCTGGGCGTCGGTATGGCCGCTGACGCTGATCTTGTTCGGCACCGCCTTGATGGTGTCGGCCATGGCCAAAAGGATGTCTTCGAAGTATGGCTTCAGGCGCGCACTGCCGGTGTCGAACATCGGCCGGTTTTCAGCGTCCATGATCTGGATGCGCAGGCCTTCCTGGGTGATCTCGAACAGGATCTGGTCCTTGAACTTCTGCAGTTGCGGATTCTGGTCCACCTTGTTCTGCAGTTCCTGCAGCAGCAGGTTCAAGCGTTCCTGGTCGATCTTCTCGGCCATCTGCTCGGCATCGTTCTCATTGATCTTGTCGGGCGTGGTCGGCGTGGGCGGCGAGCTCTCGATATCCGGGTTCAGGGTCTTGTCCGGCGCAAGCTTGGGCGTGCCACCCATGTCGATGATGTAGGGCGAGCCACTTTCGGAGAAGCCCACCGGGTCCTGGAAGTAACCGGCGATGGCCAGTTTCTGCTCCGGGGTGGCCGTGGACAGCAACCACAGCACCAGGAAGAACGCCATCATCGCCGTAGCGAAGTCGGCGAAGGCGATCTTCCAGGCACCACCATGGTGGCCGCCAGCGAAGCGCTTGACGCGCTTGATGATTATCGGCTGGTTATTTTCCATGACTCAGCGACCGCGGACCGCTTGTTCCAGCTCGGAGAAACTCGGGCGGTGGGCCGGGAACAGTACCTTGCGGCCGAACTCAACCGCCAGCGACGGCGGCATGCCCGAGGCCGAGGCCACCAGCGAAGCCTTGATGGCTTCGTAGACGTTCACTTCTTCCTTGGCATCATGGCCGATGGCCGTGGCCAATGGCCCCATGAAACCGTAGGCAGCGAGAATACCGAAGAAGGTACCCACCAGCGCGCCACCCACGTGGGCACCGATCACGGCCTTGTCGCCATCGCCCAAGGATGCCATGGTCACCACGATACCCAGTACCGCCGCGACGATACCGAAACCGGGCATGCCGTCGGCGATGCCTGTGACGGCATGGGAGGTGTGCTCCAGCTCTTCCTTGATGCTCTGCAGCTCCATGTCGAAGAGGCCTTCGAGCTCATGGGGCGCCATGTTGCCCGAGGACATGATACGCAGGTAGTCGCAGATATAAGCCGTCATGCGCTCGTCTTTGAGCACGGTGGGGTACTTGGCGAAAATGGGGCTGGCGGCGGCGTCTTCGATGTCGCTCTCGATCGCCATCATGCCCTCACGACGGCTCTTGTTGAGGATCTCGTAGACCAGGCTCAGCACCTCGATGTAGAAGCCGTGGGAGAACCGCGACTTGAACATGCCCAGGCCTTTCTTGATGACCTTCATGGTCATGTAGCCGGGGTTCGCCTGCAGGAAGGCACCGAAGGCGGCGCCGCCGATGATCAGCACTTCGAACGGCTGGATCAACGCTGCAATTTTACCGTGGGACAGAACGTATCCGCCGAGCACACTCGCGAATACGACGATGATGCCGATAATTTTAGCCATAGGTTGGAAGCACTTACATGTCGTGGTCAGGGTGAGGGCGCAAGATTCTGAATCTCTTGTTCTACTTATCGGCAGTTCTGCGCCAGACTATAGCCTGAAAAGTTGAAAAGCCAGTTCGGTCCTCCAGCATGCCAATTGAGCGCAACGTGCCTACCAAGACGCCCCACACCCTTACAGACTGGCTGAAACTGCTCGACGGCGTGCGCCTGCCGGTGCCGCTGGCCAGCCATGATCGCGTGCGCGCAGCGCTCGAGGACAGCCGCAGTTCACTGCGCGACATCGCCGAGCTGATGCAGGATAGCCCGGCATTGGTGCTCAGCGTTATCCGCGAGGCCAACCACCATATCAACCAGAGCCTGGCCGAGCCGGTGGAGAGCCTGGAAGTGGCGCTCAACCGCCTGGGGCTCAAGCGCACCGAGGAGCTGCTCGAACGCCTGCCCACGGCGCTGCCCGAGGACATGCCTCGGGGGCTGCGCCAACTGCTGCTGATCAGCCAGCACGCCGCGCAGCAGGCCAACGGTCTGTTTGCCGCGCGCCTGGCGCGGCTGTGGCAGGAAGTCCATTGGGGTAGCCTGCTGTTCCTGTCGCCATTATGGCCTCTAGCCATCACCCACCCTGCCCTGCTGGAGGAATGGGAGCTGCGGGTGGTGCACAAGGGCGAGGCAGCCGCCAAAGTGGAGCACGAATTGTTTGGCGTGCGCCTGCTGGCCCTGTGCCAAGGCCTGGCCCATCTGTGGCGCCTGCCGGCCTGGATCCTCCACGGCTACAACCTGCTGCTGGATGAGCACCGCGAGCTGGTCAAGGTGCTGCACATTGCCCGTGATGAAGAACATGGCCTGCGCCAGCAGCAGCGCCTGGACGATGACCCGGGCCTGCGCCGCTGGCTCAACCAGCCCGCCAACACCGTGGTGCTGGCCAACGGCCTGGCACTGGCGGCCCAGGAGGCCTGGAACACCCCGCACCTGCTGCGCTGGGAATACCTGACCTGCCTGTACCTGCAAATGCCCTTGGGCGAGTTGCAACAACAGGTGCACCAGCAAGCGGTACAAAACGCGCGCAACTACGCAGTGCCGGGGCTCTGGCACCCGGCCGAGGCGTTGCTGTGGCCATGGGATGCGCGCCGCGTGCACCGGGGCCTGCAACCCGCGCCGCCACCCAGCGCCGATGACCTCGGCAGTTGGCGTAAATACTGTGCCGAGCTGCTGGCCGAACCCAGCCGTTTCACCAATGCCATGCACCTGACCACCTGCGCTCGTGATGCCCTGGTAGCGTGTGGCATGAAGCGGGTGCTGCTGCTGATGATCGACAAGAACCAGACCAACCTGCGGGTGCATCAAACCGCAGGGTTGCCACCGGAAGCGTCCGGCCTCAACCTGCTGGTCAGCCAGAGCAATGTGGTGCAACGCTTGTTGACCAAGGCCGCGCAGATTCGCCTCACGCCCCAGAACAACGGCCAGTTCTCGGCGCTGATACCTTCGGCCCTGCGCGGGCTGTTCAAGGGCGAGCACCTGCTGTTGCGCTCCCTGGCAAGCAATGACCGCGTGGTAATGCTGGTGGTCGCAGACCAGGGAGGCGGGCCTTTCTCGGAAATTACCGTCCAGGCTTTCGGAAAAACCGCACAATGCATAGAGCGCGCGCTGACCACCTTCAGCCAGCGCGGCAACTGAAGCATGCGCTACAATCTGCCCCCACTTTTTCTTCTGGAGACCTCACATGGCTGACTTCTCGGGCCTGCCGCTGGTGATCGAAGCCGCTCAGCTGCAAGAACGCCTCGATGCTCCAGAGCTGATTCTGGTGGACTTGACCAGCGCCGCCCGCTATGGCGCCGGGCATATCCCGGGGGCCCGCTTCGTCGACCCCAAGCGCACCCAACTGGGCCAGCCACCCGCGCCCGGGCTGATGCCGACGCTGCCTGCGCTCGAAGCACTGTTCGGCGAGCTGGGGCATACTCGGCAGGCCGTCTATGTGGTGTACGACGACGAAGGCGGTGGCTGGGCCGGGCGCTTCATCTGGTTGCTGGACGTGATCGGCCACAAGCAGTACCACTACCTGGACGGCGGCGTGCTGGCCTGGGAAGCGGCGCAACTGCCCTTGACCACCGAGGTGCCAGCACCGCATGCCGGCAGCGTAGCCCTGACCCTGCACGACGAGCCCACCGCCACCCGCGAATACCTGCAAAGCCGCATCGGCGCCGCCGACCTGGCCATCTGGGACGCCCGCGGGCCGCTGGAATACAGCGGCGAGAAGGTACTGGCCGCCAAAGGGGGCCACATTCCCGGCGCAATCAATTTCGAGTGGACCGCCGGCATGGACACCACCCGCAACCTGCGCATCCGTACCGATATGCACCAAACCCTTGAAAAACTGGGCATCACCCCAGACAAGGAAATCATTACCCACTGCCAGACCCACCACCGTTCCGGCTTTACCTACCTGGTGGCCAAGGCGCTCGGTTACCCGCGCGTCAAGGGCTATGCCGGTTCCTGGGGCGAATGGGGCAACCACCCCGACACGCCCGTCGAAGTTTAAGGAAACCCGATGAAATCCCGTTTGTTCATCCTCAGCCAATACCTGCTGCCCCACCACCTGCTGTCGCGCCTGGCCGGCTGTGTCGCCGAATGCCGCGTGCGCTGGTTCAAGAACGCCTTTACCGCCTGGTTCGCCAAGCGCTACCAGGTGGACATGTCCCAGGCACTGGTCGAAGACCTGACCGCCTATGAGCACTTCAACGCGTTTTTCACCCGCGCGCTGAAAGCCGACGCGCGTCCGCTGGACCCGACCCCCGGGGCCATCCTCAGCCCGGCAGACGGCGCTGTCAGCCAGTTGGGTGCCATCGAGCATGGCCGCATCTTCCAGGCCAAGGGCCACAGTTTCAGCACCCTCGAACTGCTGGGCGGCGACCCGGCCAACGCGGCGCCGTTCATGGGTGGCGAGTTCGCTACCATCTACCTGTCGCCCAAGGACTACCATCGGGTGCACATGCCATTGGCGGGTACCCTGCGCGAAATGATTTACGTGCCGGGCCGGCTGTTCTCGGTGAACCAGACCACGGCCGAAAACGTGCCGGAACTGTTTGCCCGCAACGAGCGCGTGGTGTGCCTGTTCGACACCGAGCGCGGTCCGATGGCCGTCGTACTGGTGGGCGCGATGATCGTGGCCTCGGTCGAAACCGTCTGGGCCGGCCTGGTAACGCCGCCCAAGCGTGAGCTCAAGACCGTACGCTACGACGAAGCCGCCCGCGCGCCCATTCACTTGGAAAAAGGCGCTGAACTGGGCCGCTTCAAACTGGGCTCCACCGCGGTCGTGCTGTTCGGCCCACAGCAAGTGAAGTGGGCACACGAGCTGGCCGCTGGCTCCGTGGTCAACATGGGTCAGCGCATCGGCCAGGCCGCCGACGCCTGACGCCTGGGGGCGGCGATCGAGTTGCGCACTTGCCTGCGACGCCAAGGCCGTGCAGTCTTGACGCCATCGGGTGACAATAGCGCACCCATGCACGACTGACTCAACGGGAATCGCTCGATGTCCGCCGCCCCCCCGCCACCTCTTTTGCGCGCCCCCACGCCCTCCCAGCACAGCCTGTCGTTCTGTGAGGCCAACCCGCGCGAGCTGAAGCGCTGGATCGCCGCGCTTCCCAAGGCCAACCTGGGCGAAACCGCGCGCCAGTTGTACCAAGGCCTGATCGAACTCAACCAGTTGGTGACCCCCAGCGACAACCGCCTGCAACTGCTGGAGTTGCTGCGCCCGGAGGTGTATTTCGTCTGCAGCCACCTGGAGCGGCATTTTCTCAACCAGGCGGTGGTGCTGGATGAGCGGGCCCGCAAGATCGCCAACCTGTGCCAGGCCCTGCAGAACCTGTTGGCCGTGGGCTACAAGTTGATCGTGCTGCGGGTTTCGGCGCGCCTGAAAGACCGCAACCTGCTGCTGGCCACCGGTATCCAGCGCGCCATGCATGCCCTCAAAGGCCCCCTGGTTCGCGCCAACCTGTTGTACTGCCCCGTGCCCGACGGCGTCTGGCTGGAGTTGCACCAGCTGTACCAGGTGGCGCTCAAGTTTCAGCTGCACCGCACTTTCGTCAACGATGCCTTGGTGGCGCACGCACACCAGCAGAGCATCGAGCAAACCTACGCCACTGCGTTGCTGCTGGGTAGCTCACGCTGCAACCAGATGCGTCAGCAAGCCATCCTGCAACTGGCCAATGTGCTGGAACCCTGGAGCGCCTTGGTGCGGGTCGTACCGGCGGGCAACCCCGAGGCGCAGTTCGCAGTGGCGCCGGACAGCGACGCCCCGCCGCGTTACAAAAGCCTGTTTCCCGCCAGCCAGCTGTCAACCATGCTCGGCCTGGACCCACACCCCCTGGTCAAGGCGATTACCGAGTGGCTGCACCTGCCCGTCGAGGAGCGCGGGCAGTCGCGCCTGCAGGTGCCCTCCGGCATGACCGTGGACATGCTCCAGCACATGGCCGCTGCCTGGGGCGATGTGGCCGAGCGCACGTTCCAGCGCACCCCGGGGCAAGGCACCATGAGCCTGTGCGTCGGTATGAGCACCCTGCACTATTACCTGGGCGGCGAACAGGACTTCAGTACCCTGCTCAAACGGGCCGACGCGGGACTGAGCGCTACGTTCCAGGCGCGCAGCCAGGTCGGCAATGACAGCTGGAGCCAAGCGTTCGACGCGGCTCGAAATGGCGAGAACAACGATCTGCTCCCCTATGAGGAAATCGAATACCCGGCCCTCGACACCGAAGGCTCAGGCGCCCAGGCGAGTCGGGACTACCCTGTGCACGAACTGCAGATCGTCAACCATAGCCCCGGCGGCTACTGCCTGGCGTGGCCCCGCGAAGTACCAGCACAGTTGCAGGCTGGCGAACTGGTAGGCATCCAGGATGCCCCAGCCCAGGGCTGGAGCGTGGCAGTGGTACGCTGGATCCGCCAGGTGCGCAGCGGCGGCACGCAGATGGGCATCGAGCTGATCGCCCCTCACGCCCTGCCGTGCGGCTTGCAGTTGTTGCGCAACAACCAGGAGAACAGCCAGTACGTGCGGGGCCTGCAGTTGCCGGAAATCCGCGCCATCGACATCAAGGCATCGCTGCTGGCGCCACGCCTGCCGTTTCAGGAAGGGCACAAGGTCATGATCAACAGCCATGGCGACGAACAACGCGCCCATCTGGGGCGCAAGGTGAGTTCCACCGGCAGCTTCAACCAGTTCGAATACCGCATTCTGGAAGTCGCGCCGGCGGTGGCAGAGCAGTTGAACAGCGAATTCGATTCGCTGTGGAAGAACCTCTGATTCGGGGCAGGCCGCGCAAGCGGGCCTGTCTTTTCGTGGGAGCCGGAAACCCGACTCCCACTGCCCGCCTTCACGCCTGACTGTCGCGCACACCCAGCAGGTACAGCACGCCATCCAGGCCCAGGGTCGTGATGTTGTGACGCGCCGACTGCTTGACCAGCGGCTTGGCACGGAAGGCCACGCCCAGGCCGGCCTTGGCCAGCATCGGCAGGTCATTGGCACCGTCGCCCACGGCAATGGTCTGCTCCAGGGTCAAACCTTCCTTCTCAGCCAATTCCACCAGCAGGTCGGCTTTGCGCTGGGCGTCGACGATGGGCTCCACGGCAACGCCCGTGCATTTGCCGTCGACCACCTGCAACTCATTGGCGAATACATAATCGATGCCCAGCTTGGCCTGCACCTGCTTGGCAAAGTAGGTGAAGCCCCCGGACAGGATCGCCGTCTTGTAACCCAGGCGCTTGAGCTCGGCGAACAATACTTCGGCGCCTTCGGTCAGGCGCAGCGAGGCACCGATGGCATCCAGCACGCTGATGTCCAGCCCTTGCAGCAGCGCCATGCGCTCCTTGAAGCTGGCGCGGAAGTCCAGCTCACCGCGCATGGCGCGCTCGGTGATCTCCGACACCAGATGGCCGACACCATGGGCCTTGGCCAGCTCATCGATGACCTCCGCCTGGATCAGCGTGGAGTCCATGTCGAACACCGCCAGGCGGCGGTGGCGGCGGTACAGGGTGTCTTCCTGTATCGCGATATCGGCGTCCAGCAACATGGCCGCAGCGAGAAAGTCGCGGCGCAGCAAGTTGATATCCGCTGGCTCACCACGAACGGTGAACTCCAGGCACGCCTTGCCTTCAGGCGCCGGAGCGCTCAAACCGGGACGAACCGACAGACGGTCAATAGCCTCGACCACCAACCCGTGACGGTCAGCGATATCGGTGACGCTTTGCACCTGGCTGGCAGTGATATGCCGGCTCATGAGGGTGACCACGAAACGGTTGTCAGTACCGGCGGCAGCCCAGGCCAGGTAGTCCTTTTCAGACAGCGACGTGAACTGGGCCTGAACGCCCGCTACCCCCTGTATACGCTCGCGCAACAGCGCCAGCCGGGCGCCATCGTCGGCACAGGCAACCACCGCCAGCGACAGTGCGCCGTGCAGCAGCGACTGGGCGACATCCAGAATGCTCACGCCATCCTCGGCCAGTGCACCGGTGACAGCGGCCAGCAAGCCAGGACGGTCTGAACCGGTGATGTTAATCAGGACGATTTCGCGCAAAGGGCACCCCGTTCGTGGAAAAAAATCGCATTCTACCTACTTTCAGTGACCATCGGGCACAGGCAGCGCTTTGCCGCTCTGGGGCCTGTCGCTATACTGCGCAGCAACTTCACGGACATAAAGAGCCGCGCTCAGTGAACCGGCCCACGCCAGTAAAAACCGACAATTTCTTCCTGCTGATCTTCCGGGCACTGCGTCACCGCCGTGCGCCGATTGCATTGCGCATCGCCAGTCTCAACGTAGTGCTGGTCGCCCTGGCGCTGGTGATCTACGCCTGCGTGATGGGTTTGCAGTTCAAGCAGGCCATGCATGAGCAAGCCGACGCCGTGGGCCAGAGCCTGACCACGCAAACGGCTACCTCGGCCACCGAACTGCTGGTGTCCAATGACATCCTCAGCCTTAACGTGCTGCTCAACAACCTGGTGAAGAACCCGCTGGTGGCCCATGCCGCCATCTACAGCGTGGACAACCGTACCCTGGCCGAGGCTGGCAACCGGCCCAAGGCTGGCCTGCTGGGCGAGGCAGGTGGGGTCTACGAGACCAAGATCACCTTCCAGGATGTGACCGCCGGCCACCTGCGCATCAGCCTGGACATGAACCAGTTCCAGCAACCGTTGACCATCAGCCTGCAGAGCATGGGCATCCTGGCCGCGATCCTGCTGGTCCTGGCGCTGGTGTTGAGCCTGCGCATGGGCCGCAATATCTCCACGCCGCTGCTGCAATTGCGGGTGTGGCTGCGCGAAATCGACGAACACACCCCGGCCACCCAGCGCCA
Organism: Pseudomonas eucalypticola; assembly: GCF_013374995.1. NCBI lineage: Bacteria > Pseudomonadati > Pseudomonadota > Gammaproteobacteria > Pseudomonadales > Pseudomonadaceae > Pseudomonas > Pseudomonas eucalypticola. The sequence continues at coordinate 585,632 of NZ_CP056030.1, read as the reverse complement.
GGATGAAATCGGCGACCTGGCCCGCGACCTGCACCAGCGCTTCGCCCCCGAGCCTGCGCCCGTGCCGGAAGTGGAGGAGCCGGAGTTCGAAGAAGAGGAAGACGAAGGCCCGGCTTTCGAGGTGCGCAACCTGCGTGACGCCAGCTTTGACGAGAGTGCCCCGGTGGCGGTCAAGCCCGCGCCCAAACGGGTTGTCCATGCCGAAGAAGATGAAGACGAAGACGGCGAAGACCCGTTTGCCGACCTGCGTGACACCGCGCCGGTAGCCGTCAAGCCAGCTGCGATGCCTGCGCCTGTGGTCGCCAGGCAGCCCCAGCACAGCGCCGTGCTGGCGGTGCAACTGGGCGGCCAGGAGCAACTGCGGCGCCTGCCCCGCGCCCGCCTGATGGAGTTACTGCAGCGCTACCGTGGGTGCCTGGACCAGGCGGCCTCGCTGTACGAAAGCGAACTGCACACCCTGAACGACGGCAGCACGCTGATGCTGTTCAACAGCGACAGCAGCGGTGAGGACTACCTGACCAACGCCATTTGCTGCGGTGAGCTGCTGCGGGCCCTGGGGCACCAATTGCAAATCGAAGTGGCGGACAGCGGGATTACCCTGCAACTGCAACTGGGCCTGGTACTGGGCGATGACCTGGCCGGCATGAGCCAGATCGACCTGCTGTTGACCGAGCCGGCTCAGGACGCCCTGGCGTTGTCCCAGCACAGCCGCAACCTGCTGCTGGTGGAGCGTCGCATCAGCGACGACAGCCTGGTCCGCCAACGTGCCCGCATCCGCCCCATCGCCAGCCCCGAAGGCGCGTGCTGTGTGGAGCGCCTGCTGGAGCCCTACCCATCGCTGCTGGAGCGTCAGCTGGCGCGCATGCACGAAACCCGCGCCTGACGGCCAGCGAACACAAAAAAGCCCGCATCGCTGCGGGCTTTTTTGTGGGTAACGGCTTAGAAGCGGAACACTTCCATGTCGGTACGGATAGGCGATGCCAATGGCATCTTCGGCTTGTCCGCCTCTTCCTTGGCCACTGGTTTGGCGGCCGGCTTCTTCTCGTCAGCCAGGGCTGGCTGGTTGGCCAACGGCTTGACCGCGACGCTCAACTGCTCGGCCAGGCGCTGCAGCAGGATGCCTTGGGCCTTGACCTGGGCAGCCGTGCCACCGGCGTGCTTCTCTTCAAGGTGTACGATGCGGTTGTCTCGCACCTGACCCCGGCGGTCCAGCACGCGCCATTGGGCATCCAGGATCGCCGGTTGCGAGTCGCCGGAGTCCAGACGGGTAATAGACAGCAGCACTTGCACATCCGGCGTGCCAGCGTTGCTGGCCGGTGCCAGGGTCACCCGCTGGCTGTCTAGGCGCCACGCCAATTGGCGCAGCAGCAACTGGTCGATGTCCGAAGACAGGCTACCCGCCCAGCGGCCATCGGTCGCCGCACTGAGGCTGCCATCGGGCTGGCGCTGCAACAGGGTTTCACGTTGCAGGTAGTCGGCCACGGATACCGGGCCCAGCAGTACCGACATGCCGGCACTTTGCTTGGGTTGCCCGGGGTTGCCACTGTCGAGCTGGTACAGCGCGACCGGCTGGTGAGCGGCGCAGCCCGCGAGGGCCAGTACACCGGTCAGCAATAAAACGGGAAGGCGCAGAAAAGTCATCATTTCATCCAGGCGGCAGCCACAAGGCTCGCCGCAGTGATACTCAACGAATTCATCCGGGTGCACGACCACGCCGGCACCTCAAGAAGGCATATCATCCGCGAATATGCGCTACGACTCCAGCGGTTCAGCGTCGATCTGCGCTTAAAACGACAGACCGAACGCTCTGGGTCGCGCTATCCGGCGTTTTCCACCAGCAAGGCATCAACCCGCTGGAAGCCGCGCGGCAATTTGTTGCCCCGTCGGCCACGTTCGCCCTTGTAATGCTCCAGGTCATCGCCCTTGAGCGACAATGTACGCTTGCCCGCTTGCAATACAAGGGTCGCACCCTCGGAAATCACCGCCAAATCGGTGACGTACTCCTCCCGGCTGGCCACGCGTTCGCCAGGAATCCCGATGATTTTGTTGCCCTTTCCCTTGCCCAGCTGGGGCAGATCGGCGACCTTGAAAATCAGCAGCCGGCCTTCGGTGGTCACCGCTGCCAACCAGTTGCTTTCGCGATCAGCCACCGGCCGTGGGGCCAGCACCTTGGCGCCATTGGGCAGGCTGAGCAGTGCCTTGCCGGCCTTGTTCTTGGCCTGCAGGTCTTCGCCCTTGACCACGAAACCGTAGCCGGCGTCGGAGGCGATCACGTAAAGCGCGTCGTCATCGGGCAGCAGGACGCACTCGAAGGAGGCACCAGGCGGCGGGGTCAGGCGGCCGGTGAGCGGTTCACCCTGGCCACGGGCCGACGGCAAGGTGTGCGACGCCACCGAATAGCTGCGGCCGGTGGAATCGATGAACACCGAGAACTGGTTGGAGCGGCCAATGGCCGAGGTCTTGAAGCCGTCGCCTGCCTTGTAGGACAAGCCGGTGGCGTCGATATCATGGCCCTTGGCGCAGCGCACCCAGCCTTTTTCCGACAGCACGACGGTAACAGGCTCGGTCGGCATCAGCTCGTTTTCCGACAGCGCCTTGGCTTCGGCGCGGGCGACGATGGGCGAGCGGCGATCATCACCGTAGGTTTCGGCATCCTTGATCAGCTCCGAACGGACCAGCTTGCGCAGCTTGGTTTCGCTGCCCAGCAGGGCCTGCAGCTTGGCCTGCTCCTTGGCCAACTCTTCCTGCTCGCCACGGATCTTCATCTCTTCCAGGCGCGCCAACTGCCGCAGGCGGGTTTCCAGGATGTATTCGGCCTGGGTCTCGGTGAGCTCGAAGCGGGCGATCAGCGCTGACTTGGGGTGTTCCTCGGTCCGGATGATGTGAATTACTTCATCCAGGTTAAGGAACGCCACCAGCAAGCCTTCCAACAGATGCAGGCGACGCTCGACCTTGTCCAGGCGGAACTTCAGGCGGCGGCGCACGGTGTTGATGCGGAATTCCAGCCACTCCAGCAATAGCGCACGCAGGTTTTTCAGCTGCGGGCGACCGTCCAGGCCGATGATGTTGACGTTGACCCGGTAGGTGGACTCAAGCTCGGTCGTGGCGAACAGGTGCTGCATCAATTCGTCGAGGTCGACCCGGTTGGAGCGGGCAATTATGACGATACGGCAGGGGTTTTCGTGGTCCGACTCATCACGCAGGTCAGCGACCATCGGCAGCTTCTTGGCCTGCATCTGGGCGGCGATCTGCTCCAGTACCTTGGCGCCGGACACCTGGTGCGGCAGTGCGGTGACCACGATGTCGCCATCTTCGATGCGGTACACGGCGCGCATGCGCACCGAGCCACGGCCAGTCTCGTAGATTTTCAGCAGCTCGGCACGCGGGGTGATGATTTCCGCTTCGGTCGGGTAGTCCGGGCCCTGGATGTGCTCGCACAGCTGCTCGATGGTGGCTTTGGGCTCATCCAGCAAGCGCACGCAGGCAGTGGCCACTTCACGCAGGTTGTGCGGCGGCACGTCGGTGGCCATGCCCACGGCGATGCCCGTGGTGCCGTTGAGCAGGATGTTGGGCAAGCGTGCCGGCAGCACCGCAGGTTCGTCCAGGGTACCGTCGAAGTTCGGTACCCAGTCGGCGGTGCCCTGGCCCAGCTCGCTGAGCAGCACCTCGGAGTAGCGCGACAGCCGCGCCTCAGTGTAACGCATGGCCGCGAACGACTTGGGATCGTCCGGCGCACCCCAGTTGCCCTGGCCGTCGACCAAGGTGTAGCGGTAGCTGAACGGCTGCGCCATCAGCACCATGGCTTCGTAGCAGGCCGAATCGCCGTGCGGGTGGAATTTACCGAGCACGTCACCCACGGTACGGGCCGACTTCTTGTGCTTGGAATCGGCATCCAGCCCCAACTCACTCATGGCGTAGACAATGCGACGCTGGACCGGCTTGAGGCCGTCGCCGATGTGCGGCAGCGCCCGGTCCATGATCACGTACATGGAGTAGTTGAGGTAGGCCTGTTCGGTGAAGTCAGCCAGCGAGCGGCGTTCTACGCCATCCAGGCTGAGATCAAGGGAGTCGCTCATGCGGGCCTCATCATTGTGTAGTCTGGCGCAGCAGCATGGTGCCACCGCGCTGGGAAAATTCGAGTTGTTTCAGGGCGCTCATGCCGAGCAGCACCTGGTCGCCATCCATGTCCGGGATGGCCACGGCGCGTACGTCCTTGAGCACGATATCGCCCAGTCGCAGGCTGGCCAGGCGCGTGCGATAGCCCTGGGCCTGGCCATTGGCGGTATTGACCGTGATCGGGTAGCCGTAAGGCAGTTTCAGCTGCTCGGCCAGGGACTTGCCCACCGCTACGTCGGTGGCGCCGGTGTCGAGCATAAACTGTACCGCGGTGCCGTTGATCGCGCCGCTGGCCACGAAATGACCCTGGCCATTGCTGGCCAGGCGCACTTCGATGTAACCCTGGCCATGTTCACTGGCGACCACCGGGTTGGGGTTCTCGCGCTGCTGCTGCAAATGGCCGAAATAGCGGGTGGCCAGGAACAGCAAGGCCGCCCAGGCCAGGATCATGAAAATCCGCCCGGCACGCTTGCCCGCAGGCTGCTGGCTCACGGCGCCACATCCCAGCCGCCCCGAGGCGCGGCGAAACGCCAGACGATCGGCCGGGCTTCGCCATCGGCGCGGGTCCAGTCGTTGTTGTCCACACCCACCCAGGCGCCGGTGGCATCTACCACCAATGCCTCGGCCAAGCCGTATTTCTGCGCGTACTGGCGCTGCGGGATCAATGCCTCATCGGCGAACGACCAGCAGTGTTCCTTCAGTGCCGTTTGCAGATTACGCCGGCAGATCTGGAAGATGTTGCGCTCCAGGGTGTATAGCTTGCCGTTGTACAAGGCCAGGTCGGAGAAGTCGCGGGCCGCCTTGTGGGCACCCGGCAACTGCGCCGGCTGCATCTCCTCGCCGCCCTCGTTGAGCAGGATGCACGTGCCGTGGCAGCCCCAGGTGCCGCCGGGCTGCCTGTAGACGGACAGCACCCCGCGGTTCTGGCGCTCGGCCGCCAGCCACAGGTGGTCACCCGCGGCATTGATGGTCAGGCCTTCGAAAATGGCGTTGAAACGGCGCAGCATGCCTTGGGCGTGAGCCTCACGGATGATCGCCGGGTCAATTTTCAACCAGGACGGTTTGCCTTCCACAGGGACCTTCAACACGGCCGCATAGCCTTCACTGACCAGGTAACGGTTGCCCGCGCCGTCGCAGGTGATGCCTTCGAAATCGAGGATACCGCCACGAATCACCGATGCCGCATGGGCCGTGGCCCGCAGCATCAGCGGCAAGCCGGTGTCGGCGGGCGGAGGCGGCACGTCAATGGCCAGCTGCTCGGCCTTCCACACCGGCTCACTGACGTCCAGGCGGTAGATCAGCCCGTCATCGCGGTCGGATTCTGTCCACAGGCGGTCCCCGCACAGCGCCAACCCCGAAAGGTTGCCACCCACCATGCCGTCCACCGGGTGTTCGGCGAGCAGCTTGAGTTCCTCGACCGGCTCGGCATGGGCCAGCAGCGGCAAAAAGGTCAGCAGCAGGGCTGCCAACGCAGCTCGCATCAGGTCAGCACCTCGGCCAGGTTGCCTTTGGACTCCAGCCAGGACTTGCGGTCGCCCGCACGTTTCTTGGCCAGCAGCATGTCCATGATCTCCGAGGCCTGGGCGAAGTCGTCCAGGGTCAGTTGCACCAGGCGGCGGGTGTTGGGGTCCATGGTGGTTTCGCGCAGTTGCGGCGGGTTCATCTCACCCAGGCCCTTGAATCGGGTGACCTGGGGCTTGCCGCGTTTCTTTTCCGCCACCAGGCGGTCGAGAATACCGTCGCGCTCGGCCTCGTCCAGGGCATAGTAGATTTCCTTGCCCAGGTCGATACGGTACAGCGGCGGCATGGCCACGTAGACGTGACCGGCGTCCACCAGCGGGCGGAAATGCTGGACGAACAGCGCGCACAGCAAGGTAGCGATGTGCAGGCCGTCGGAGTCGGCGTCGGCGAGGATGCAGATCTTGCCATAGCGCAGCTGGCTCATGTCCGCCGCGCCTGGGTCGACGCCAATGGCCACGGCGATGTTGTGCACTTCCTGGCTGGCCAGCACTTCGCTGCCGTCCACTTCCCAGGTGTTGAGGATCTTGCCGCGCAACGGCAGGATGGCCTGGTATTCCTTGTCGCGCGCCTGCTTGGCGGAGCCACCGGCGGAGTCACCTTCCACCAGGAACAGCTCGGAACGCATCGGGTCCTGGCCGGCGCAGTCGGCCAGCTTGCCTGGCAACGCCGGGCCTTGGGTGATGCGCTTGCGCTCGACCTTCTTGCTGGCCTTCAAGCGCCGGCCGGCGTTGCTGATGGCCAGCTCGGCCAGTTGCATGCCCAGTTCGGGGTGGGCGTTCAACCACAGGCTGAAGGCGTCCTTGACCACCCCGGAAACGAAGGCGGCCGCTTCACGGGACGACAGGCGTTCCTTGGTCTGGCCGGAAAACTGGGCGTCCTGCATCTTCATCGACAGGACGAAGGCAATGCGCTCCCAGATGTCTTCCGGCGCCAGTTTCAGGCCGCGCGGCAGCAGGTTGCGGAATTCGCAGAACTCGCGCATCGCGTCCAGCAGGCCCTGGCGCAGGCCATTGACATGGGTGCCGCCCTGGGCGGTGGGGATCAGGTTGACGTAGCTTTCCTGCACACTGTCGCCGCCCTCGGGCAGCCACAGCAAAGCCCAGTCCACCGCCTCCTTGTTGCCCGCCAGGCTGCCGCAGAATGGCTCGTCAGGCAGGCGGCTGAATTCGGTGACGGCATCCACCAGGTACGAGCGCAAACCGTCTTCGTAATGCCACTCCACCTTCTCGCCAGTGCCTTTGTCTTCAAAGGTGACCAACAGGCCAGGGCATAGCACCGCCTTGGCCTTGAGCACGTGCTTGAGGCGGCTGACCGAGAACTTCGGCGAATCGAAATACTTGGGGTCCGGGGCGAAATACACGCTGGTACCGGTGTTGCGCTTGCCAACGGTACCAATCACCTCAAGGTCGGTGGCCTTGAAGCCATCGGCGAAGGTCATCTGGTACTCGTTGCCGTCGCGCTTGACCTTGACCCGCACCTGGTTGGACAGGGCGTTGACCACGGAAATGCCCACGCCGTGCAGGCCGCCGGAGAACTGGTAGTTCTTGTTGGAGAACTTGCCGCCCGCGTGCAGCTTGGTGAGGATCAGTTCGACACCGCTGACGCCTTCTTCGGGGTGGATATCCACAGGCATGCCGCGGCCGTCGTCGCTTACTTCCAGCGAGTGGTCGGCGTGCAGGATGACCTGGATCGACTTGGCGTGGCCAGCCAGCGCTTCGTCGACACTGTTGTCGATGACTTCCTGGGCCAGGTGGTTAGGCCGCGTGGTGTCGGTGTACATGCCCGGGCGTTTGCGCACCGGGTCGAGGCCCGAGAGGACTTCGATGGCGTCTGCGTTATAAGAGCTAGCGCTGGGATTGGCCATGGGTTCTCGTCGTCAGTCGTTCATGAAAAATAAGCAGCTCAAAGCTGGGCAAAATCGATGCCGCGGTACAGCCCGGGTTCGATCCCGGCGAAATTCAGCAAGCTCGGCAGTTGCGCGCCAAAGCCTTGGTACCCATGGTCGCCGCCGGCCTGGATGCGCAATGCGCAGGCACGGTAGAAGCGCTCTGCCTGGCGGTAATCAAGGGTTTCATCGGCGGTTTGCAGCCACACTTGATAGCGCTGGGGGTCTTGCGGGGCCGCTACTTCCAGCTCGCCGAGCGCATCCACGTGGTCCAGGGTCAATTCCCAGCGCTCACCGGTATACAGGTTTTGCTGGGTACCCAGGAATCCGTCGAACAGGCGGTGCGGGTTGACCACCGGGTTGATCAGCAGGGCCTTGAGCCCGTGGCGCTCGGCCAAGTGAGTGGCATAGTAGCCGCCCAGCGAGCTTCCCACCAGCAAGGGCGCGCCCAGCTCGGCGATCGCCGCCTCCAGCTGGCCAATGGCCTGGCGCGGGTGATGGTGCAGCGCCGGCACGCGCAACTGCTCTTCCAGTCCCATGCGCTGCATGACCTCGACCAGGGTGCTGGCCTTCTTCGACGCCGGCGCGCTGTTCAACCCGTGTATATAGAGAATGGAACCTGCCACGCCGACACCTCCCGAGCAAAAGAGCGCCAGTTTACCGTGGGATGGGGGGATTAGGCAGGTTGAGATGTTTGGCAACGATATATTACGCGCCCAAGCCTGTAGCCGCTGCCGCCAGGCTGCGCGGGCCGAGTGGCCCACTGCAGATCTTCAGCGTACCCGAAGGCCAGCGTAACCTGACCGGCAGCGGCTACAGGCAGGTGCCAAGCATCTTGAGGTTGAAGGTGTTCCGTCCGCCGCTTCACAACAGCGGCCTGGGCTTGGCCCGGTTACGAAGGTGCAACAGCGCTAATGATTGATGCCAAGGCCATTGTGGATGATCTAGCAGCGGCAACCCGCGCCGACTGATGCTGTAACGCGGCCCCTGTGGATAACTGCAGGGGCTCGACATTTATAACACTACCGGCACCCGCTTGCCTGGCTCAGCCTGCAATACCTCCAGAAACCAAAGTTCATTGACCTGGCACCCTTTCAATCGCGCCAGGCCGATACCCAATTCCACCCATCCCGGTGAACCTTCGTCGACCTCGAGCTGCGCACCTCCAGTGAATTCGATGACCAATGATAAGCAGTCCTCGACATAGAGCTCACGCCGAAGGGCGTATACATCCGTTATTTCGGTGGCGGAATAGCGCTGCGGCTCACACCCATTTCGCAATACCACGAGCTCGTTCTGTTCAACCTGAAACGACGCGGCCTGTCTGCGGGAAGGCAGCCGCTCATCAATTTTGTCCAGCAGACGCTTAAGCCACATGCAAACTCCTTATTAGCAGCACGATCGCCAATGACGCCCCATAGCCGCAAAGTTCGCGTCAGTACCCATCCGCCCCCATATCCGGCGTGAACTCAAACCCCTCCACCCGCGAAACCTCAGTCTCGATCCTGCCGTCCGGCAGCAACCGCAGCCACCGATACCCCGGCGCCAGCTCATCCAGGGCGAAATCCTCGCTGCCCGGCTTGAACTGGATGCAGGTGGATGGCGAAGCGATCAGGCGGACGCCGTTGCGCTCGCGCTCGAAATCCTGATGGATGTGACCCCACAACACCGCGCGGGCCTGGGGGAAGCGGTCGAGGACCTCGAACAGCGCATGGGGATTGCGCAGGCCGATGGGCTCCATCCATTTGCAGTCGATGGAGACCGGGTGGTGGTGGAAGCAGATCAGGTGATGGCGCTGCGGCGCCTCGCTGAGGGCCTGGGCCAGCAGCTGCAATTGGTCGTCGGCGAGGTAGCCGGGGACCGAGCCGGGAACCGAAGAGTCCAGCAGGGTAATGCGCCAGTTGCCCAGGTCGACCACCGGGCTCAGGTAATCCTGGCCCGTGGCAGCCTGCTCCATAGGCAGCGGTTCGTCGTGGTTACCGGCGAACCAGCGCTTTGGTGCGTTGATTGGCGCGGTGAGCTGCTCGAAACGCCGGTACGACTCCACGCTACCGTCCTGGGAAAGGTCGCCGCTGGCCACTACGAGGTCGATGTGCGGCTGCTCGGCCAACACCTTTTCCACCACGCGCGCCAGGCTGTCAGCGGTATTCAGGCCCAGCAGGGTGCCGTGCGCTTCGGCAAACAGGTGGCTGTCGGAAATCTGCACCAGCAGCACAGGTGTATCGGCGGTAGGTAGAGGTGCGCTCGGCAAGGCCGTCTCCTTGGGCGGGGATCAGCCTGGATTATGGTGGGGATGCGGGCGGGGGGCAAACCTCATGGGGGACTTGGCTCACATCTGGGGATGAAAATCTTCGCTGCGCGGGGCTGAGTTCTCGACCGCAGGCCGCCACCTGATGTTCGCTGCGGCCGACCTCAAGGCCTTCAAAACGGCGCTGAAGGCAACCAGGGGCTGACGCGAGGGCATGGCTCAGCGGACATACTCATACTCATGCCCACACGCCAGGCAATGGCTCAACCATTCCCCCAGGAACAGGTTCAACTGAGCCTTCTCGTCCGGCTGGTGCATGCTGGCATTGGGGTACGGGTACACACTGCGAAAACGCCGGGCGTGCTCGGCGCTGACCACTTCAGCCATGCGCGCATCATGGTAGACCTGCACTTCCAGCTGCGGCACCGGCAGCCACGGCAGGCTATGTTCCTGACGCACCCGCAGGGTGGTGGTATAGGGGCAGGCCAGCACCACTTCCAGGGTGAGCACGCCGAGCATCTGCTCGCCCTGGGTCATGGCCACTTTGCGCGAATGCTGCTCGTGGCGCATGTTCGGCAACAGGCGCATCAGCCGCGCATAGTTGGCCTCGCAGGCTGCCTGCAGGCCGACCAGATCGACGCGGTAGCGTTCGCGCAACAGGTTCACTTCCACAGCCCCCTGACTTCCTCGCGGTTCAGCGCCAGCCATTGAATGGCGATGATCGTGGCCGCGTTGATGATCTTGCCATCGCGCACGGCTTGCAGGGCGTCTTCGAATGCCCAGACCGTGACGCGGATGTCCTCGTTTTCCTCTTTCAGGCCGAACAGGCCGCCCACGCCTTCGCTGCTGCAATGCCCCAGGTACAGGTGCACGAATTCGTTGCTGCCGCCCGGCGAAGGGAAGTACTTGGTGATCGGCCAGAGCGCCTGCAACGTCAGTCCAGCTTCCTCCTCGGCTTCGCGGTGCGCAACTTCTTCCGGTTGCTCGGCCTTGTCGATCAGACCGGCAACCATCTCCACCAGCCACGGGTTGGCGGTCTTGAGCATGGAACCAACGCGAAACTGCTCCAGCAGCACCACTTCATCTCGCTTGGGGTCGTAGGGCAGCACGCATACCGCGTCATGGCGCACGAATACTTCGCGGGTCATCTCCTTGCTGGTGCCGCCGTCGAACAGTTCGTGGCGCAGGTGCAGGCGGTCAAGCTGGTAGAAACCTTTGTAGCAGTTCTCGCGCTTGAGTATCTCGACCTTGGTCGGCTGGGCCCTGTCTGTCATGTAAAACCTCGTCATCATCCGTGCAGCTTCGCGCCATCCTAACTGTGATGTCGCCCGTTTGCAGCCCCTTTCAAGACCGATCCGCGAGCGGCAAGATAGGCGGCAAGCCCCTGGCCCGATACTATTGAGCTTAGTGGCGAACTGAAGCCGGCGTCGAGAGTCGAAGCACGGCAGCATTTGCCCGCAACCCCCTTCCTGAACTTCAAGGAACACCATGTCGCTTCTGAAATTCACGGCCATGGCCTGCGTGGCCCTGACACTGGGCGCCTGCCAGAGCCTGTTCCAGCCGAACATGCACACTGCGCTGCAAACCAAGCGTGATGCCTGGGAACACACCAAGCCCGGCTGCACCACGCCGGACTGCCCGCTGGTGAACCTGGACGTGATCCACTTTCCCGACGAGCCAGACCTTGACCCGATCATCGAGCGCCGCCTGCTGCAATTGACCCGCACCAGCAACGACGCACCGCTGCCTGCCTCGCTGAAGGCCTACGAAAACACCTTCCTCAGCCAGGCGCCGACGGGCTATGGCAGCTACCTGCAATCGAAGGTACGCGAGCAGCATGACGGCCTGGTGATCATCGAAGTGTCCAGCTACCTGGATACCGGCGCGCCTCACGGCACGCCAGGACGCGGTTTCATCAACTGGTCGCGCCAGCAGCATAAGGTGCTGACATTGCAGGACATGCTGGTGCCAGGCCAGGAAGCGACCTTCTGGAAAGCCGCCGAAGAAGCACACCGCGGCTGGTTGACGACCCGCGGCCTGGCCAGCGACCCCAAGTTCGTCCACGACTGGCCTTTCAAGCAAACGCCGCACATCGCCCTGACCTACGGTGGCGTCATCCTCAAGTATGACGTGGACACCATCGCGCCATACGCCCTGGGCCAGCCGGAGATCAAGGTCGACTACCTGCGCCTCAATGGCGTGATCAGGCCGGAACTGTTTCCCGGCCGCGGCTGATGACTGCCAGCACCGCGTGCAGCATGCCGGCCAGCAGCAATGCCGGCAAGGTAGCGCCCACCTCGGGGTAGAGGTTGGCCAGCACGTGGTAGGTGGCGATGCCGCCCCCCCAGGCCACCAGTGCGGTCCAACGCAGCGGCACGGCCTGGGCCTGGCTGCTGCGCTTGCGCAGGATGAAGTGGTCGACCAGCACCACGCCGAACAGCGGCGCGAACACCGAGCCGATCAACAGCAGAAAGTTCTGGTACTGGGCCAGGGGCGCGAAGCAGGCGATCAGTGTGCAGATGACGCCGATGGCCAGGGCCAGGTGCTCGACTTTCAAGCGCACCAGCAAGCCGGTGGATACCGCCGCCGAGTGGATGTCGGCAAAGGCATTCTCGGACTCGTCCAGCAGAATCAGCAGCAACGGAATACCCAGCCCGGCGCCTGCCAGGGCCAGCAGCAGGGCATTGGTCTCGCCGCTGGGCGCAAACGCCAGGGTGTAGGCCACGCCCAGGCTCATCAGCCAGAGGTTGCCCACGAAGAAACCCAGCACGGTGCCACCGAACACGCCCTTGGCCGCACGGCCGAAGCGTGAGTAGTCGGCAATCAGTGGCAGCCACGACAGCGGCATGGCAATGGCAATGTCAAAGCCCACGGCGAAGGTCATGCTGCCGTCCCCGGCCTTGGCCCACAAGCCGCCCAGGTCAGCCTTGGCCAACAGGTTCCAGGTCAGCCACAGGCAAGCCGCCAGCAGCAGCCAGATGCCCCATTTGCGCAAGATCTTGCGCACGAAGGTCAACGGCCCGCTGACCGCCAGCAGGGTGGCTAATGCACCGAACACCAAGGTCCAGAGCACGGGGTTCGCCAGCAGGCTGCCTTCGCTGAAGGCGCGCGCGCCCAGCAGGCTGGCGGCATCGCGCATGACGATGATTTCAAAGGCACCCCAGCCCACCAGTTGCAGCAGGTTGAGCAGCGCCGGCAGTGCTGCGCCGTACTGGCCCAGGCTCAGGCGCAAGGCAGCCATGGACGACAGGCCGGTGTCGCTGCCGATCACGCCGACAGCCGCCAGCAGCACCACGCCAACGGCGGTGCCCAGCCCAATCGCCAACAGCGAACCGGACAGGCCCAGGCCCGGCGCCAGCAAAGCGCCGGTCTGCAGCACCATCAGGCCGATGCCGAGTGAAAACCACAGGGAAAACAGGTCCCGGGCGCCGAATACGCGCTGGGAGGAAGGGACGGCGACGTCCGGGGAGTAATGGCTGGGTGTGTTCAATTTGGATCTCGAAAGAGATATGGGTTGTCTGAAGAACCTGCAGGCGCTGGCGTGCCAGCGCCTGCAAGGGTTACACGCGTCTGAATCAGACCTTCTGATACAGCTGGCTACCTTCCTGCTTGAACCGCTGGGCTTGCTCGCGCATGCCCTCCTCCATGGAAATATCCACGGCCTCGATCTTCTGGTTGGCGGCGTACTCACGCACTTCCTGGGTGATCTTCATGGAGCAGAACTTCGGCCCGCACATGGAGCAGAAGTGCGCGACCTTGGCCGAGTCCTTGGGCAGTGTTTCGTCATGGAAGGCCCGCGCCGTGTCCGGGTCCAGGCCCAGGTTGAACTGGTCTTCCCAACGGAACTCGAAACGCGCCTTGCTCAGGGCATTGTCGCGGATCTGCGCGCCGGGGTGCCCCTTGGCCAGATCGGCGGCATGGGCAGCGATCTTGTAGGTGATGATGCCGGTCTTGACGTCATCCTTGTTGGGCAAGCCCAGGTGCTCCTTGGGCGTGACATAACAGAGCATGGCGCAACCGAACCAGCCGATCATCGCCGCACCGATGCCCGAAGTGATGTGGTCGTAACCGGGGGCAATGTCAGTGGTCAGCGGGCCCAGGGTGTAGAACGGCGCCTCATCGCAGCACTCCAGCTGCTTGTCCATGTTTTCCTTGATCAATTGCATGGGCACATGGCCTGGCCCTTCGATCATGCACTGCACATCGTGCTTCCAAGCGATCTTGGTCAGCTCGCCCAGGGTCTCCAGTTCACCGAACTGGGCTTCGTCGTTGGCGTCGGCGATGGAACCGGGGCGCAGGCCGTCGCCCAGCGAGAAGCTGACGTCGTAGGCCTTCATGATTTCGCAGATTTCGTCGAAGTGGGTGTAGAGGAAGTTCTCTTTATGGTGCGCCAGGCACCATTTGGCCATGATCGAACCGCCGCGGCTGACGATGCCGGTCACCCGCTTGGCGGTCAGCGGCACATAACGCAGCAACACACCGGCGTGGATGGTGAAATAGTCCACGCCCTGCTCGGCCTGTTCGATCAGGGTGTCGCGGAACAGCTCCCAGGTCAGGTCTTCGGCCACGCCGTTGACCTTCTCCAGCGCTTGGTAGATCGGCACGGTACCGATCGGCACGGGCGAGTTGCGGATGATCCACTCGCGGGTTTCATGGATGTGCTTGCCCGTGGACAGGTCCATGACGGTGTCCGAGCCCCAGCGAATACCCCAGGTCAGCTTGGCCACTTCTTCCTCGATGGAAGACCCCAGGGCGCTGTTGCCGATGTTGCCGTTGATCTTCACCAGGAAGTTGCGGCCGATGATCATCGGCTCCAGCTCGGTGTGGTTGATATTGGCGGGAATGATGGCGCGGCCGCGGGCGATTTCCTCGCGCACGAACTCGGCGGTGATTTCCTTGGGGATGCTGGCGCCGAAGCTGTGGCCCTTGTGCTGTTCATTGAGCAGGCCGGCGGCGCGGGCCTCGGCCAGTTTCATGTTTTCGCGGATGGCCACGTATTCCATCTCGGCGGTGATGATGCCCTTGCGCGCGTAGTGCATCTGGCTGACGTTGGCGCCCGCCTTCGCCCGGCGCGGGTTGCGCACATGGGCAAAACGCAGCTTGGTCAATTCGGCGTCGTTCAGGCGCTGCTGGCCGAAATGCGAGCTCAGGCCTTCCAGGCGTTCGGTGTCGCCACGGTCGTCGATCCAGGCCGAGCGTACATCGGCCAGGCCCTTGCGTACGTCGATGGTGACGTTGGGGTCGGTGTAGGGCCCCGAGGTGTCATAGACGGTGACCGGCGCATTGATCTCGCCGCCGAAGTCGGTGGGGGTCACGTCCAGGCTGATTTCACGCATGGGCACGCGGATGTCCGGGCGCGAGCCCTGCACATAGACTTTTTGCGAACGGGTGAACGGTTGTACCGATTGCGCGTCGACCTGGGCCGATTCGCTCAGGTGGGCAAGGTTTTTTTCTTGTTTACTCATCACAGGCTCTCCAGACAGCATCCAGCAGTGGAATGTCGGGAGTGAACCTGAAAAGGCACGGACTGCACCTGGGGCGGTGCTGTGCTTGGACCGTCGCAAACCGCTCAAGAAATGAACGATTTTCCCGGACGAAGCACAAGAGGACTCGCCGGGAGGACGAGAAATCTTGTTCCCTACGCAGGCGCTAACCTGATCAGGTTCAACGGGATCCGGATTAACCGATCTCAGCCTTTCACTCAAGGCACCCCGACAAGAACGCCGTCAGTCTAGACGCGCAGCCGGCAAAACGCCAAGCCCTTGAGGGTGCATGTGCGATAAATGGCGTAAATGCCTGATTGTTGTGCCACCCGCAGGCATCTACACTCGCACTGCGATTAATGACAAGGATTGAATCATGCTGCGCAAAATTGCACTGGCCATTGCCGTGTCGAGTGGGTGCAACGCCGTGGCAGCGCAGATCGCCCCTCTGGCCAGCCGCACCGACCTGGTCAGCGTCTACCAGGAAGCGGTGAACAACAACGCCGACCTGGCCGCTGCCCGTGCCGACTACGCCGCCCAGAGCGAAGTGGTGCCCCAGGCACGGGCCGGGCTGCTGCCCAACCTGTCGGCCGGCAGCGACATCACCGATGTCCGCACCCAGCTCGATGAGCCGGCGCAAACCACCTCCCGTAGCGGCACCACGTACCAGGCCACGCTCGCCCAGCCGATCTTTCGCGCCGACCGCTGGTTCCAGCTGAAGGCCGCCAAGGCGGTAAACGAGCAGGCGGCCTTGCAGCTCTCGGCCACTGAGCAGAACCTGATCCTGCAGACCGCCGAGGACTACTTCAACGTACTGCGCGCCCAGGACAGCCTGGCGGCCACCAAGGCCGAAGAGAACGCCCTCAAACGCCAGCTGGACCAGTCCAACGAACGTTTCAACGTCGGCCTGTCGGACAAGACCGATGTGCTGTCATCGCAAGCCAGCTACGATACCGCGCGCGCCAACCGGATCGTGGCGCAGCGCCAGGTCGACGATGCCTTCGAGGCGCTGGTGACGCTGACCAACCGCGATTACAACTCGGTGCAGGGCATCGTCCACACATTGCCGGTGCTGCCGCCCAGCCCCAACGATGCCAAGACGTGGGTAGAGACCGCTTCGCAACAGAACCTCAACTTGCAGGCCAGCGCCTACGCCGTGACCAGCGCCGAGGAAACCCTGCGCCAGCGCAAGGCCGGCCATGCACCGACGGTGGATGCGGTGGCCAAATACCAGAAAGGGGACAACGACCTGCTGGGCTTCAGCAACCCCAGCCCCTACCCGGGGGTGGAGTACCATGGTGATGTGGAACAGCGCACCATCGGCCTGCAGGTGAACATTCCGCTCTACAGCGGCGGCCTGACCAGTTCCCAGGTGCGGGAAGCCTACCAGCGCCTGAGCCAGAGCGAACAACAACGCGAGGGCTTGCGTCGCCAGGTGGTGGAGAACACTCGAAACCTGCACCGGGCGGTGAACACCGATGTGGAGCAGGTGCAAGCGCGCAAGCAGTCGATCATCTCCAACCAGAGCGCCGTGGAGGCTACCGAGATCGGCTACCAGGTGGGCACCCGCAACATCGTCGACGTGCTCGACGCCCAGCGCCAGCTGTACTCGTCGGTGCGCGACTACAACAACAGCCGCTACGACTACATTCTCGACAACTTGCGCCTCAAGCAGGCGGCAGGCACCCTCAGCCCGCGAGACTTGCAGGACCTGGCGCGCTGGCTGAAGCCCGACTACAACCCTGACAAGGACTTCCTGCCGCCAGACCTGGCCAAAGCGGCGCAGGAACTGCTCAAGCCCGCAAAGCAGTAAAGCTGGCGCCGCCTGGGCGGGGCAGGATTATCTGAGCAGTGTGCCCAGGGCGGTGAGCAGCCGCTCCAGGGCACCCTGGTTGGCCTGCATCACCGCCAAGCCCGCTACCCCCATACGCCGGGCATCTTGCGGCAACTCGATCAGCTGACGCACCGCCACCGCCAACCCGGCGGCGTCATCGACTTCGATCAGCGCGTTGGCCTCGCGCAGCATGGCGGCGATTTCCTGGAAATTGAACAGGTGCGGGCCGCTGAGCACCGGCTTGGCCAGTGCCGCCGGCTCCAGCAGGTTGTGCCCGCCATTGGCCACCAGGCTGCCGCCCACGAACGCGCTGTCGGCCAGGGCATAGAGGAACAGCAACTCGCCCATGGTATCGCCCACCAGCACCTGGTGTTGCGCCGTGATGGCCTGGCCGCTGGAGCGCCGCACGCTGGCGAAGCCTTGCTGCACGCTCGACTCGAACACCGGGTTGAAACGTTCCGGGTGGCGGGGCACCAGAATCAACAGCGCGTCGGCGTGGCTGGCCAATACCTGGCGGTGGGCGTCGAGAATGATTGGGTCTTCGCCCTCGTGGGTGCTCGCCGCGATCCACACCGGACGACCCGATGCCTGCCAGTGCTCGCGCAGCGCGGCGGCACGCTCCAGCAGTTGCCCGTCAACCTTGAGGTCGAACTTGATCGACCCGGTCACCTGCACGCATTCGGGCCGCGCGCCCAGTTGCCTGAAACGCTCGGCCTCGGTTTCGGTCTGCACGGCAATCAGGCTCATTTGCGCCAGCATGGGCGCCGTCAGCTTGGCGAAGCGGCCATAGCCGCGGGCCGAACGCTCGGACAACCTCCCATTGGCAAGGGCCACGGGAATGCCGCGCAGCGCGCACTGGTGAATATGGTTGGGCCACAGTTCGGTTTCCATGATGACCGCCAGGCGTGGCTGCACATGGTCGAGGAAACGTCCCGCCGCCCACGGCAAGTCATAGGGCAGGTAGCAATGGCGCACGCGCGGCTCGTCGCCGAACAGCGCCCGGATGCGCTCCGAGCCGGTGGGCGTCATGCAGGTGATGGTGATGGGCAACTGCGGGTAGCGCACCAGCAACTGCCGAATCATCGGTGCGGCGGCGATGCTTTCACCTACCGACACCGCATGCACCCAGATACCGCCGGTAGGCACGGCCGGCAGATTACGGGCAAAGCGCTCGCCGATGCGCTTGGCGTAGGCCGGCGCTTTGCGCGCACGCAGCCACAACCGCAGCGCCACCAGCGGCAGCCCCAGATGAAACAGCAAGGTATAGAGGGTTCTGTTCATGGCGGCGGAGTTTACTAGGCTCTGCATGAAAAGTAAGGCGTGTAGCAGCGGACCCGGCCGCGTCGGCATCGCACTCGGTGAGTGCTGACGTTGCGCGGCGCCCCGGGACGTGGCCAGGTCCACTGCTACGGCACCGTCGCGCCACGGCTCAGCCAATGGCCCGCAGATGGCGGGTAAAGCACTCGGCCAGGTGCCGTGCCGCTGGGCCCAGCGGCTCATCGCGGCGCCACACCAGCTCCACCACCAGCGCCGGAGGCACCCACTCGCTGGCCAGCTCCACCATCTGCTGCTGGTACGCGGGGTATTGCACCACATGACGCGGCAGCCACGCCCAGCCCAGACCGCGCATCAGCAACTCGGCCATCGCGTAAAAACTGTCGGCCCGCCATACCTGCGGGCTGATGGGGTCGCCGCCGGCGTACTGGCTGGTTTCCAGGGCGATCAGCAGTTGCCGATGGCGGGCCAGCTCCTGGCGGCTGACGCGCGGAGTAGCGGCCAAAGGGTGGTTGACGGCGCACACCGTGACCATCTCCACACTGCCCAGGGCGCGGCGCTCCAATGCCGCCGGCATGTGCTCATGGTGAAACAGCAGCCCCAGGTCGGCGCGGCGCTCCACCAGCTTGCGCGCCACGTCGCCCTGGGCACCGCTGGCCAACTGCACCTCCAATGCCGGGTAGGTGCCAGCCAGGTCCTCGAGGCTATCGAGCACGGGCTGGTAGGGCATGGCCTCATCCTGGGCCACGCGCAATTGCGCTTCCTGGCCGCGGTTGAGGGCCAACGCGCGGCTGTCCAGGCGTTCGCACTGGCGCAGCAGTTCGCGGCCTTCTTCCAGCAGCGCCCTGCCCGCTTCGGTCAACTGCGGCTGCCGACCGCTGCTGCGGTTGAACAGCGTCACCCCCAGGTCTTCTTCCAGCAATGCGATGGCACTGCTGACCGCCGATTGGGCACGCCCTTGCTGGCGGGCCACCGCCGAAAACGAGCGCAGCTCGGCGACCTGCACGAATAGCAGGATCTGCTCCAGATTCCATCGAAGAGCCATGCTGACCTATCTCCAATAGCGATAGGTATTCACTTTACCCCATCTGCCCTACCCCTAGAATGGCAGGCAACTTCAGAGGGTTGAATCATGACTGCCTACTACTACCTGGCGCTTGCCATCTGCTGCGAAGTGATCGCCACCACCAGCATGAAAGCCGTGAAAGGCCTGAGCACCCCGCTGCCACTGATCCTGGTCATCTGCGGCTACGCCGTAGCGTTCTGGATGCTGATCCTGGTCGTGCGGGTCATCCCCGTGGGCATTACCTACGCCATCTGGTCGGGCATGGGCATCGTACTGGTCAGCATCGCCGCGCTGCTGGTCTACGGCCAGAAACTGGACATGCCTGCCGTCGCTGGCATGGGCCTGATCCTGCTGGGCGTGGTAGTGATCCAGCTGTTCTCGAAAACCGCCGGGCATTGAGTCTGTATACTGCGGGTCTGTTTTCGCCTGTGAGGTTGCTTGATGTCATCCGCTATTTCCACTGACGTGCTGATTGTCGGCGCTGGCGTCGCCGGCCTGTGGCTCAACGCCCGCTTGCGGCGCCTGGGTTATTCGACCGTGCTGGTGGAAAATGCCAGCTTGGGTGGCGGGCAGAGCCTCAAGTCCCAGGGCATCATCCATGGCGGCGCCAAGTACGCCCTGCACGGGGCACTGACCGGCGCCAGCGAGGCCATCGCCGACATGCCGCGACGCTGGCGCGAAGCGTTGGCCGGCACTGGTGAGCTGGACCTCAGTGGCGTGCGCGTGCTGTCCCAGGCCCATTACCTGTGGTCGCCAGGCACCCTGGCGGGCAATCTCACCAGTTTCTTCGCCAGCAAGGCCGTGCGCGGCCGTGTAGACCAGGTCAAAGGCAGCGATTTGCCGCGTGCCTTGCAGGACAAGGCCTTCAAGGGGAAGGTCTACCGCCTGGCGGAATTGGTGGTCGACACCCCCAGCGTGATCGAACGGCTGGCACAGCTGGGCGGTGACGGCCTGCTGGCCGGCGAAACCTTCGAACCTTTGCTACAGAACGGTGAACTGGCCGGCCTGCGTGTCGACGGCCGCGAGATCCGCGCCGGCCGGGTGGTGTTGAGCGCCGGTGCCGGTACGGCCACGTTGTTGCAAGACCTGGGCGTGGACCAGCCCGCCATGCAACGCCGGCCGTTGCACATGATCATCGCCAAGGGTGCCAGCCTCAAGCCGCTGTACGCCCACTGCCTGGGCGGTGGCACCAAGCCGCGCATCACCGTTACGACCCACCCGGCCCACGATGGCCAGTGGGTGTGGTACCTGGGTGGCGACATCGCCGAGGCCGACGGCGTGGCACGCACGCCTGAACAGCAGATTGCCACGGCGCGCAAAGAACTGGGGCAACTTTTGCCGTGGATCGACCTGAGCCAGGTGCAATGGGCCACCTTGCGTGTCGACCGTGCCGAACCGGCACAGTCGGGCCTGGTTCGCCCGGACAATGCGTTCCTGGCTGAGCAAGGCGCCCTGCTGGTGGGCTGGCCCACCAAGCTGGCCCTGGCCCCGGACTTCGCCGACCGCGTGATCGCCAGCCTGGAACGTGACGGCATCAAGCCGGGCCAACACCCCAGCCTGCCCGAACTGCCCCGCCCCGCCCTGGGCCAGGCGCCCTGGGAGCAACTGCTGCCATGACCCTGGCCACCCTGCACGACCTGCACCGCCCCCTGGGCAGCACTGGCCTGAGCGTTTCGCCGCTGGGCCTGGGTACCGTCAAGCTTGGCCGTGACCAAGGGGTGAAGTACCCCAACGGCTTCACCATTCCCGACGACGGGCAGGCCCGTCAACTGCTGGACCAGGCCCGGCAGCTGGGCATCAACCTGATCGACACCGCGCCCGCCTACGGCACCAGCGAAACGCGCCTGGGCCCGCTGTTGCGCGGCCAGCGCCAGGAATGGGTGATCGTCAGCAAGGTGGGCGAAGAATTCGAGGCAGGCCAGTCGCGCTTCGACTTCAGCGCCGAGCACACGCGCTTTTCCGTGGAGCGCAGCCTCCAGCGCCTGGAGACCGATTACATTGACCTGGTGCTGGTGCACTCCGACGGCAACGACCTGCACATTCTCGAACATACGGGTGTGTACGAGGCACTGGCGCGCCTGAAAGAGCAAGGCAAGGTGCGCGGCTTCGGCTTTTCCGGCAAGACCGTGGAAGGTGGCCTCAGGGCGCTGGAGACGGGTGACTGCGCCATGGTCACCTACAATCTCAACGAGCAAGGCGAACGCCCGGTACTGGACTACGCTGCCAGCCATGGCAAGGCGATTCTGGTGAAGAAGGCTCTGGCCAGTGGCCATGCCTGCCTGAGCCCGGGTACCGACCCGGTACGGGCCAGTTTCGAGCTGCTGTTCGCCCACCCCGGCGTGGCCAGTGCTATTGTCGGAACCATCAACCCGTTGCACCTGGCCCATAATGTGACCACCGCAGCCGCTGTCATTCGCGGGAGCTGAAACACCCGGAGCCGCCCACGCGGCCGACCCCGACGCAAGAAGGAGCCGACATGCCGCGTACCCTGATAAGAAAAAACCCCAGCAACTTCAAGACCCTGCCACTGTTCGTCGAAGCCACGCCCGAAGGCTTGAGTTACCAGAGCGTTGGCATGCCGCTGAACTTCGCCCAGACCTTGCAGCGCCGGCGCCAGGTGAGCGTGGAAGACCCCCAGCGTTTTGCCCTGGAATTGGCGAACCTGGGGGTTTCGGTACGCCTGACCCTGACCTGGCAGAACCGTGAGTATTGGGTCTTGGTGCGCCAGCGCCGCCAGGACCGTGGCGATGTGGTGCTCAAGCTGATCTCCGGCTACGTGCCCGCCCATGAAATGAACCTGCCGCTGCTGACCGCGATTCAGGAAGTGGCCGAAGAGTGCTTGCTGGAAACCCCTGAAGGCTGGTTGATCGGCCGCTTCAACGACACCTGGCTGCCGACGCCCTACACCGGCGCACTGCATTACCGGGAGAAACTGCCGTTCAGGTTGCGCCCGCTGTCCGGCGCCGCGTTGCCCGTGCGAACCGGCAGCCTCAACCTGATCGAACGCCCGCGCGCCTATGTGCACCTGCCCACGGCGTCGCTGCAACTGGTGTATGACCTGCGCCTGGAATTGCCCAAGGAAGCCCGCAACCTGAGCCTGTTCCATGTGGATGAACGCTTGGAAAAAGAGCAACTGGTGGCCCGCCTGGACCGCAGCAAACCAGACCTGTACCTGATGCCGCTGAACGAAGGCAAGCCGTGTGCCGAGCTGTACACCCTGAAAAAAGGCCAACTGCACCCAGCCAGTACCCGTGGCCTGTGCCTGGCGGAGAGCTTCGCCCCACAGGAAGGCTGGGTGGTACGGGAAGAGCGAATTCGCTGGAAGGACTGGCTGAACCATCAGGGCCTGGCCGAAGTGCGCAAACCCCGCACCGGCCTGCGCAAACTCACCCACAAGGCCCGGGCACTGCTGCGCCTGGCCCGGGGCAATCTGCACAAATAGCCTACTTGCCGCCCTGCCGTTCGCTGTGGGACCAGGCGAAGCTGGGGAACGCCGCACCGCGGTATGCCTAGAATACCGCGCCGTCTGCTTCCCGAGCTGGCGTCCGGTCCCACAGGGATGGCCTCAATCGCTGGGAGCACCCTGTGGCCGATCCCCATACTGCAAGCAGGTTCAGTTGCTGCGGATTTTCTCGACGATGGCGGTGGTCGAGCTGTTTTCCACCAGCCCCAACACCTTCACGGTACCGCCGTAGGCCTTGACGATGTCAGCGCCCACCACCTGGTCCACCGAGTAATCGCCACCCTTGACCAGCACATCAGGCCGCACATGGGTCAGCAGGTTTTCCGGGGTACCTTCACCGAAGCTGATCACCCAGTCCACCGCGCCCAGGCCCGCCAGCACGGCCATGCGCCGATCGACGCTGTTGATCGGCCGGCCAGGGCCCTTGAGGCGGCTGACCGAGGCATCATCGTTGACCGCCACGATCAGGCGATCGCCCTGGGCACGTGCCTGTTCCAGGTAAGTCACGTGGCCCGCGTGGAGAATGTCGAAGCAGCCGTTGGTAAAGACGATGGTCTCGTTGTGGGCCCGGGCGTCCTCGATCGCCAGTTGCAACTGGTCGAGGCCCAGCACGCCACGCTCCGACCCTTCTTCGCGCTGAATGGCGCGACGCAGTTCCGGGGCGCTGATGGCCGCGGTACCCAGCTTGCCCACCACGATGCCAGCCGCCAGGTTGGCGAGCGCCACAGCGTGGGGCAGTTCCTCGCCAGCGGCGATGGCGGCGGCCAGGGTGGAGATCACCGTGTCGCCGGCACCGGTCACGTCGAACACTTCGCGCGCCCGGGCCGGCAGGTGCAGCGCCGGGTGCTCGGGGCGCAGCAAGGTCATGCCGTGCTCGCCACGGGTTACCAGCAACGCCCCCAGCTCCAGGTCGCTCATGAGCTTGGCACCCTTGGCCACCAGTTCCGACTCATCGGCGCAGCCGCCAACGATGGTCTCGAACTCGCTCAGGTTCGGGGTGATCAGGCTGGCGCCACGGTAAATGGAGAAATCCTTGCCCTTGGGGTCGGCCAGCACCGGAATACCCTTGGCCTTGGCGGCCTGGATCAGCGCCTGGTGGTTCTTCAACGCACCCTTGCCGTAATCAGACAGCACCAGCACCTTGATACCTTCGAGCAGTTCTTCCACATCAGCACCCAGCGCCAGCGGGTCAGTGGCGAAAGGCTCCTCGAAATCGATGCGCAGCAATTGCTGGTGACGGCTCATGACCCGCAGCTTGACGATGGTCGGCTGGTGGGCGATGCGCTGGAAATGGGCACGCACACCGGCGGCCTGCAGGCTGTTGACGAGGCTTTCGGCCGCCTCGTCCTGGCCGGTGACACCCACCAGCGACGCCGGGGCGCCGAGTGCGGCGATGTTCAGGGCAACGTTGGCCGCGCCACCTGGGCGATCCTCGATCTGCTCGACCTTGACCACCGGCACTGGCGCCTCGGGAGAAATCCGTGAGGTACCACCATGCCAATAGCGGTCGAGCATGACATCGCCGACCACCAGGACAGGGGCTTGATCGAATCGCGGCATGGACAACTTCATGGGCAACCCACATACAAATAGACAAGGGCGGGATATTAGCACAGCAGGGGCACCCGCTTCCCGCTCAGGCGATCTGCAGATGGTCGAGCAAGACCTGGGTAGCTTCTTCCACGGACAGGCTTGCGGTATCGATCTCGCATTCGGCGTCAAGGGGCGCTTCGTAGGGGCTGTCCAACCCGGTGAAATCCTTGATCTGCCCGCTTAACGCCTTACTGTAAAGGCCCTTGGGGTCGCGGCGCGCGCAGGCGTCGAACGAGGTGCTTACGTAGACGGACACGAACTGGCCAGCACCGAACAACGCCCTGGCGGCCTCGCGCTCGGCGCGAAAGGGGGAAATCGCCGCGACTATCACCACCAACCCGGCTTCGACCATCAGCCGCGCTACTTCGGCCATGCGCCGCATGTTTTCCTTGCGCGCTACCGCGCCCATGCCCAGGTCTTTGCACAGCCCGCCGCGAACGTTATCGCCGTCCAGGAGAAACGTGTGCAACCCACGCTGGTGCAACTGTATTTCCAGGGCGTTGGCCAGGGTAGATTTGCCAGCGCCGGACAGCCCCGTCAACCAGATACAGCGTGGTTGCTGGCCCTTGATCGCCGCACGTGCGTCGGTGGCGACACTCAGCACCCAAGGCCGGATCTGCGGTGCATGATCCAGCCCAGACAAGGTCTCATTCATAGCCGAGCAGCTCATAGTCACGTTGGTAGGCGCGGCGAACCAGGCGCCGCGTGCGGACGGAACAGAAGTCCCGCGCCTGGG
The DNA here is from genome assembly GCF_013374995.1 of Pseudomonas eucalypticola. Lineage (NCBI taxonomy): Bacteria > Pseudomonadati > Pseudomonadota > Gammaproteobacteria > Pseudomonadales > Pseudomonadaceae > Pseudomonas > Pseudomonas eucalypticola. The sequence continues at coordinate 560,412 of NZ_CP056030.1, read as the reverse complement.
CATGCAGGCGCTGGCGCGACGGGTTTACCCGTGGCAGCTCACGCTCCAGGCCAAAGCGTCCGCACAACTGGCCGAAGTCTTCGCCGATGTTTTCCTGGCGGCCAATGAAATCCATGCGCATGTGCCCCAGCGAGTCGACAAGGAAGTCGGTTTGCGGAGCGAAATGAATCTGCTTGTGCAGGTTGTCGGCATGCAGCCAGTAGCTGACGAACTGGTTGAAATCGGTGTACTGGTTGACCATGGCGTGCGCCGTCTGGTCGCGGTCGTTGGGCGGGTTGCCCTTGAGGTAGGCAAACGCCGAATAGGCACGCTCAAGAGGGTCGCGCACGAAGGCGAACTTGAAGCTGGCGGCAAACTGGCGAGGAAACTGCTGTTCGTACCAGTACAGCGGAATATGGCCCGGGTACCAGCCATCGAACAAGGCAGCACAGACGCTGCTTCCCGCGCACTTGGGCACGTGTATGAACAGGCAGTCGCGCTGGGCGAACGGCTCGGGAAAGCGCAGGTTGGCCGACATGGACTTGTTGACCGCCTGGCGGTCGACGACCGACAGGCGCCCCAGCAGAAAGGATCTCTGGGACTTGGGAAGTAACTTCCAGACGAAACGTTGAAACATTGCGATACCCGTTTGAGTGCGGTGGCCCACGTGGGCTACCCGCGACAGCGAGACTCGACAATAGCAACGCAAGGCTGAAGAAATATTTACCCTTGGTCAACAACGTAAAGGGGGCGACACAAAGGCCGCCCCCAACGTAAGGTCCTGGCTACATGGGGCTGTCAGGTGATGTCGGCGGTCACCGGCTCGTCCAGGCCCATGGCATGCAACTTGGCATAGAAGCCGTTTTGCGCCAGCAACTGATCGTGGGTACCGCGCTCCACGATCTGGCCCTGGTCCATCACCAGAATCAGGTCGGCCTTCTCGATGGTCGACAGGCGGTGGGCGATGACCAGGGTGGTACGGCCTTTCATGACCTGGTCCAATGCTGCCTGGATATGCCGCTCGGACTCGGTATCAAGGGCCGAAGTGGCCTCGTCCAGAATCAGCAACGGCGCATTCTTGAGCAGCGCACGGGCAATGGCCAGGCGCTGGCGCTGGCCGCCGGACAGCAGCACCCCGTTCTCACCCACCTGGGTATCGAAACCGTTGGGCAGTTGCTGCACGAAATCCATGGCATAGGCGTCGGCCGCGGCCTTCTCGATGTCAGCGCGCGGCGCGCCGGCCAGGTCACCGTAGGCGATGTTGTTGGCCACGGTGTCGCTGAACAGGGTCACGTGCTGGGTCACCTGGGCGATGTGACGGCGCAGGTTGATCAGCTTGAAGTCTTCCACCTCCACACCGTCGATCAGAATCTCGCCATCGGTGTGGTGATAGAAGCGCGGGATCAGGCTGGCGAGGGTCGACTTGCCGCTGCCCGAACGCCCCACCAGCGCCACCATCTGCCCAGGTTCCACGGTGAAGCTGATGTTATCCAGCACCCGGCGCTCGCTGTCGGGGTAGGTAAAGCTCAGGTTGCGCACTTCCAGGCGGCCGCTGACGCGATCGCGCTCCACGGTGCCGTTGTCCACTTCCGGCTCTTCGTCCAACTGCTCGAAGATGCTCTCGGCGCCGGCGACACCCTTCTGAATGGTGGAGCTGACTTCCGACAACTGCCGGATAGGCTTGGGCAACAGGCCCGCCAGGGTGATGTAGGCGATCATGTCGCCCGGCGATGCGTCGCCGCGCAGCAGCAGCACCAGGAACATCAGCACCGCCATGGCGGTGTAGATCACCAGTTGCAGCAGAGGCGTATAGATGGAGCCGGTGCGGGTCATGCGCAGCTGCTTGTCGGTGTTGCTCTGGCTGGCGTTGAAGAACCGCTCGCGCTCGAACGTCTCGCCGCCGAAGCTGCGCACCACGCGGTAGCCCTGGATGGTTTCGGAAGCCACATGGGTAACGTCGCCCATGGCCACCTGGATCTTTTTGCTCTGCTTGCGGAATTTGCTGCTGGCGGTACGCACCATCACCGCGATCAGCGGCAGGATAGCGACCATGACCAGGGTCAGGCGCCAGTTCATCAGTAACAGCGAGCCGAACAGGAACACCACGGTCATGCCCTCGCGGATCACTACCTTGATGGCGTCGGTGGCCGCGCCCGTGACCATGGTCACGTTGAAGGTGATGCGCGAGATCAGGCGTCCGGAGTTGTTCTGATCGAAATAGCGATTGGGCAGGGTCAGCAGGTTGTTGAACAACTGAATGCGCAGGTCCTGCACCAGGCCCAGGGAAACCTTGGCCAGGAAGTAGTTGCCCAGGTATGACCCCAGCCCCTGCCAGGCCGCGATCAGGATGATCAGCAGCGGCACCGCCTGCAGCAGGCGCAGGTCGCGCAGATACGGCACGGTGGGGAACAGCGAGGCATTGGGGTTGGTCAGGCCGTCGACGAAATACTTGAGGATGTAGCCCAGCATCGGTTGCGTGGAGGCAAAGATGAGGAAGCCTACGATGCTCAAGGCGAAAATACCCACATACGGCCGCATGTAGGACAGCAGGCGCAGGTAGATCTTGAGGCTGGACGGTTCGGCTTTTTCTGAATGACTCATAAAAATCTGCACGTACAAGAGAACGGAAATACTACCACAGGGGCGGCGGGTTAAGCGTATGGGGGCCAGCTGGGGTATGATAGCCGGCTATTTTCAGGGGGCCGGCATGCAAACACTCGACTACGCGGACTATCAGGTTCTTCGCCAGGGCGCCCGGGTCATCGAAGCCGACGGTCACGGCGACAAGGTTCTGCTGCTGCCCAATGGCAACTTCCTCAAGTTGTTTCGCCGCAAGCGCGTGATCACCTCGGCAGCGCTGTTTCCCTATGCCCGCCGCTTCGCCAGCAATACCCTGGCGCTGCGCAAACGCGGCATCCCCTGCCCGCAGATCCTGGGCACCTACCGGGTAGCCGAGATAGAACGCGACGTGGTGCATTACGCGCCGCTGCCCGGCCAGACCCTGCGCCAGCTGATCACGGGCGACGTCCCGCCGCCGCGAGCGCTGCTGACCCAGTTCGCCCGGTTCGTCGCGCAGTTGCATGAACGTGGGGTGTACTTCCGCTCGCTGCACCTGGGCAACGTGGTGATGACGCCACAGAACGAATTGGGCCTGATCGACATCGCCGACCTGCGTACCTATCCCTGGATCCTGCGCAAGAGTCTGTGCCTGCGCAACTTCCAGCACATGCTGCGCTATGAGGAAGATCGCCAGTGGCTGTTGCAGGACGGCGGTGTACCCTTTCTCGACGCCTACGCCCGCCATGCGCCGCAAAAATGGAGCAGTGAACAACTGGCCCAACGCCTGGTCTGACCTGCCAGGCGGGGATGCATTCAACTTGATCCCATGGCAAGATCGTGGAAACGGTGCGCTCGGCCTGTGAACGCCCCCTTCAATTGACAACAGCCACCTTAGGTGATGTCAGCGACACTTGTCTCAATGGATGCTGTCGCGCGTCTGCACGAGAATTCTGCACAAGGCCACTCTATGACTGCACCGACCCATGATCAGCCGCTAGTGACAGTTCTCATCGCGTGCTACAACCACGCGGCCTATGTAGAGGCCAGCATCATGAGCGTGCTGAACCAGACCTACCCCAACATAGAGTTGCTGGTCATCGACGACGGTTCACAGGACGACAGCGTAACCGTGCTCAGCGCGCTGCAGGCTCGCCATGGCTTCGACCTTCAGGTGCAGGAAAATCAGGGGCTGTCGCGCACGCTCAACGCCGGTATCGCCCGCGCCCGTGGCACGCTGATCGTGCCGTTCGGTTCCGATGACATCATGCTGCCCCACCGCATCGCCACCCAGGTCAGTTACCTGGCCGAAAAGCCGGAAGTGGGGGCCTGCTCGGCCAACGTTGAAACCATCGACCACCACGGCCAGGTGATGGGCGCTCGCGAGCAGCGCCACCGCGACCTGCCTTTCCGGCGCCTGGAGTTCGATGACCTGTTCCTGGGCCGCAAGCCGGGCCCCAGCGCCGCCACGCTGATGTTCCGCCGCGAGGCGCTGCAGCGGGTGGGGGGATTCAACCCCGAGATTCGCCTGGAAGACATCTACATCACCCTGGCCATTCTGCGCGCCGGCTACTACATAGACGTGCTGGGCGAAGTATTGGCGCAGTACCGCGACCACCCCACCAATACCTTCAAGAATGGCCGCTTCATGATCGACAACGTTCTGCGCACCTATGCAGAATTCAGCGACCACCCGGACTACGAACGGGTGTGCATGCGCTTTCGCAACTCGATGTTTCTCAAGTTCGCCAAGAACAACAAACCCCTGGCGCGCGAAACCCTCAAGCAGATCCCGCTCCGCCACTGGAACCGCAAGACCGTGCGCGGCCTGTTCAGGCTACTGGCGCCCCGCCCCCCTCAGCACCCTTCATGACCCGTGCGGCTGGCGCGCCTTCAGGTGCAGTGCCAGCGCACGACCATACACCATCGCCATGGGAATCCAGATCAGGAACCAGTGTTCCTTTGGTCGCGAGAAGAATGCATTGCCCTCGGTAAGGCCTGCGGCGAAGCCATAGACCAGCCACGTACTGGCAATGACCATCAGCGGATCGTGGCGCAACTGCCAGCACCAGCGCGCCGCGGCCCCGTAAAGCCCCAGCCATAGCACCAGGCCCACGATACCAGCCGAATACAGCACACCCAGCTCGATATTGTGCGGGTCGGCAAAGGTGACGTTTTGCAGTTCCGGGATGCTCACGGTCATGGAGGTACCATACCCATAACCCAGCAGCGGCTTGAGGCTGATCTGGTGCAGGGACTCGGCCCAGATGGATGGCCGGTAAGACACTCCGCGCTGAGTGATCTGCGCCGGGTCGACTGCCAGCAGCACCAGCAGCAAAGCGGCCACCAGGCCCACCAGCAGTAACGCACGGCGGCGATTGCCAACCACCAGAAGCCATAGCACCGCGGCGCTGAGCCCGACCATGGGCGTACGCGAACCCGTGGCCAGGATAGCCGCACCCAGCGCCGCCAGGCACAGCAGCGACAGCGCATCGAGCATCCGCGGCGCCAGCATCCAGCTTGCCAGCCAGTAGGCGGCGAACGCCCCCAGGACGTGGGCAGTGAGCAATGGATTTTCCAGCGCCCCGTATCCGGTCAGGCGGCCATCGATGGGCCGCGGCGCCCACATGAACCATAGCAGCGAACCGACCGCGCACACCGCTGCCAGTACCGCTGCGGCCCGAGTGCTGAGAATGAAGCGCGGGGCGTCGACATGGTTCATCAACCCCGCCGAGAACAGCAACAACCCCAGGTAGAAGGGGCGCTTGAAACCATCATCGAAACCATCGATGCCGGTGGCCCAGAACTGGCTGATGAAGATGTAGACGCTGAACAGCACGAAGGCGATGAACAGGCTGTTGCCGGCCAATGGCTTCAGCAGGCCGGGGCGCAAGACCACCACCACCAGGGTCGGCAATGCCAGCAGTACATAGAACAGGGTATGCACGGCGGAGCGGTTACCCACCCAGAACAGGCTGGTGAGCAGCATGACCCAGCCCAGCGGCAGCACGTACTGAATCAACAGCTCACAGATACGCCGGTTGGCCGGCAGCGACGGTACAAGGGTAGACATCCGTATTCTCGAGTCCTTTAGCCATGCAGGCCGGGGGCCGCAAAAAAGGCATGACGAGTGAATCTGCACCCTCATGCCCGTTTGTTCAAATGAAACTAGCCAGCCAGTGCTCGACGCAGCCGCAGCCACCACTCGCCAAGGCCGCCGCGCAGCGCCGCCGGGCGCAGCGCGGGGCGCATGGCTTCGACGATCTGCTCACCGATACGCGCGAAGCTGTACTGGCTTTGCACCAACTGCTGGCCGTTAAGGGCGATACGCCGGGCAAGCTGCGGGTCGGCGCGCAGCACCGCGAGCTTCTCCTGCAACTGCTCTACGCTGCGGTACAGCACCAGGTTATGCATGTCGACGAAGCCCAGGGCCTGGTTCTCTACCTCACCCTGGTCCCATGCCAGCAGTACGCAACCGCACGCCATGGCCTCGAAATTCTTGATCATGTACTCGCCCATGCCGACATCGGCACCGACGAAGAAACGTATGCGGTTGAGGGTATTGAGGTAGTCCTCACCGGACTTGGTACGCGTCACCAGCAGGTTCTCGCGCGCGCCCAATTCGTCCAGCAGCACTTTGCGGCCACTGTAGGCGACGCTGTTGGTACTGCCGACGAAGGCCAGTTCGATATCGCGCTCGGCACCCAGGTCGCGCAGCAGCGTCTGGTCGTAGCCCTTGGCGACGAACACGGCGTCAACACCCTCTTGACGCAACCGTTCGGTGACCTGGAAACCCGAACTGATCACCCGCGCCCAGGGAATGTTGCGGTAGTGGCGGCTGAATTTGCCGGTGTACTTGCAGTCGATGTAATTCTGGTAGGCGTCGTGCTCCAGAATCACCAGGTTCGGTACGCTCCGAATGAACGCCACCTGCCGGACTTCCTGCTTGAAACGCAGGAAAAACAGGATGCGGTCGTACTGGCTTGCGTTCACCTCGCGACGAAAATAGCCACGCAGGTCACGCTGGTCGGCACTGTCCAGCCATCGCAGGTCGCATTCACAGTGCTCGGCCACGGCCTGATAAAGGCGATCGAGGATCACCCGCTGCTCTTTCTGTACCAGGAACAGCACCTTCATTCTTTACTCCGCGACGGCGAATCGATCCAAAACAGCTCATGGCGGCGCACGGCCTTGCGCATGAATTCATTCTCGCCATAGGGCGGCCAGCGCCTGCCGGCCAGGCACTGCTGCAGCCAGCGCCGCAGGCGGCGCTTGAAGGGCGGGGCCGGCTGCAAGTCATGCATCATGCCCAAGGCCATGGCCTTGTCCACCTGGGTGGCGGGTGTCAGCTCCAGGCTGCAGGGGACCATGACCTGCGAACCATCAAAAAAAGGTGGCAGGCTGACGCCCGCGTGGGCATCGCCCATGGGCCATCGGTCATTGTCGTGCAGGTGGTTGGCATAGCCCAGTATCAGTTCAGGTTGCCAGGACGAGCCGTGCAACGCTTCCTTCACCGCCGCCTGGGAGCAGATGTGGTCCGGGTGCGGGTCGATGGCCGGGTGCGGCATCACCAGCACTTCGGGGCGGGCCAGTTCCAGCACCGCACGCAGGTCAGCCAGCAGGTTGTTCCAGCTGGGCACGCCGTCGGCATCGCCTGGCAACTGCACACGGTTGTACTGCCGAAACAGCCGGGTATCGGCCAGGTCGGCTTCCCGCGAGCCAATGGCCTGGTCGGGCGCGGCCTGCATCGCCGGCAACTGCAGGCAGAAATAACCCAGCTGCACGCACCGCTCCTGCGCTACACCAGCCCAGGCAGGCACGGCGATACTGTCCCAGGCCCGCAGCCGACCTTTGAGCCGTGCAGCCTCAGCCTTGGGCATACCCATGGCCTGGTAATGTTCGGCTTCGATTTCGCCAGCCGTGAGGGTGACGATCCAGCTATCAGCCTGGCCGTACAGCCCGAAAGCGGCCAACTCGGCGTCGTCGGCGTGGGGGGCGATGACCATCACCCGGCGGTTGCGCAGTTCGGGGTGGCGCCACAGCCACAGGCGCGGCTCCCCAACCAGGCGGCAATGGCGCCCACGCAGTTGCAGGTCGCCTGCCGACAGGGCCGCGCCGAAACTGCTCAGGTTCAGGTAGCGCAGGCCATTGGCGCCGCGTTCGAACGCCTGACGATCGACCTGGCCAGCAGCGCTGATTTCCACCACGGGGTCGACGAACCGGCCCAGCCAGCCTGCCTTGACCCGCATGGCCAGGATCAGCGTCTCGCTCCCTGCCAGCGCCAGGGCGTCGTTCACGCGCAAGCGGCCATCGGTAAGGGTTACCCCCGGCTGCAGTGCCTGAGCACCGAAGTTGTACTGGTAATCATCGCTCGGGTCATAGAAGAGGTGGTCGGCAAACCAGGCCTCGTGGGCGACCCAGGCCAGCACGGCCAGCAGCGGCGCCAGCCACCCCTTCACCAGCACGCCCAGCAGCACCAACACCACCAGCCCGGCCAGCAGGGCCAGGCGCTTGTTGCGACGATGACGCTTGAGTAGCTGCTGTTTTCGGCTCAAAGCTGGAATACCGGTACCGGGTTGCACCAGCGGTCCTTGTACTCGCGGTCGGCGCGACCGAAGGAGAACCGCAATGCCTTGCCAAGGGTTCGGGCATCTTCCCATGCGGCCTGGGTGTTGAGGAAGCTCAGCACGCTGCCAGGGCTGAACGCCCGGTTTTGTGGGTCGACGCCACCATTGATGTATTCGACGCTGACCCACTCAGGGGCTTCGACGCGGTAGACCAGTTGAATGGCGATGGGCGCGTCGTTCAGAAACAGCACCGAGCCGATCAACAGCTCGCGAAGCAAGTGCACCACTTCGGCCATGTGCTCGGCGCCGGTGGCGGGGAATTCCCAGCGGCGCTGAAACAGGTCGCAATACATCGCCGCCACCTCGCTGCTACTGAAGTCGCTGATTGGGCGCACCACCCCGCCCGCCTCTTCCAGCAGGCGCAGTTCGCGCCGCTGGTTGTAGCGGAATTTCTTCGACAGGTCTTCCGGCGCTCGGGCCATGGCCAGTGATTCAGCCTGGGGCTTGAGATCGGCAAAACGCCCCTGATTGAGTTCCGACAGGTAGCGCCCGGCATGGCGCAGGGGCGCCTGTGCATCGGGCGCCGCCGGCAGGATCAGTTCGGCATTGCCCAGGTCGAACAGGCCTTTCTTGCCAGCGCGCTTGAGTACGTCCTTGGACAGGGCCAGGGCGCGGCCCCAGGTGGGGATGGCCGCCTTGAGCTCGCCGTTGTGCTCCCAGCCCAGGTAGCGCACCGGAATACCCGCCAGGCCGGCCAAGCGTTCCACTACCAGCGGGTGGGTAGCCACGCTACCGCCAAAACGCTGCCAGACCTGTGCGTAGGTGGCAGCGTCGATCTGGGACCAGCCGCGTTCACGCCAGCCTTGAAAACGGTTAAGCATCAAGCCTCCGCAATGATATCGGTGACTTGCGGCAGGCGCCAGAAAGTCTCGCTGACAGCCTGGTCCGAGAAACGCTCGGCCAGGCGCTGCAACATCAGTTCGGCACACGCCTGGCGTTGCTCGGCATCCAGGGTCGACAGGTGTACCAGGGCCTGGGCCAGGTGTTCGGCATCGCCGAACGGGAACAGGATGCCCACGCCCTCCACGACCTCCTTGGCTCCGCCACAGGCCGTGGCCAGCAGCGGCACGCCGGCGGCCATGGCCTCCAGCAGCACCATGCCGAACGGCTCGTTGTCGGAGCTCAGGGCGAATACGTCGAAGGCCCGGAAGTAACGGCGCGCCTCGGGCACCTGGCCCAGGAAGCGCACGCGCTCGCTGATGCCCAGTTCGGTGGCGAGCTCCTTGAGGTCCTGTTCCAGCCGGCCCGATCCCATGATCGCCAGCAGCGCATTGGCAGGCAAGGCCGGCAGCGCCTGAGCGAAACCACGCAACAGGGTCGCCTGGTCCTTGTCGGGGTGCAGGCGACCGACGTTACCGACCACCCAGGCGTCGGCGTCGAGCTTGAGCGCCTGGCGCGCTTGCTCGGCGGGCCACTGGCTGGCCTGCAGCGCCGCCACGTCAATGCGGTTATACAGGGTACGGATGCGCCCGGTCGGCCACTTGGGCAGGCAACGGCGCAGGTCGTCGCGCACCGCGTCCGACACCCCCAGCAGGCTCAAGCGCTTGCGGAACAGGTGGGCGAACAGCTTGCGCGAGCGGCGCTCGTAGTCACCAAAGGCGTGGTGCACACCGATCACCGGCAGGTCGGTGGCCAGCAGGCTGATGTAGATGGGTTTGAAGCGGTGGGCGATGCAGAAGCTGAAATCGCGGCTGGCAGCGATCTTGCGCAGGTCACGGATGGCGCCCAGTTTCAGGCCACGAACGGCCTTGGAGCTGTATTCCAGGAACAGCACTTCATCGCTGGCACAGCCGGCCGCTACCTGAGGGTCGGCGACCCCGGTCAGGAAGACCGTGGTCACACGATAGCCGGTACCGGCGAACAGGCTGGCGTACTGCCGTGCGCAGTCCAAAAACGGCCCGTCATAGCCGTGGCAGAACTGCAGCACATGGCGCTCAGCCGAGCGTGTCATAAGCGTTCGCGCCGTCTTTGACCACCAGGATGTCTTCCATGATCAGGTATTGCAGATCGGAACCGAAGAACATGTTCAGGGCGTCGGTAGGCGAGCAGATCATCGGCTCGCCACGGCGGTTGAGCGAGGTGTTCAGTGACACACCGTTGCCGGTCAGGTCCTCGAGGGCCTTCATCATGTCGTAATAGCGCGGGTTGTATTCGCGCTTGAGCACCTGGGCGCGAGACGTACCGTCCTCGTGCACCACTTCCGGCACGCGGGTCTTCCACTCTTCAGCCACTTCGAAAGTGAAGGTCATGAAGGGGGCCGGGTGATCGATCTTGATCATCTGCGGGGCCACGGTGTCGAGCATCGACGGGCAGAAAGGCCTCCAGCGCTCGCGGAACTTGATCTGGTGGTTGATGCGGTCAGCCACGCCTTCGACGCTTGGGCAACCGATGATCGAACGACCGCCCAGCGCACGCGGGCCGAATTCCATGCGGCCCTGGAACCAGGCCACCGGGTTGCCGTCGACCATGATCCTGGCAATGCTCTCGGGCATGTTTTCCAGCTTGCGGAACGTTGGCTTGCTGGGGTGGCGGGCACAGGCGGCGATCACGTCTTCGTTGCTGTACGCTGGGCCGAGGTAGACGTGCTCCATCTTTTCCACCGGCACGCCACGGGCGTGGGACACGTAGGCAGCAGCGCCCACCGCGGTACCGGCATCGCCCGACGCAGGCTGCACGAACAGTTCCTTCACGTCGTTGCGCGCGATGATCTTCTGGTTCAGCTTGACGTTCAGGGCGCAACCGCCGGCGAACGCCAGCTTGCCGCTTTCCTTGAGCACGTCGCCCAGGTAGTAATCGATCATCTGCAACGCCAGCTTCTCGAACAGCGCCTGCATGCTGGCCGCGTAGTGAATGTACGGCTCGTCGGCGATGTCGCCTTCGCGTTTCGGGCCCAGCCATTCGATCAGCTTGGGCGAGAAGTAGAAACCCTTGCCTTTCTCTTTATAACGGCGCAGGCCGATGACGTTGGCGTAGTCGGTGTTGATCACCAACTCGCCGTTCTCAAAGCTGGCCAGGCGCGAGAAGTCATACTTGCTGGCGTCGCCATACGGCGCCATGCCCATGACCTTGAACTCGCCATCCAGCATCTCGAAGCCCAGGAATTCGGTGATGGCGCCGTACAGGCCGCCCAGGGAATCCGGGTCGAAGAACTCCTTGATCTTGTGGATCTTGCCGTTTTCGCCGTAGCCGAAGAACGTGGTGGCGTACTCGCCCTTGCCGTCGATACCCAGGATCGCGGTTTTTTCCTTGAAACCCGAGCAGTGGTAGGCACTGGAAGCGTGCGCCAGGTGGTGCTCCACCGGCTCGATCTTGATCTTTTTCGGGTCGAAGCCCAGTTGCTCCAGGCACCAGACGATCTTGTTGCGGTAGCGCTTGTAGCGGCGGTTACCCATCAGCAGCGCGTCGAGGGCACGATCCGGGGCGTACCAGTAGCGCTTGGCATAGTGCCAGCGGGCCTTGCCGAACAAGCTGATGGGGGCAAAGGGAATCGCCACCACGTCAACGTCCGAAGGCTTGATGCCAGCCTGCTCCAGGCAGAACTTCGCCGATTCGTAGGGCATGCGGTTCTTTGCATGTTTATCGCGAACGAAGCGCTCTTCTTCGGCGGCCGCGATCAGCTTGCCGTCGATGTACAGGGCTGCGGAAGGATCATGGCTAAGGGCGCCGGACAGGCCAAGAATCGTCAATGCCAAGGGTCTAGCCTCTTTAAACGGAATATGTGCGCCGAGGGCCATGGGGCTGTCGGCGGCGAAAGGGCGGGATTATAGCGCATTCCGGCGGGGGGCTGCATATGGGGGCGAGGGCGCGCGGGACGGGTTGCCAGGTCTTGCGCACGCAGCCCCGAACCGCGCCCCGTCACCGTGGCACTGGTAGGGCTGTACGGTATCGATCACGGGCCAGGGATCATCGTTGTCCACGGGAGGTTCGCGCACGATGCACCCACTCACCAATAACGCTGCACACAGCGGCAATAGCCTAAAGATCATGATTCACCAACCGTCGCTAGGGGGACGACAAGGCTATAGAGGCGACGGCTTGCCCTCCTAGACGCTGGCTTCCCATACCGCAGTGGGAATTTTCCGAGATATCAGGAAGCAGGCGGGCCGCACGCCCCCTTGATAGACTTGTCCGCCTTCGTACATTCCACCGCCCCGGATCCCCGTCATGCCTTCTGCCCCGCCCTTTGCGCGTCGCCGCCACTTGCTCACTGGCCTGTTGCTCGCCAGCCCCCTGGCCCAGGCCGACACCCCCGAAATCGTGCTCGACTCGGTCGTGGTCAGCGGCGCACGCAGTGAAAGCAGCAGCTTCGAACTGCCCTATTCGGTGGACAGCGTCACCCAGCAGCAGATCAAGGATGGCCAATTGGGCATCAATGCCTCCGAAGTGCTGCAGCGGGTGCCCGGCCTGGTGGTGCAGAACCGCCAGAACTACGCCCAGGACCTGCAGATCTCGTCCCGCGGGTTCGGCGCGCGCTCGGCCTTCGGGGTGCGCGGGCTGAAGCTGATCGCTGACGGCATACCGGCCAGCACGCCTGATGGCCAGGGCCAGGCCGCCACGTTCAACCTCGATACCGCCGAGCGCATCGAGGTGCTGCGCGGGCCGGCGGCGACCATGTACGGCAGTAACGCCGGCGGGGTGATCCAGATGTTTTCCCGCGACGGACAAGGCGCGCCGAAAGTGGGCGCGGAGACAGTCATGGGCAGCGACGGCATGAGCAAGAACCACGTCTATGCCGAGGGCGGCATCGATCAAGACACCGGTTTCGTGCTGGACGCCTCACGCATGGACACTGACGGCTACCGCGACCACAGCGCTGCCCGGCGCGACACCACCTTTGCCAAGCTCAACCTCAAGCCCGACGAAGACAGCAAACTGGCGCTGATCTACAGCAGCCTGGAACAAAACGGCACCCAGGACCCGCTGGGCCAGACCTGGGACGCCTACAAGGCAGACCCGCGCTCGGTGGCCACCAACGCATTGACCTACAACACCCGCAAGAGCATCGACCACCAGCAGCTGGGGGCGAACTACGAACGCTATTTCGGCGATGCGACGCTGCAGGCTACGGCCTACTATGGGACGCGCAGCGTGATTCAGTATTTGTCTATTCCCAAGGGCTCGGCCGCCGATACTCGCGGCGGTGGCGTGGTCAACTTCGACCGTACCTTCTATGGCGGCAGCCTGCACTGGGTACAGCCGATCCTCAGTGCACCTGGCGACCTGAAGGTGATCGCCGGCCTGGATTACGACCGCAGCCAGGACGACCGCCAGGGTTATCAGAACTACAGTGGCGATGCACTCGGCGTGAAGGGTTCGATGCAGCGCGACGAAATCGACACCGCCACCAGCCTCGACCCCTTCATCCAGGCCAACTGGGCGCTAGGCGACTGGACCCTGCAAGCCGGCCTGCGCCACAGCACCATGCGCATGGATGTGCATGACAAATTCCTGAGCAACGGCGACGCCAGCGGCAGCAAGGATTATCAGCAGAATACCCCGTCATTGAGCGTGATGTACGCGTTCAACGAAAACCTGCATGGCTATGTCAGCGCCGGCAAAGGCTTCGAAACCCCCACCCAGGCGGAAATGGCCTACGCTCCGGGCGCAGCCGAAGGCTTCAACTTCGGCCTGAAGCCGTCCGAGAGCAAACAGTATGAGATAGGCCTGAAAGCCAAAGTGGGCGAGGGCACGCGTATCAACGCCGCCCTGTTCCAGATCACCACCGACGATGAGCTGGTGGTCGCCGATTCCACCGACGGCCGCACCAGCTACCAGAACGCCGGCCGCACGCTGCGGCGCGGTCTGGAGCTATCGCTGGACAGCCAGTTGAGCGACACCTGGAGCACCCAGATCGCCTACACGCACCTGAAGGCCACCTACGACAGTGACTACGTCAGCGGCAGCGGCACCACGGCCAAGCAGGTAGACAAGGGCAACTACCTGCCCGGGGTGCCGAAGGACACCCTGTTCGGCGAGCTGAAATGGCAGCCGCGCAGTTGGGTCAGCACTGCCCTTGAAGGCATGTACCGCAGCAAGGTGTATGTGGAAGACACCAACCAGGACAAGGCCGCCCCCGCCTACGCGGTGTTCAACTGGCGCACGCGCTTCGAGCAGAAGGTGGACCACTGGACCTTCCACGAAACCCTGCGCCTGGATAACTTGCTCGACCGGCAATACGTGGGCTCGGTGATCGTTGGCGATAGCAACAAGCGGTACTATGAGGCCGCACCCGGTATGTCTTGGTACGCAGGGGTTGGGCTGGAATATGGCTTCTGACCGGCGCGTACGCCACTACGCCGGCCCATAGCCAAGTACCACCCCGGGGTTGTGCCCCTGCCCTAGAGTCTGGCCTTTTCCCACGAAGGTTTCAGATCATGGACAGCCCCGGCCATATCGAAGAATTGGAGCAACTGGACGTAGCGCTGGACGCAGCGCTCGCCGATCTACCGACACTGCAGGACATACTGCACACCCGTCTGCACGACCTGTTGCCCAAGCTGCCTGAAGAGGTCACCCCGCAGGATTTCCTCATTGATGCACAACCATTGAGTGAATGGGTGCACCGCCGGTTGGGCAACCCACATGCGCCTCAGGTGGCCGCCGATGCCCTCACCGCCTACCGGCAGGGCGGGCAGGTCCATGCAATAGTGTCTTACCCACACCAGCTGCAACAGTTGATCGATCTGGTAGCCGGCGACCCAGCCATGCTCCACCGTGAGTACCTGGTGCGTTACTGGCGTGTCAAACAGGTACAACAGGCGCCATTGGCACTGTGGCTGAAAAATCTGCTACGCAGCCAGTTGCAGGCGCAGGCAGCGCTGCGCTCCCTGGACGGCACCCTGGACAACACCGGCAAGCAGCTGCTCGACCAATTGCTCGCAACCCCCGACGCCCTCGGGCGGGCCACTATCCCTGCGTTCAAACGCCCTGGGGTGTATGGCATCCGCTTCGCCAACCGCGACCATAGCGTGTCCATCACCCTACCCTGCGCCTTCGTGGTCACCCAGCGCGACGCCCGTGGCCACTATGACCTGTCTGGCGCCTTCAGCATTCCCGAGGACCATGAGCAAACCGAAGTACCCAGTGGTGCCGATACCGGTACAGCGCTGCTCAGCACCCTGGGCGGTGGTCTGGAAGTATTCGCGTCGCTGCAGGATCTTTACGCAGAGGTGGCCGAGCGCCTGGACGACGACCGTCAGGCCACGGACCTGTTGACCGGCTTGAACGAGGCGCAGCGACAGGCCGTGCTGAGTGCAGAACAATTGATATGGGGGCCTGTTCAAGGGGATATCTTCGAGCGCTCGGCCAGCGACCTGCGCAACTGGCAACTCAAGCAGCCGGAACTGGAGGTAGCGGCCTGGCAAGGCCCCCTCGAACTGGGCGCCCTGGGGGAAAGGCTGAAACAGGCCGCCCACCTGGGCCTGCTGTTCAACCACCAGGCCATCCTGCGAGCCCGTTACGCCGCGTTGCTGGAAAAAAACCTGCCATCCTGGCTCAAGGCCGCCAGCGATGAGCAGAAAATCGACATCATGCATTCGTTGCACGACCTGGCGGCGGCCTTGGCCTTCGCCGCAAGCCCGGGATTGCCGACCATTGAGCAGTTCGGGGAGCGCGCCTATCTGCTGGACTATGCGCGTGAGGCTGTGAAGAAACGTGTGCAGGCTGACCTGGGCCTGGTCATCGACCCCGCCAGCATTACGCTCAGCATTACCTATGCGCAGCAAACGGGCCCGATTCCACCGCCCACCAACCCCACCAGCTCGATTCCCGGCCGTACCCGCGAGCAGGCAGGTTACCCCGTCACACTGGTCACCCAACGCTATAGCCTGAGCGAACTGGCATTGACCAACATCGCCGCTTTCGACAGCGACTATCGCCTGACGGCCCGGGTGCACTGCCCAACCGGCCAGCCGTGCAAAGGGCTGACCCCCGACTACGTGAGGGACATGATCCGACACCTGAACGTGGCAAGCAGCTATGAGCAGTTCGTTCGCACCCGCTTGCTGGATTCTCCCGACGCACAATGGCGACGCGAACATTACCGTAGCGTCACCTACGCCCGCATGCACGCCGAAGCGCTCAAGGCCCGGTATGCCGGACACCTGCGCGTGGACCGCAGCGAGCGCGGCTATCAATGGATCCGCAGCGTGCTCGACAACCCGGCAGGCCCCTGCCAGGTAGAAGGCCATGCGCTGCAGGTCCAGCAATTATTGATCAGCGGCGCGACGATCCGCGGCGTGCTGGTGATCACTGCGGCGCAGCCGGGCAGCGTGCCCATGCAGGTCTACTACACCCCAGACTCACCAGACAGGCGACCCTGGCGCGAATACAAGGACAGCGCTCAATGGCTCAAGACCTTCAAGGCCACGCCATCGCTGCGTGAGTATCTGGCCGCCAGGGCAGGGCTGAGCGACCAGGCCGCCGTGCGTCAAACGCTACAGGCACGCGGGGCGGCCAGCCGGGTCCGACTGCAACCCATCGAGGGCGACTTTCTCGACATGAGCTACGAGGCTCAGGTACGCCAGGTATTGAGCAACGTCGACTCCCTGTCCACCTCCACCGAACAAATGGACCTCAACAGCCTGCTGGCGTACGGCGTCATGCTCGCCGAGGCCGCGACCGTCACCCTGCCGACCCGGCTGCTGCTGCCTATCGCCGTGGCCAGGGCATTCCTGACCTTGTGGCAGGGCCTGGACAGCTTGCGCAACGAGCAGAACGACGAAGCCCTTAAATACTTCATGGACAGTATTTCCCATGTCGCGGAAGCAGGGACGTCCCTGCTTGGCGCCACCTTCATGGCCAGAGCCCTGCGCAAGCTGCCCGTGCGCGGCCCTGTAGCGGTCAACCCGAGCCTGGCCTTGCGCCAAGAGCCCGAGAACCTGCGGTTCAGGATAGACAGCCCGTACAAGGAGGGCGTCTACGAACAAGTGGCCAACGACGGCGGCCCCTCCCGGTACTACATGAAAGACAAGGCCGGGCGAACCTATCAGGTGTTGTTCGACGGTGCGAAATGGCACGTCGTGGATGCGCGCAACCCGGATGCCATCTTCAAGCCGCAGATACAGCGAAACGCCGACGGCGAACTGGAGATCGTGCGCGCGGTGCACTGGCTGGGCAAGGTGCCGGACGTGCCAAGGTTGCTGGCCGAGCATCAACGAGACGACGTCCCCTTGCCCCGGCTGGACCTCGACGCGCGGGGCCTGGCCTGGTGGCAGGGCGCCCGCTACCTGGTCATCGGCACCTTCGTCCTGGCAGTACGCAAGAGCCTGCGTGACGACCGTTTCACCTTATTACCTCCCCAGGCACAGGTGGGCCACGGCGCAGCGGTGCTGCTGCGCTACAGCGCGGGCTGGGAAATCAAAGTGAAACAAGCTGGCGTCATCAGTGCCTGGCTACCGGTGCTTCACTTCAGCCCTGGACATTGACACGCCAGTCGGCCGCTCGTCACGCATACGTACCCTGCCCAAGGCCGTGGCAATCCAGAAGCCGATGCCTTCAATGGCGCGGCAGCCACGGCCGCTACACGAGAGCGGCAGGGCGTGTGGGGAGGCGTTGGTCCAGCAGGCGATGCAAGGCACTGTCAGCCGGCCAATTGCGCAGGAAACGCGCGCGGTCGCGGGCGTAGGCCGGAGCGAAGCTGGCATCACTGCCATGCTGGCACAGGGCGTCGAGGTCGATCAGCGACCAGCGGCCGTTGTCCCAGAACAGGTTGTGACCCTTGAGGTCGCCGTGGCTGATGCGTTCGCGGGTCAGGTCGGCGAACAACTGGTCCAGCGCCAACAGTTCCGGTTCGGGCACTTCGGCCGTTTCGATGTAGGGCGCAAAGCGCTCGATCAGGTCCGGGCCCGGCAGGTGGTCGGTGACCAGGTAGGCGCTGCGGCGCAGCCACAGGAAGCGCTCCTCCAAGACGGCCAACGGTGTGGGTGTGGCGATGCCCAGAAACATCAGGCGGTTGCCCTGCACCCAGGAATGCCAGGCACGGCTAGGCCGCCAGAAGCGCTTGAACCAGTGCGCCACGCTCTTGATGTTATAGCGCTTGATCACCAACGAGCGGCCGTGCACGGTCACCTGGCCAACACTGGCGGCACCACCGGTCTTGTATAGGTGGCCCTGGTCGAGCAGCGCATCGGCCTGGTCCAGCACAGGCAGCATGGCCGCTTCTTCCTCTCGACGAATGGCGCGCAACATGAAGGCCCCGTTTCTGACAGCGAACAGGCTGCACTCCCGGCCGACCTTGCCCAGGTAGTCCTTGAGACGCCAGGCGCGTACCTTGTCCACCTGTTTCTGCAGTGCCTCAAGCGGCAGCGCATGCTCGCCGTTGGCCAGCAGGTAGTACACCAGCAGTTCTTCGGTAAAGGGCTCGAAGGTCTTGGGCAACTGGGCAAAGAACACGCCCAGGTTTTGCAGCACCCGCTGACGAGACAGCGGTTTGCCGGCCTCTTCCACGCAGACGCCGGCACCGTCGATCAGGTAAAGCTGGCCGTTGTGACGCAGCAGGTTGTCCAGGTGCAGGTCTTCCTGCCATACGCCCTTGGCGTGCATGCCGGCCACGGCGGCCAGGGCCTCGCCTAGCACCGCGGTCTGCTCGTCGGCCAACACCGGTAACTGCTCCACAGCCGCCCAGGCCTGGGCCAGGCTCTGGGCGCCTTCCAGGTATTCGAACAGCAGCCAGCCGCCCTCGCCTTCCTGAAGGCCCTCGACCAGCAACTGCGGGGTGGTCAGGCTCTGTTCGGCCAGGCGCTTGACGCCGTCGCGCTCGCGCTGAAAATGTCGCGCCGCCTTGGGCCCCACCAGCAACTTGGCCAGGACCGTGCGCCCCCGCCACACCCCGGCGCCCACGTAGCGCTGGCCCGGCAACACCCGCAGCAGGCTGAGCAGTTGCAGCTCGGCGCTGCCCGCGGCATCGGCCAGGGTGACAGTGAGGGGCAACGCCGGGGTACGCCCGGCATCCTTGAGTTCGGCCAGGCGCATCAGCGGCCCTCCTTGTGGCTGCGGCGGCGGGTCAGGCGTTGCAGCCAGTCCTGCACCAGCGGGCTGGTGGCGTCCTGATTCAGGTAAGCGGCCAGGAACGTACGAATATCACCCTCACCCCACATGGGCGCACGCCGCAGCAGGGGCTCGAGGTCACGCACCCGGTCGCGACGGCCGAACAGCGCCGGGCGGGTTTTTTCCAGGTCGATCAACTGCGCCTGGTAACCGTGGGCACCCTGGCGCAGGAAAATATGCTTGGGGTAGAAACAGCCATGCACCTGGCCTGCGCCGTGCAGCGTGCGCGCCAGGGTACCGCACGCCGTCAGGATAGCCTGGCGGCGCGACGCGGTGGAGGCGCCCCATTCGGCCAGCAAGGCGTCCAGGTCGGTCCAGCCGTCCAGTGCGCGGGTCATGAGGATGGCGCACAGGTCGCCTTCCAGCTTGCGCTGGCCGTAGTAGGCTGCCTGCAACGCGGGAATCGCCAACTGCTGATAGCGGCGGATATTGCGAAACTCGCGGGAAAACGTCGGCTCGCCCAGCGGGTGGTGCAAGGTGCGGGTCAGGTAACCGCGCTGCCGCTTGAGGTAGTAGCCCTTGCCTTCCAGCTCCAGGCGGAATACCTGGCTGTAGCCACCACGGGCCGTGTTGGGCTCGTCCACCGGGTCCAGCTGCAGGGTCCACAGAGCCTCGAAACTGTCCAGGCCATGACGCTGCAGCAAACCCTGCTCGGCATCGGCGATGAAGTCGCTCATTCGCGGCCCTCGAAAAACGTGATGATGTGGCGAATACGGCGCTTGTCCGACGCATTGAGGCGCTGACGCCGGCGGTATTGCAGGTAGAAGCGCAGCCGCTGGGTGTTGGACAACTGGTACTTGGCCACCTTGTCCAGGCAGGCCAGGTCCTTGGTGATGCGGTAGCGCAGCCAGAAGCTGACCCAGAACGCGCCGTTGGGGCAGTCGATGAAGAACAGGGTGTTCTGGTCGTCCACCAGCAGGTTGCGCCACTTCAGGTCGTTGTGAGTGAAGTGTTCGTCATGCATGGCGCGGGTGGCCCGGGCCAGTTGCTGGCTGATGTTGTCTACCCAGGTTCGGTCTTTCAGGCGCGCGTCATGGCGCTCGGCAAGGGCCGACAGGTCTTCGGTGTTGGGCAGTTCGCGCGTGATGAGTGCGCCCCGGTGGAACGCCGCGCCTTTGCGCTCCAGGCCCCAGGCAGCGATTTCGGCGGTGGGGATGCCCCACTTGGCGAAGCGCTTGAGGTTCTGCCACTCGGACTTCACCCGCGGGCGCCCCAGGTAGCGGCGCAGGCCCTTGCCCGCGCCGGTGTAGCGCTTGACGTAGTAGTTCACACCGTCGCGGTTGACACGTATCACTTCCGACAGCGGGTCACGGGTCAGGCGCTCGCCCTGCAGCGCGAACACCGCGTCCAGGCTGCCGAAGTCGGCGTGCAGGTGCGCGTAGCCAGGTTCAAGGTTCCAACCAGCCATCAGAGCGCATCCCCGTACCGCACTTTGCGGGCATAGAGCTTTTCCGCCTTGCCTTCCAGCCAGGCCAGCAGGCGTGTTTCTTCCTTGAGCACTTGGCGCAGCGGTTGCTGAAAGTAGCCACGCAGGAAGCGCAGTTTGTCGCGGCGGGTCAGGCCAATGTCCAGGGCCGAGAAATACAGGGCGGCCAGGTCCTTGTTGCGCCAGCGGCGGGTGATGGCCGGGCGGGTCTGGGCGCGGTGCAGGTCGATGACCGAGAGCTTGAAGTCCTGGGCGGTCACCGGTTTGTCGGTGTGCAGCAGAAAGTGGCAGATGTAGCAGTCACGGTGATTCACCCCGGCACGGTGCATCATGCCGGTCATGCGCGCCACTTCGGCGATCAGCGCGCGCTTGAGCGCAGGCTGCGGCGGCTCGCTGCGCCAGTTGATGCTGAAGTCTTCGAGGCTGACGGTGGGCGCCAGCTCCTGGGTGATGATGAACGAGTGCTGGTCGGCCGGGTTGCTATTGCGCTCGCCATAGGCCACCGCCGTCATGGTCGGCACGCCCACTGCCTGCAGGCGCTGGATGGCCTGCCACTCTTGGCCTGCGCCCAGCACCGGCAGCTTGGCAGTGACCAGGTTCTTGACGATCTCGCCCCAGCCGATGCCGCGGTGGATCTTGACGAAGTAGCCGCGGCCGTCAACCTCGGTACGCAAGGTGCGCCGGGCCTCCAGCTCGCGGTACACCTCGCCTTGCAACGCTTCCACTTCCACGAAGGGGTCGCGCCCGGCCCACAGGCTCTTGAACGGCTCGGCAAGGATCAACTTCATGAGGCGGCTCCGGCCAGGATCAGGTCGGCGGCGTGCTGGGGCATGCTGTACAGGTCCGCGGTGTCGGCGAAAGCCAGGCCATTGCGCCCCCAGTCAGCGCGCGCGGCGTTGTCGGCCAGCATGCGCGACAGGTACTGGTTCAACTGGCCCTGGTCGAACGGTTCGTCCAGCACCAGGCCGCAATCGGCCTCGGCGATGTAATGGGCGTAGCCGCACACGGCCGAAACCAGCACGGGCAAGCCCGCCACCAGGGCTTCGAGCAGCACGGTGCCGGTGTTCTCGTTGTAGGCCGGGTGAATCAACAGGTCGGCGCCCAGCAGGAAACGCGGAATATCGCTGCGTCCCTTCATGATCTGCACCTGGTCGCCCAGGCCCAGGGCCGCCGCTTGCAGTTGGAAGAACTTGGGTTCGTCCTGGCCGATGACGAAAAGCCGCGTGCGTTTTTTCAAATCCGCCGGCAGCGCCGCCAGTGCCTTGAGGCTGCGGTCCACACCCTTGGTCTTGAAACCCGAGCCAATCTGCACCAACAGGAGGTCATCGTCCGCCAGGTTGAACTCGGCACGGAACTCGGCGCGCACCTGCGCGGCGTTGGCCGGCGCGCGGCGGTCCTGGGAGATACCCGGGGGCAGCAAGTGAAAGCGTTCGATGGGCGTATGGTAATGCTTGATGAACAGCGGCTGCTGCACCTCGGAAATCATCAGGATTTCGGTCTTCGCCTCGGGCGCGAAAACCGCTCGCTCGAACTCGGCGAAATGCTGGTAGCGGCCCCAGAAACGGTACATGGGGTTGCGCAGGGTCTGGGCCTTGTCTTCGTAACAGCCGTCGGCGGCGTAGTAGACGTCCAGGCCCGGCAGCTTGTTGAAACCGATGACGCGGTCCACCGGGCGCTTGGCCAGGTCAGCGCCCATCCAGGCGCTGAACTTGAGGTTGCGACGGTGGTTGGACAGCGCCTTGACCGGGCCCACCAGCACTTCGAAACCGGCGGGCACCTCGCCTTCCCAGATCAGCGTGTAGACGCGAATCTGGTGCCCGCGCTTCTGGCACTCCAGGGCAATGCGCATGAAGTCGCGCTGCAACCCGCCAAACGGGAAATACTTGTATAGAACAAACGCCAGTTGCATCAACGAAGATCCTCAGCCAGTAACAATGCGCTTAGTCGGCTCGCCACACGCTCGGGATTCAGGCGAGTGAAGCACAGGGGCCACTCGCGTTTAAGGTCGAACCGCCGCTGGTCTTCCGGCGTCGGTTGATAGGTACAGGTCTTGGACAGGCACGGTGCGCAGGCAAAGTCGCTGGCCAGGTGCACCTGGCCCTGCCCATAGGCACCGGTCAGCCCCGGGTTGGTGGGGCCGAACAGGGAAATGGTAGGTACGTCCAGGGCGGCGGCCAAATGGCCCAGTCCGGTATCGACGGCCACGCAGGCCCTGGCAGCGACCAATACCTTGGCCACCCCTGCCAGGTTCAATTTGGGCAGTACCACGGCGTTTTTCAAGCCCGCGGCAATGCGCTGGGCACGCTCGTGCTCGGCCGGGTTGCCCCACGGCAGGCGCACTTCGATGCCGGCCTGGCCCAGGCGTTCGGCCATTTCACGCCAGTAGAGCTCGGGCCAGTGCTTGGTGTCCCACGTCGTGCCGTGCAGGAACACCACGAAGGGCACCTTGGCCTTGCCGTCGCCCAGCCGGGCACGGTCCAGGCCGTATTCGCCCAAGGTGGCCGGCAGGTCGTAACCCAGGGCCACGGCAAACAGCTGGCGCAGCCGCTCGACCGCATGCTGGCCGCGGCCAACGGCCAGGCGCCGGTCATAGAAGCGGCTGGCCAGCGACTCGCGTGCCGACTGCCGGTCAAGGCCCGCGACAGGTGCCTTCACGTAACGGGTCAGCAAGGCGCTTTTCAGCAGGCCCTGGGCATCGATTACCAGGTCGTACTTGCCCTCGCGCAAGCTCTGCTTGAAGCGCCGCCATTGGCCGCTCTTGATGGTTTCCCAGATGTTCTTGCGCCAGCGGCGAATGGCCACGGGGATAACGTTATCCACAGCCGGATGCCAGGTGGGGATCTCGGCGAAGCCTTCTTCCACCACCCAGTCGAACCGGATGCCCGGAATGGCCCGGGCAGCATCGGTCAGCGCCGGCAGCGCGTGAATGACGTCGCCCAGGGACGAGGTCTTGATCAACAGTACCCGCAACTTAATCGACCCCGACCGTCAGTTCAACCGTGGCCGGCCCGTCAAGCTTGTTCAGGGCATCGGACACCCGCTGCGGTTCCAGCAGGCGCAGGCAGTTGTAATGGCCGAAGCGGCAGGTGCGCTCGAAGCATGGGCTGCAGTCCAGGCCCAGGCGTACCACTTCCACCTGGTCGGCCAATGGGGGCGTGAAGCCAGGCGACGTGGAGCCGTACACGGCCACCAGCGGCCGGTTCAACGCAGCGGCCACGTGCATCAGGCCAGAGTCGTTGGACACCACCGCATCGGCGCAGGACATCAGGTCCATGGCCTCGGCCAGCGAGGTGTCGCCACTGAGGTTCACCGACTCCTCGCGCAAGCCGGGAATGAGCCGGTCGCGAATGGCCTCACCCACGGGGTGGTCCTTTTTCGAGCCGAACAGCCACACCTGCCAGCCTTCGCGGATTTTCATCTCGGCGACCTTGGCGTAATGCTCCGACGGCCAGCGCTTCGCCTCACCGAACTCGGCACCCGGGCACAGCACCAGCACCGGGCGGTCCAGGGCCAGGCCGAACTTGGCCAGGGCTGCTTCTCGGCTGGCCGGGTCGATACGCAGCGCCGGCCGCGGGTAGGGCTGCGGCAACACGGCGCCGGGCTCGAACGCCAGGGCCATGAAGCGCTCGATCATCAGCGGGTACTGGGCCTTGTCCAGGCGCCGAACGTCGTTGAGCAGGCCATAACGGAACTCGCCGCGCCAACCGGTGCGCGTGGGAATGTCGGCGAAGAACGGCACCAGGGCCGACTTCAGCGAATTGGGCAGCAGGATCGCCTGATCGTACTGACCCTTGAGGGACTTGCCGATCTTGCGCCGGGTAGCCAGTTCCAGCGCGCCGTGGCCGAGCGGAAAACTCAAGGCCTGGCGCACTTCTGGCATGCGCTCAAGGATCGGCCGGCTCCATTCGGGGGCCAGGACATCGATAACACAGTCGGGGTGGCGCACCTTGAGGCACTGGAACAGTGTCTGCGCCATCACCATGTCGCCAACCCAACTGGGTCCAATGATCAGAATTCTCATGCTTTTTCCAGAAACGACCGAGGAGGCAGCAGGCCGTTGGTGTACAGCCTGGCCTCCCCGTCTTGTCTTTTGGTGAAGCGCGGTTTGACCGTCCGCGCTCCTTGTCCGGCTGTCGGGCCTCCCGCCCGCTATCAGCCCAGCTCCATCAGCTCAAGCCCAACCAGGCCCAAATACGCAGCACTTCCCTGCGCTGGGCGACAAACTGATCACCGGCGATCACCCCGGCCTGCTTTTGCAGGGCCTGGCGGTGAGCGGCCGAGCGGTAGGCCTTGTAGGCCTCGCGCAACAGGCTCGCATCGTTGGCGGGCAGCAGCCCGGCCTGTTCGAGCCGTTCCAGAATGCGAATATTATCGGTGTATTCCAGTAACCCCGGATAATCCCTGGACCACGCCAGGGCCGCGTATTGCACCATAAATTCAATATCGACGATACCACCGGCGTCCTGCTTGATATCGAACGGCGCCCCCGCGTCGAAGGCATTGGGCCCCGTGCCTGCCGCCGTGGCCTTGGTCCCCAGGTTGTCACGCATCTTGGCGCGCATGTCGCTGACCTCGGCGCGCAGGGTGTCCAGATCGCGCTCACGGCCCAGCACCTGGGCGCGTACCCCCTCGAAAGCCCGGCCCAACGCTTTGCAGCCCACCAGCACCCGGGCCCGCACCAGGGCCTGGTGTTCCCAGGTCCAGGCTTCGGTTTCCTGGTAGCGGCCAAAGGCATTGAGCGAACTGACCAGCAGCCCCGCCGCGCCCGAAGGCCGCAAGCGCATGTCCACTTCGTACAACTGGCCGGAGTTGGTCTGGGTGGTCAGCAGGTGAATGATGCGCTGGCCCAGGCGGGTGAAGAACTGCGCGCCGTCGATGGGCTTGGCCCCATCGGTCTCCGCGCCGGGGTCGCCATCATGGATGAACACCAGGTCCAGGTCGGACCCGTGGCCCAGTTCTATACCGCCAACCTTGCCGTAGCCCACGATAATGAAGCCCGGATCGCAGGGGCTGCCATCAGCGCGCTGGGGCAAGCCATGGCGCGCCACGGTCTGGCGCCAGGCCAACATGAAGACTTCTTCAAGAATGGCTTCGGCCAGCCAGGTGAGGTAGTCGCTGACTTTCATCAGCGGCAGGCTGCCGACGATTTCCGAGGCCGCTACGCGCAGGCTGTGGGCCAGCTTGAAATGGCGCAGCGCCTCCATCTGCTGTTCCAGGTCGTCCTCGGGGATACGGGTCAGGCGCTCGCGCAGCTCCGCCACCAGCTCCGGGGCCAGGGGCGGGTTGAACAGGCGCCCTTCGTTGAGCAGCTCGTCCAGCAACAGGGGGTAACGGGCGATCTGCTCGGCGATCCACGGGCTGGCGGCGCACAAGGTCAACAGCCGGCGCAGGGCTCCGGGGTTTTCGGTCAGCAGCACCAGGTACGCGGAGCGGCGAGCCACGGCTTCCACCAATGGCAGTACCCGCTCCAGCACCAGGTCGGGGTTGTCATGCTCCACCGCCTGGGCCAGCAGGCGCGGGATGAAGGCGTCCAGCCGCTCGCGCCCCAGGCGCTGCATGGCACGCAACTGCGGGCTGGCGCGCAGGGCTGCCAACTGGCGCAAAGCCTTGGCGGCATCGCTGAAACCAGCATCCTGCAGCTGTCGACAGGCGGCTTCTTCGTCTTGCACGTCTTCCCACAGCGGCAGCCATTCACCGCCGACCACCACCTCGCCCTCCTCGCCTTCTTCCTCGTCAGGGTCGGCGATGACCTGGCGGAAGTGCCAGTCCACGCGGCCGCGCCAATGCATCAAGCGTTCATGGAAAGCGGCCCAGTCCGGGAAGCCGAGCATGTAGGCGATGCGCGCCTGATCCAGTTCACCGTCCGGCAGCATCTGGGTCTGGCGGTCGGCGATCGCCTGGATCGCATGTTCGGTATAACGGAGAAACTCGTAGCCTTCGCGCAATTCAGCTACCACCGCGGGTGGCAGGTAGCCCTGGCCTTCCAGGGTGGCCAGCACCTTGAGCAGCGGCCGTTGCTGCAGGCTCAGGTCGCGGCCGCCGTGGATCAGTTGGAAAGCCTGGGCGATGAACTCCACTTCGCGAATGCCACCTGCCCCCAGCTTGATGTTCTCGGCCATGCCCTTGCGCCGCACCTCCTGCTGGATCAACTGCTTCATGGTGCGCAGCGCTTCGATCGCCGAGAAGTCCAGGTAACGCCGGTACACGAATGGCCGCAGCATATCCAGCAACTGCGCGCCAGCCTGCTGGTCGCCGGCCACCACGCGCGCCTTGATCATGGCGTAGCGCTCCCAGTCCCGGCCCTGGTCCTGGTAGTACTGCTCCAGGGCATTGAAGCTCAGCACCAATGCGCCGGATGAACCATAAGGCCGCAGGCGCATGTCGACACGGAATACGAAGCCGTCGACGGTGACCGGGTCCAGGGCCTTGATCAGTCGCTGGCCCAGGCGGATGAAGAACTCCTGGTTATCCAGCGGGCGTTTCACACCCTCGGTCTCGCCGCCTTCGGGGTAGGCGAAGATCAGGTCGATGTCCGAGGACAGGTTCAGTTCCACGGCCCCCAGCTTGCCCATGCCCAGGATGACCATCTGCTGGGGCTGGCCACTGCGCCGCCCCATGGGCGTGCCGAACTGGTCGCAATGACGTCTATACAACCATTTATAGGCTTCATCTATTGAGGCATCGGCCATGTCCGACAAATCGCGACAGGTTTGCACCAGATCTGCCTGGCGCGTCAGGTCGCGCCAGATGATGCGCACTTGCTGTCGCGCGCGCTGCCGACGCAGCTGGCGGCCCAGCTCATCATCGTTGGTGGCGGCCTGCACGGCACTGGCGATCTGGGCACGAAGCTCGCCGGCGGCAAACGGCCGGTCCAGCTCACCGCTGGCCACCAGGTCCAGCAGCAGCGAGGGCGCTGCGCTGGCCTGCTGGATGACGAAATCGCTGGCAGCGCACACGCGGTCGAACGCTTCCCATGTGGCGGCGCCCCATGTGGCCAGTTGGTCTTGGCGGGAAAGGGTGGCTACCGCGGCCTCGAACGTCTGGCGGTTACGGGCCGGTAGCGGTGCCAGGATAGCCGGCAATTGGCCCAGCATTGGCAGGCTCATGGTCTATCCTTGATCGGCGTGCGAAGGGAGGTGCACGACCCGGGGCGAACGATTCGCGCCGGTTGGACTGTCATACAAAAGTTAGAAATAGCTAGAAAACCATATTTCTTGGCAGAAAGCATCGCACACAACCCGTATAGGAATTATTTTTAACCCACGTTAACGATTTTTCTCACAACGTGGCAGGTGGCCAAAAGCCCTCTGCCTGTAGTTTTACTACGATGGTCGCAATGTCAACGCATGAAATGACAAACGATTTGTAGTAAAACTACACGGCGCCGGAACAACCTCCCGGTAATCCAAGAATTCATATCGTCTGCCCACAAGGCCGTCGCAAACTCAGGCTTCGATTCTGGAAGCCTTTCCGCCCTGGAGCAAGCCATGCAAGACCTCGATCCCGTCGAAACCCAGGAATGGCTGGACGCCCTGGAGTCGGTTCTCGACAAAGAAGGCGAAGACCGCGCTCACTACCTGATGACTCGCATGGGCGAGTTGGCCACCCGCAGTGGTTCGCAACTCCCCTACGCAATCACCACGCCATACCGCAATACCATTCCCGTCACCCACGAAGCACGCATGCCTGGCGACCTGTTCATGGAACGCCGCATTCGCTCGCTGGTGCGCTGGAACGCCTTGGCCATGGTGGTGCGCACCAACCTGAAAGACTCGGATCTGGGCGGCCACATCTCCAGCTTCGCTTCCAGTGCGACCTTGTATGACATTGGCTTCAACTACTTCTTCCAGGCCCCGACCGACGAGCACGGCGGCGACCTGATCTACTTCCAGGGCCACGCCTCGCCTGGCGTCTACGCCCGCGCCTTCATGGAAGGCCGCATCAGCGAAGACCAGATGAACAACTTCCGCCAGGAAGTGGACGGTAACGGCCTGTCGTCGTACCCGCACCCTTGGCTGATGCCTGACTTCTGGCAGTTCCCGACCGTTTCCATGGGCCTGGGCCCTATCCAGGCCATCTACCAGGCTCGCTTCATGAAGTACCTGGAAGCGCGCGGCTACATCCCTGCCGGCAAGCAGAAGGTCTGGTGCTTCATGGGCGACGGCGAGTGTGACGAACCGGAATCCCTGGGCGCCATTTCCCTGGCTGGCCGCGAGAAGCTGGACAACCTGATCTTCGTCATCAACTGCAACCTGCAGCGCCTCGACGGCCCGGTTCGCGGCAACGGCAAGATCATCCAGGAACTGGAAGGCGTGTTCCGTGGCGGTGGCTGGAACGTCAACAAGGTCGTCTGGGGCCGTTTCTGGGACCCGCTGCTGGCCAAGGACGTCGACGGCATCCTGCAGCGCCGCATGGACGAAGTCATCGACGGCGAGTACCAGAACTACAAGGCCAAGGACGGCGCGTTCGTCCGTGAGCACTTCTTCAACACCCCGGAACTCAAGGCCATGGTCGCCGACCTGTCCGACGACGAGATCTGGAAGCTCAACCGTGGCGGCCACGACCCGTACAAGGTCTACGCGGCGTACCACCAGGCGGTCAACCACAAGAACCAGCCAACCGTCATCCTGGCCAAGACCATCAAGGGTTACGGTACCGGTGCCGGCGAAGCCAAGAACACCGCGCACAACACCAAGAAGGTCGACGTCGACAGCCTGCGCCTGTTCCGCGACCGTTTCGACATTCCGGTGAAGGACGAAGACCTGGAGAACCTGCCGTTCTTCAAGCCTGAGCCAAACAGTGCCGAAGCCCGCTACCTGAGCGAGCGTCGTGCGGCCCTGGGCGGTTTCGTGCCACAGCGCCGGGCCAAGAGCTTCAGCATTCCGACCCCGCCACTCGATACCCTCAAGGCTATCCTGGACGGCAGCGGCGACCGCGAAATCTCCACCACCATGGCCTTCGTGCGTATCCTGTCGCAACTGGTCAAGGACAAGGAAATCGGCCACCGCATCGTTCCGATCATTCCGGACGAAGCTCGTACCTTCGGTATGGAAGGCATGTTCCGCCAGCTGGGCATCTACTCGTCCGTCGGCCAGCTCTACGAGCCAGTCGATAAAGACCAGGTAATGTTCTACCGCGAGGACAAGAAAGGCCAGATCCTGGAAGAAGGTATCAACGAAGCAGGCGCCATGAGCTCGTTCATCGCTGCCGGTACCTCGTACTCCAGCCACAACCAGCCAATGCTGCCGTTCTACATCTTCTACTCGATGTTCGGCTTCCAGCGTATTGGCGACCTGGCGTGGGCCGCTGGCGACAGCCGCACCCGTGGCTTCCTGATCGGCGGTACCGCCGGGCGCACCACCCTGAACGGTGAAGGCCTGCAGCACGAAGACGGTCACAGCCACATGCTGGCCGGCACCATTCCGAACTGCCGCACCTATGATCCGACCTACGGCTACGAGCTGGCGGTGATCATCCAGGACGGCATGAAGAAGATGACCGAAGACCAGGAAGACGTCTTCTACTACATCACCGTCATGAACGAAGCCTACCAGCAGCCTGCCATGCCGGCCGGTGTCGAAGAAGGCATCGTCAAGGGCATGTACCTGCTCGAGGAAGACAAGAAGGAAGCGGCCCACCACGTGCAACTGCTGGGTTCGGGCACCATCCTGCGCGAAGTCCGCGAAGCGGCGAAGATCCTGCGCGAGCAGTTCAACGTCGGCGCCGATGTGTGGAGCGTCACCAGCTTCAACGAACTGCGTCGCGACGGCCTGGCCGCCGAGCGCTTCAACCGCCTGCACCCAGGCCAGAAGCCACGCGCCACTTACGTTGAAGAGTGCCTGACTGGCCGCAAAGGCCCGGTCATCGCCTCTACCGACTACATGAAGTTGTTCGCCGAGCAGATCCGTCAGTGGGTTCCTTCCAAGGAATTCAAGGTCCTGGGTACCGATGGCTTCGGTCGCAGCGACAGCCGCAAGAAGCTGCGTCACTTCTTCGAAGTAGACCGCCACTTCGTCGTGCTGGCTGCCCTGGAAGCCTTGGCTGATCGTGGCGACATCGAACCTAAAGTAGTGGCCGAAGCCATTGCCAAGTTCGGTATCGACCCCGACAAACGCAACCCACTGGACTGCTGAGGAGAATTTTTGTGAGCGAACTCATTCGCGTACCTGACATCGGCAGCGGTGAAGGTGAAGTAATCGAACTGCTGGTCAAGGTCGGCGACCGCATCGAAGCCGACCAGAGCCTGCTGACCCTGGAGTCGGACAAGGCGAGCATGGAAATCCCGGCTCCCAAGGCTGGCGTGGTCAAGGCCATCAAGGTCAAGCTGGGCGACCGCCTGAAAGAAGGCGACGAAGTGCTGGAGCTGGAAGTCGAGGGCGCAGCCGCTGCGCCCGCGGCTGCCGCGCCGGCCGCCGCCGCACCGAAGGCCGAAGAGAAGCCTGCGGCTGCCCCGGCCGCAGCCCCGGCCGCTGCGCCTGCTGCTGCCGCTAGCCAGAACGTCAACGTTCCTGACATCGGTTCGTCGGGCAAGGCCCAGATCATCGAGCTGTCGGTCAAGGTCGGCGACACCGTCGAAGTGGATCAATCGCTGATCACCCTGGAGTCGGACAAGGCCAGCATGGAGATTCCGTCTCCTGCCGCGGGCGTGGTCGAGAGCATCAGCGTCAAGCTGAACGATGAAGTGGGTACTGGCGATCTGATCCTTGTGCTGAAAGTCGCGGGCGCCGCCCCGGCTGCGGCACCGGCCCAGGCTGCTGCGCCTGCTGCTGCCGCGCCGGCACCTGCCGCTGCTCCGGCCCCCGCCGCCGCACCTGCCGCGCCCAGTGTGCAGGACATCCACGTGCCGGACATCGGTTCGTCGGGCAAGGCCAAGATCATCGAGCTGTCGGTCAAGGTCGGCGACACCGTCGAAGTCGATCAATCGCTGATCACCCTGGAGTCGGACAAGGCCAGCATGGAGATTCCGTCTCCGGCCGCTGGCGTGGTCGAGAGCATCAGCGTCAAGCTGGACGACGAAGTGGGCACCGGTGACCTGATCCTCAAGCTGAAAGTCGCTGGCGCAGCACCTGCTGCCGCCCCGGCTCAAGCCCCGGCCGCCGCGCCTGCCGCTGCCGCACCGGCCCCAGCTGCCAAGCCTGAAGCCGCGCCGGCCCCTGTCGCCGCCGCCCCGGCTGCCGCTTCCGGCGCCAAGGTTCACGCAGGCCCGGCTGTTCGCCAATTGGCCCGCGAGTTCGGCGTCGAACTGAGCGCCGTCAGCGCTTCCGGCCCGCACGGCCGCATCCTGAAAGAAGACGTGCAGGCTTACGTCAAGTCGGTCATGACCAAGGCGAAGGAAGCACCTGCTGCCGCAGCCGGTGCGACCGGCGGCGCTGGTATCCCGCCGATTCCGGTCGTGGACTTCAGCCGCTTCGGTGAAATCGAAGAAGTGCCGATGACCCGCCTGATGCAGGCTGGCGCCACCAACCTGCACCGCAGCTGGCTGAACGTGCCACACGTGACCCAGTTCGACCAGGCTGACATCACCGAGCTGGAAGCTTTCCGCGTCGCGCAGAAAGCCGTGGCCGAGAAAGCGGGTGTCAAGCTGACCGTGCTGCCGCTGCTGCTCAAGGCCAGCGCCCACCTGCTCAAGGAGCTGCCGGACTTCAATGCGTCCCTGGCCCCTAGCGGCAAGGCGATCATCCGCAAGAAGTACGTCAACATCGGCTTCGCGGTAGACACCCCTGACGGCCTACTGGTACCGGTCATCAAGAACGTCGACCAGAAGAGCCTGCTGCAACTGGCTGCCGAAGCCGCGGCCCTGGCTGAGAAAGCCCGGACCAAGAAGCTCTCGGCAGACGACATGCAGGGTGCGTGCTTCACCATCTCCAGCCTCGGCCACATTGGCGGCACCGGCTTCACGCCGATCGTCAACGCGCCGGAAGTGGCGATCCTGGGTGTCTCCAAGGCCACCATCCAGCCTGTCTGGGATGGCAAAGCCTTCCAGCCCAAGCTGATGCTGCCCCTGTCGCTGTCCTACGATCACCGCGTGATCAACGGCGCCGCAGCCGCGCGCTTCACCAAGCGCCTGGGCGACCTGCTGGCCGACATCCGCACCATGCTGCTGTAAACCGCTGTTCGCTGCCTCCCTTGCGGGGAGGCAGCCGTTTTTATCGAGCTGCCACGCTCGTACCTCAACCCCGCCCATGGCGGGGCTTTTTTTTGGTTCTTCACGGAATCCTGGGGAAGTTGGTGGTGCCTTCAAAGATCTGTAGTGAACAAACAAGGCGGACCAGGTGATCTCACAGGCATAACTGGCCCGAAACAGATGTGGGACCGGGCTTGCCCGGGAAGCGCCGTGCGGACGGCGCTCGGTTTCATGGGCGCAGGAAAACCCAAGACATGCATCCGGTGGCCTTGATGCGATTGCAAGCCGGGGCGATAGGATGTTCATCGGAGCTCCTGGCTGGGGATTGCACCAAGGCTACCAGGCGCTAGGCGATATTGTAGTGTCGCTGTTGAGATCGAGCGCCGTCCGCACGGCGCTTCCCGGGCAAGCCCGGTCCCACATCTGTTTCGGGCCAGTTATTCTTCGGCATCACCTGGTCCGCTCTGTTTGCTCACTGCAGATCTGTGGTGGCACCACCATTTCCCGGGATTCCGTGAAGAACCTTTTTTTGGTTGTTTTCCAACCAGAAGCACCACCCGGCCAAAGGCGGACAAGGCCAGCCCTTTTCGGAACCACCCGGTCACTGGCGTCAACAATCCCACCGAAAAAGCCCTTTTTCGCCCCCGACTGAAGTATTCCCTCGCCCTGCCGATATGGATACAGGCACAGAGCCACTGTATTGCTTGTCAGCCTGAGCGCCATGATGCAACCTTGCCATATGCGCCCGGTAACTGGGGGGTCCTACCCACCGCGCGCGACCCGCACTCTTGAAGCGAGTTCTCCATGAAAAGCCAACCCGATGCCGCCAGCCGTATGGCGGTCGAGGTAGTGACGCAACTACCGGTGCCATCGCGCCTCGGTATGCTGCGTTTCGAACGGCTGAACGAAGCCAATTGGGCGCTTCTGTTCCTGGACCCCCACTGCGAGCGCCAATTCGGCCTGCCCGCCGCCGACCTGTGCGCGCTGGTCGGCTCGCCGTACGCCAGCCTCATGGAACCTGAAGCCCGCTATCAACTGCATGATGCGATTCAGCTTCAACTGGCGAGCAAATCCCACTACCTGGTACGTTACACGCTGCACACCGTCAGCGGCCCTCTGGCCCTGCTGGAAGTGGGCGAGCCTTATAAGCAGCACAACCGCCAGTTGCTGCGCGGCTACTTGCTGGTACTGGAAGAGTTGAGCGGTGACGCGCTGCTCGCCGGTGGCGACCTTGCCACCCGCCACAGCCACCTGCAGGCAGCCCTGGAACTGAACCAGCATGCACAGCAGGAACAACTTCTGCATCTGGAGCGCGTGCGCGCTCAGCAAAACCTTATCCTACGCCTGGCCCGCCAACGCTACAGTACCAACGAGCCCCTGCTGGAAGCGGCGCAACTGATTACCCGCAGCGCCTGCGAAATCTATGACATCGGCAGCGCCAGCCTGTGGAACCTGGTGGAACAGCGCCTGGAGTCCATTGCCGCCTACGACGCGGTTAAAGGCGAATACCGACAGCCGGATGCGATCGACATCAGCGGCTATCCCGACTACCTGGAAGCGCTGCAGACCAGCCGCGCCGTGGACGTCAACGACACCGCTTTCGACCCGCGCACCCACGAGATGGCCGCGAGCCTGCGCGCGCGCGGCATCAATGCCATCCTCGACGCCAGCATCCGCATCGACGGCCAGGTGGTCGGCGTGCTGTGCCTTGAACAGACTGGCGACACCCGGCCCTGGCAGTCCGACGAGATCGCCTTCGCCGGCGAACTTGCCGACCAGTTCGCCCAGGTCATCAACAACCAGAACCGCCGCGCCGCCACCAGTGCCCTGCACCTGTTCCAGCGCGCCGTGGAACAGAGCGCCAACGCCTTCCTGCTAGTCAATTGCGACGGCGTGGTGGAGTACGTGAACCCCAGCTTCACTGCCATCACCCAGTACAGCACCCAGGAAGTCCACGGCCAGCGCCTGTCTCAATTACCGGCACTGGAAAACCTCAGCGAAATACTCTTCGACGCCCCGTCGAGCCTGGCCAATAGCAACAGCTGGCAGGGCGAGTTCAAGAGCCGGCGCAAGAACCTGGAGCCCTACTGGGGGCAGCTGTCGATTTCCAAGGTGTACGGTGACAACCGCGAGCTCACCCACTACATCGGCATCTACGAAGACATTACTCAGAGCAAGCTGGCCCAACAGCGTATCGAACGCCTGGCTTACACCGACAACCTCACCAGCCTGGGCAACCGGCCGGCGTTCATTCGCAACCTGGACGAACGCTTTGCGCGCGACAGTGCCAGCCCTATCAGCCTGCTGTTGGTGGACATCGACAATTTCAAGCGCATCAACGACAGCCTCGGTCACCAGACCGGTGACAAGCTGCTCATCAGCCTGGCCCGACGCCTGCGCAACAGCTTGAGCCCCAGCGGCAGCCTGGCGCGTTTCGCCAGCAATGAATTCGCCGTGCTGCTGGATGACACTGACCTTGAAAGCGGCTACCAGACCGCCGTGCAGGTGCTCAAGACACTGGACAAGCCGATGTTCGTCGACAACCAGTTGATCAATGTCACCGGCTCCGTGGGCCTGGCCTGCGCGCCGCTGCATGGCCGCGACCCACAAACGCTGATGAAAAACGCAGGGCTGGCCCTGCACAAGGCCAAGGCCAACGGCAAGCACCAGGTGCAGGTATTCACCGAAGC
The DNA here is from genome assembly GCF_013374995.1 of Pseudomonas eucalypticola. Lineage (NCBI taxonomy): Bacteria > Pseudomonadati > Pseudomonadota > Gammaproteobacteria > Pseudomonadales > Pseudomonadaceae > Pseudomonas > Pseudomonas eucalypticola. The sequence continues at coordinate 524,964 of NZ_CP056030.1, read as the reverse complement.
CTTGAACGCCGAGGCCAGCTACAAACTGTTCGTGGAAAACAACCTGCGCCGCGCCCTGACCCAGAACGAGCTGGAGGTGTTCTATCAGCCCAAGCTGTGCCTGCGCAGCGGGCGCCTGCTGGGCATGGAAGCGCTGCTGCGCTGGAACCATCCGGAAAAAGGCATGATCCGCCCCGACCAGTTCATCAGCGTGGCCGAGGAAACCGGGCTGATCATTCCCATCGGCAAATGGATCGCCCGGCAGGCGTGCCGCATGACCAAAAGCCTGATGGCCGGCGGCCTCGGCCCACTGCAAGTGGCAATCAACCTGTCGCCCAAGCAGTTTTCCGACCCCGACCTGGTGTCGTCCATTGCCAACATCCTCAAGGAAGAAGCGCTCGACCCGGCGCTGCTGGAACTGGAACTCACCGAAGGCCTGCTGCTGGAAGCCACCGACGATACCCACCAGCAACTGGACCAGCTCAAGCAACTGGGCCTGACCCTGGCGATGGATGACTTCGGCACGGGGTACTCGTCGCTCAGCTACCTGAAGAAATTTCCGATTGACATCATCAAGATCGATCGCAGCTTCATTCATGAAATCCCCGATAACCAGGACGATATGGAGATCACCTCGGCGGTCATCGCCATGGCCCACAACCTCAAGCTGAAGGTCGTGGCAGAAGGTATCGAGACCGCAGAGCAGTTGAGCTTCCTGCGCCGGCACCGCTGCGACGTGGGCCAGGGCTACCTGTTCGACCGCCCCATCCCCAGCCATGAGTTGCTGCGGCGCCTGAAACGCTACCCACGCGGGCCAATGGACTGACAGCAGCGCCGGTCTCGGGCAAACTGTCGGCCTATCAATTTGCTGACAACCCAGGTTATCCACACCTGCTGCAGGGGAAATGGGACATGGTTCTGCGTTCGGAGATTCTTGTGAACAAAAACGTCTTGCCTACCGCGGCCCAGGCACTGCCTGGCCGTGACACACCGATGAGCGTGCCAACCGAGCACTTCGTCAATGGCCGACCGCTGACCGGGCCGTTCCCCGATGGGCTGGAAGTGGCGATTCTGGGCATGGGCTGCTTCTGGGGCGCCGAGCGCCTGCTGTGGCAACAGCCCGGCGTGTACACCACCGCCGTGGGCTACGCGGGCGGCATGACGCCCAACCCTACCTACGAAGAGACCTGTTCGGGCCTGACCGGCCACAGCGAAGTGGTGCTGGTGGTATTCGACCCTAAAGAAACCAGCTATGACGCGCTGCTCAAGCCGTTCTGGGAGTCCCACAACCCGACCCAGGGCATGCGCCAGGGCGGGGACATCGGCACGCAGTACCGTTCGGTCATCTTCGCCACCACGCCGGCGCAACTGGCGGCTGCCGAAGCGAGCAAAGCAGCCTACCAGGCCGAGCTGGCCAAGGCCGGTGAAGGCGAAATCACCACCGAGATCGCCGAAGCGCCGGCTTTCTACTATGCCGAGGCGTACCACCAGCAATACCTGGCCAAGAACCCCGAGGGTTACTGCGGCCTGGGCGGCACCGGCGTATGCATGCCGCCATGGCTGAACCGCTGAGGACCTGCTGAGCAGCGGCTGAAAGCTACACGCTGTGAGCGGCCCCAACGCTTGCAGCTTGCCGCTGGCGGCAAGGCCGCTGTCATTCGGCGATCAGCCAATCCATCTGCCAGCTGCCCTTGCTCTGGCCCAGCTTCTCGGCCAACCACGGCAACAGCTCCAGCAATTCTTCCTCAAGCCCCCACGGTGGGTTGGCAATCGCCAGGCCCGAGCCGTTCAGGCTGTTGGGGGTGTCCACCGGGTGCACCAGCAGTTCCACGCGCAGCAGCTTCGGCGCGCCGCTGCCGGCCAGGTCCTGGTAGAAGCGCTTGAGGGCGCGCTGGTCCTTCACCGGGTACCAGATGGCCGCCACGGTCTGGCGCATGCGCCCCACCGCTTCCTTCAGCGCCTTGGCGCAGCGCTGCATCTCGTCCAGCTGCTCGAACGGCGGGTCTATCAGCATGATGGCGCGTTTTTCCGGCACCGGCAGCAGAGCCCGCGGCACATGCCAGCCTTCACCCAGGTGGACTGCCACGCGGCGGTCACCCTTCATGTTGTCCTTGAGCAGCAGGCCATCCTGAGGGTGTTTTTCGTTGAGCTGCACGCGGTCCTGGGCCCGCGTCAGGCGGCGCGCCACTTCCGGCGAGCCGGGGTAGTAGCGCAACTCGCCATCGGGATTCATGTCGCGCACCAGGCCCATGTAGTCGGCGGTCAGCGCCGGCAGGTCATCGGCCTGCCACAGGCGGGCGATACCTTCCAGGAACTCGCCGGTACGGCTGGCCTGGTCACCGCGCAGGTCATACAGGCCGATGCCCGCATGGGTATCCAGATAGGCGAACGGCTGTTCCTTGCGCGACATCAGGGCGATGAGGCGGCTCAGGACCAAGTGTTTGAAAACGTCGGCGTGGTTGCCGGCGTGGTAGGCGTGACGATAGTTCATGGCAACTCCTGCAAGGCCGGGGAGTTTACCTCGGGCCGGCCCGACAACCCAAGTTGGCAGGCCGGCATTCCGATCACTTGTCTTGCTGGTACATCTGGCGCGAGGCCTCGAAACGCGCCTGCATGCTGGCCGACGGCGCACGGCCCCATAAGCTCACCAGCCAGATGGCAAGGGCGGCGAAGAGGAAGCCCGGTATGATTTCGTACAGCTCGATGGGGCTGTAGTGCTTCCACAGCACCACCGTCAGCGCACCCACCACAATGCCGGCGAGTGCGCCGTCACGCGTCATGCCGCGCCATACCACCGACAGCAGCACCACTGGCCCGAAGGCCGCGCCAAACCCGGCCCAGGCATAGGCGACCAGCCCCAGCACGCGGTTCTCCGGGTCGGCGGCCAGCGCGATCGCCACCAGCGCTACCGCCAGCACCATGGCCCGTCCTACCCACACCAATTCACGCTGGCTGGCACCGTTACGCAAGAACGCCTTGTAGAGGTCTTCCGTCAGGGCGCTGGAACACACCAGCAGCTGGCAACTGAGCGTGCTCATCACCGCCGCCAGGATCGCCGACAGCAACACCCCCACCACCCACGGGTTGAATAGCACTTTCACCAGTTCGATGAACACCCTTTCATGGTTGGCTTCGACCGCGCCGGCCAGTTCGGGGCGCCCGGCAAAGAACGCGATGGCGAAAAAACCTACCGCCACGGTGCCACCCAGGCACAGGATCATCCATGCCATGGAAATGCGCCGTGCCTTGGCGATGGATTTCACCGAATCGGCGGCCATGAACCGCGCCAGGATATGCGGCTGGCCAAAATAGCCCAGCCCCCAGCCCAGCAGCGACACGATGCCGACCACGGAAGTACCGCGCAGCATGTCGAAGTGGGCAGGGTCCTTGGCCTCGATGGCCAGGAAGGTGGTGTCGATGCCGCCGGTGGCCAACAGAGCCACGATGGGCGTGAGGATCAGCGCGAAAATCACCAGCGTGGCCTGCACGGTATCGGTCCAGCTGACGGCCAGAAAGCCACCCACGAAAGTGTAGGCGATGGTCGCGGCCGCCCCGGCCCACAGCGCGGTTTCGTAGGGCATGCCGAAGGTGCTTTCGAACAGGCGGGCTCCGGCGACGATCCCCGACGCGCAATAGATAGTGAAAAACACCAGGATGACCACGGCTGAAATAATGCGCAGCGAACCACTGCGGTCCTCGAAGCGGCTGGTGAAGTAATCGGGCAACGTCAGCGCGTCGCCGCACTGTTCAGTGTGCACCCGCAAACGGCCTGCCACGAACAGCCAATTGAGATAGGCCCCCGCCACCAGGCCAATGGCGATCCAGCTCGCCGAGAGGCCAGACAGGTAGATGGCACCGGGCAAGCCCATCAGCAGCCAGCCGCTCATGTCCGACGCACCCGCTGACAAAGCGGTGACCAGGCTGCCGAGGCGCCTGCCACCCAGAATGTAGTCAGACAAGTTTTGGGTAGCCCGGTAGGCCACCAGACCTATCAGCACCATGGCAGCGATGTAGATGACAAACGTGATCAGCGTGGGGTTGCTCACACCCATGGGGAAGTTCCTTTTTCATTGTTGTTTTGAGGGCAACCCGGGTTGCACCCTCTTGAACGAAGGACACGGCTCGATACACAGGGTTGCACCGAAGCAGTGCATCGTAGAGGCAGGCGCGGACGAGGCGCAACCGCCGATGGCCTGCAAGTTGCACCTTGTTACAGAACAGTCGCAGAACCGCGGCAAATGCTTGAATCTGCTTCTTTTGGGAGCATTGGTGACGGATCGCGCACCGGCGTTGTGCAGATTCTCTACACCGAATTAATGACCTGATAACAGGTGCAACTTTTCATCGAAATATGGGTTGCACCTGGTTGCACCCTACCGTGAGCAACGGCTAATCTTGCCGCCGGCTTTATTGCCACACCCTACGTGGCCTTGATGAGGACAAGAAATTGGCGACGACCACCCTGGGGGTCAAACTTGACGACCCTACCCGCGAGCGACTGAAAACAGCCGCCCATGCCATCGACCGCACCCCACACTGGTTGATCAAGCAGGCGATTTTCAATTACCTGGAAAAGCTCGAGGGTGGCGCCACACTGCCTGAACTCAATGGCCACGCCCACAACGGCGCCGACGAAGCCGGCGACCTGCAGGCCGACCACAGCCACCAGTGCTTCCTGGAATTTGCCGAAAGCATCCTGCCGCAGTCGGTGCTGCGCGCAGCCATCACTGGCGCCTACCGCCGCCCCGAGCAGGAAGTGGTGCCCATGCTGCTGGAGCAGGCGCGCCTGCCGATAGCCATGGCCGAGGCCACCAACAAGCTGGCCGCCGGCATCGCCGAGAAGCTGCGCAACCAGAAAAGCGCGGGCGGCCGCGCAGGGATCGTCCAGGGCCTGCTGCAGGAGTTCTCCCTGTCATCCCAGGAAGGCGTGGCGCTGATGTGCCTGGCCGAAGCCCTGCTGCGCATCCCTGACAAGGGCACCCGCGATGCCCTGATCCGCGACAAGATCAGCAACGGCAACTGGCAGCCGCACCTGGGCAACAGCCCGTCGCTGTTCGTCAACGCTGCCACCTGGGGCCTGCTGCTGACCGGCAAGCTGGTGTCGACCCACAACGAAGCCGGCCTGACCTCCTCCCTGAGCCGCATCATCGGCAAAAGCGGCGAACCGATGATCCGCAAGGGCGTCGACATGGCCATGCGCCTGATGGGCGAACAGTTCGTCACCGGCGAGACCATCGCCGAAGCCCTGGCCAACGCCAGCAAGTTCGAAGCCAAGGGCTTCCGCTACTCCTACGACATGCTGGGTGAGGCCGCGCTGACCGAACATGACGCGCAGAAATACCTGGCGTCGTACGAGCAGGCCATTCATTCGATCGGCAAGGCCTCCCACGGCCGCGGCATCTATGAAGGTCCGGGCATCTCCATCAAGCTTTCGGCCCTGCACCCGCGCTACAGCCGCGCGCAGTACGAGCGCGTCATGGACGAGTTGTACCCGCGCCTGCTGTCGCTGACCCTGCTGGCCAAGCAATACGACATCGGCCTGAACATCGACGCCGAGGAAGCCGACCGCCTGGAGCTGTCGCTGGACCTGCTCGAGCGCCTGTGTTTCGAGCCGCAACTGACGGGCTGGAACGGTATCGGTTTCGTCATTCAGGCCTACCAGAAGCGCTGCCCGTACGTGATCGACTACGTCATCGATCTGGCGCGCCGCAGCCGCCACCGCCTGATGATCCGCCTGGTGAAAGGCGCTTACTGGGACAGCGAGATCAAGCGCGCCCAGGTCGAAGGCCTGGAAGGCTACCCGGTGTACACCCGCAAGGTGTACACCGACGTGTCCTACATCGCCTGTGCGCGCAAGCTGCTGTCGGTGCCGGAAGTCATCTACCCGCAGTTCGCCACCCACAACGCCCACACGCTATCAGCCATCTACCACATCGCCGGCCAGAACTATTACCCCGGGCAGTACGAGTTCCAGTGCCTGCACGGCATGGGCGAACCCTTGTACGAGCAAGTGGTGGGCAAGGTTGCCGATGGCAAGCTGAACCGTCCGTGCCGCGTGTACGCACCGGTCGGTACCCATGAAACCCTGCTGGCCTACCTGGTACGACGCCTGCTGGAAAATGGCGCCAACACCTCGTTCGTCAACCGCATCGCCGACACTTCCATCTCCATCCAGGAACTGGTGGCTGACCCGGTCAGCACCATCGACCGCATGGCGACCCAGGAAGGCAATGTCGGCTTGCCGCACCCGCGCATTCCCTTGCCGCGCGACCTGTATGGCAGTGAGCGGGCCAACTCGGCCGGTATCGACATGGCCAACGAACACCGCCTGGCGTCGCTGTCCTGCGCCCTGCTGAGCACGGCCCACAATGACTGGAAAGCCGCGCCAATGCTTGGCTGCCCGGCCAGCAACGAAGTGGCCCAGGCAGTATTGAACCCCTCCGACCACCGCGACGTGGTCGGCCATGTCCAGGAAGCCACCGTCGAAGACGTGGACAACGCCTTGCTGTGTGCCATGAGCAATGGCCCGATCTGGCAGGCGACCCCGCCCACCGAACGCGCCGCGATCCTGGAACGCGCCGCCGACCTGATGGAAGCCGAGATCCAGCCGCTGATGGGCCTGCTGGCCCGCGAAGCCGGCAAGACCTTCGCCAACGCCATCGCCGAGGTGCGCGAAGCCGTGGACTTCCTGCGCTACTACGCGGTGCAGGCCCGAAATGACTTCAGCAACGACGCCCACCGACCACTGGGCCCGGTGGTGTGCATCAGCCCGTGGAACTTCCCGCTGGCCATCTTCACGGGCCAGGTGGCCGCCGCCTTGGCCGCCGGCAACCCGGTACTGGCCAAGCCGGCGGAACAGACCCCGCTGGTCGCCGCCCAAGCCGTGCGCCTGCTGCTGGAAGCCGGTATCCCCGAGGGCGTGGTGCAGTTGCTGCCCGGCCGCGGCGAAACCGTGGGCGCCCGCCTGGTGGGTGATGAGCGCGTCAAGGGCGTGATGTTCACCGGCTCCACGGAAGTGGCGCACCTGCTGCAGCGCAACGTCGCTGGCCGCCTGGATGCCCAGGGCCGGCCCATCCCGCTGATCGCCGAAACCGGCGGCCAGAACGCCATGATCGTCGACTCTTCGGCACTGACCGAACAGGTGGTCATCGACGTCGTGTCCTCCGCCTTCGACTCCGCTGGCCAGCGCTGCTCGGCCCTGCGGGTGTTGTGCCTGCAGGAAGATTCCGCCGACCGCGTGATCGAGATGCTCAAGGGCGCCATGGCCGAATCGCGCCTGGGCAACCCCGAACGCCTGAGCGTGGACATTGGCCCGGTGATCGACGCCGAAGCCAAGGCCGGTATCGAGAAGCACATCCAGGGCATGCGCGACAAAGGCCGCAGCGTGTACCAGGTGGCCATCGCCGATGCCGAGGAAGTGAAGCGCGGCACCTTCGTGATGCCCACCCTGATCGAGCTGGAAAGCTTCGACGAACTGCAGCGCGAGATCTTCGGCCCGGTACTGCACGTGGTGCGCTACAACCGCAAGAACCTGGACCAGTTGATCGAGCAGATCAACGCTTCCGGCTACGGTCTGACCCTGGGCGTGCACACCCGCATCGACGAGACCATCGCCAAAGTCATCGACAACGTCAATGCCGGTAACGTCTACGTCAACCGCAACATCGTTGGCGCCGTGGTGGGCGTGCAACCGTTCGGCGGCGAAGGCCTGTCCGGCACCGGCCCGAAAGCCGGTGGCCCGCTGTACCTGTACCGCCTGCTGTCCACCCGCCCCGAAGGTGCCATCGAGCACACCTTCAAGCGTGCCGACGGCGAGAGCGCGCCGGACGTGCGCCTGCGTGATGCCTTGTCCAAGCCCCTGCAAGCGCTGCAAGCCTGGGCCGGCAGCAACCAGCACGGCGAACTGGCCACGCTGTGCGGCCAGTACGCCCAACAGTCCCAAAGCGGCGTGACCCGCCAACTGACAGGCCCGACCGGCGAACGCAACAGCTACAGCATCCTGCCACGCGAGCATGTGCTGTGCCTGGCTGACCAGGAAGCCGACCTGCTGGTGCAACTGGCCGCCGCCCTGGCCGTGGGCAGCACCGCCGTATGGCCCGACAGCGAGCTGAGCAAACCACTGCGCGCGCGCCTGCCGAAGGACGTTCAGGCACGCATCCAGCTGGTGCCGGAATGGACCAAGGACGAAGTCGTGTTCGATGCCGTGCTACATCACGGCGACTCGGATCAACTGCGCGCGGTATGCCAGCAAGTGGCCAAGCGTGCTGGCGCCATCGTTGGCGTGCAGGGCTTGTCCCATGGCGAAACCAACATCGCCCTGGAGCGCCTGGTGATCGAGCGTGCGTTGAGCGTGAACACCGCTGCGGCGGGGGGCAATGCCAGCTTGATGACCATCGGCTGATAAAAAAGGGCGCCTGCAATGGGCGCCCTTTTTCTGCGGGGCGGTCCCGGCACCGCTCATCATTTTGATGCAGCAGGTTTCACTACCAAATCAATAGCTATCCCTACGTCAGTGAGTACCAGTTTCACTGCCACCGAAAGTCCGGGGGCCGATATTGGAAAGCCAAGCCCGAAAATGCGCATTTGCAGTCCTCGCTGCCATCCTTGCCCACCCCCTTGCCCTGTCAACCGCCCCGGGGCAGCGGCTGACGTTGCACCATCACCCTCATCAATCTTGCTACCCCTGCGCCATACCGCCCTCTAGACTCGGCCTACCCCTAATCTGGTAGGCCGCCATGTCCGAGACCCTCCTCAGCGCCCGCAACCTGGCTTTCGAGCTCTACGAAGTGCTCGACGCCCTCAGCCTCACCCAACGCGAGCGCTTCGCCGAGCACAACCGCGAAACCTTCGATGCCGCCATCGGCACAGCCCGCAGCATTGCCGAGAAGTATTTCGCGCCGCACAACCGCAAGGCCGACGAAAACGAGCCGCGCTACGAGAACGGCGCCGCGGTGCTGATTCCCGAGGTAAAGCCTGCGGTGGATGCGTTTCTGCAGGCGGGCTTCCTGAATGCCGCAAGGTCCTTCGAGGACGGCGGCATGCAGTTGCCAACCCTGCTGTCCCAGGCCTGTTTCGCCCACTTCCAGGCGGCCAACGCCGGCAGTACTTCCTACCCTTTCCTGACCATGGGCGCCGCCAACCTGATCGAGAGTTTCGGCAGCGAAGAACAGAAACAACGCTTTCTGCAGCCGATGATCGAAGGCCGTTTCTTCGGCACCATGGCCTTGACCGAGCCTCACGCGGGCTCGTCACTGTCGGACATACGCACCCGTGCCGAACCGGCGGATGATGGCAGCTACCGACTCAAGGGCAACAAGATCTTCATTTCCGGCGGCGATCACCCGCTGTCTGAGAACATCGTGCACCTGGTGCTGGCCAAGCTGCCCGACGCGCCCCCTGGGGTAAAAGGCATTTCGTTGTTCATCGTGCCCAAGTTCCTGGTCAACGATGACGGCAGCCTGGGCCCGCGCAACGATGTGCTGTTGGCCGGGCTGTTCCACAAGATGGGTTGGCGGGGGACGACGTCCACAGCGCTGAACTTTGGCGATGCCGGCCATTGCGTGGGTTACCTGGTCGGCAAACCACACCAGGGCCTGAGCTACATGTTCCAGATGATGAATGAAGCGCGCATCGGCGTGGGCATGGGGGCGGTGATGCTCGGTTATGCCGGTTACCTGTACTCGCTGGAGTATGCCCGGGAACGGCCACAAGGGCGTCTGCCCGATGCCAAAGACCCGGCCACCGCGCCGGTTGCGATCATCAACCACGCCGATGTTCGGCGCATGCTGTTGACCCAGAAGGCCTATGTGGAGGGCGCTTTCGACCTGGGTCTGTATGCGGCACGGCTGTTCGATGACAGCCTGACCGGCCAAACCGAAGACGCGCAGCGTCAGGCCCAGGAACTGCTGGACTTGCTGACCCCCATCGTCAAGTCGTGGCCATCGGAGTTCTGCCTGAAAGCCAACGAGCTGGCCATCCAGATTCTCGGTGGGCACGGTTACACCCGTGAATACCCGGTGGAGCAGCACTACCGCGACAACCGCCTGAACCCTATTCACGAGGGCACCCATGGCATCCAGTCCCTGGACCTGCTGGGCCGCAAGCTGGCGCAGAATGGCGGGGCAGGGCTCAAGCAGCTGATGCGCTTGATCACCGATACCTGCGAACGGGCCCAGGCTCACCCTGAACTGACCACCTTGCGCCAGCCATTGGAAGCGCTGCTAGCTGCCTTGCAAGGCGTGACCCTGGGCTTGCTGGGTGAACTGGCCAAGGGGCAGATCACCGAGACCCTGGCCAACTCCGCGCTGTACCTGAAGGTGTTCGGCCACACCGTGATCGGCTGGCGCTGGCTGGAACAGGCGATCCGGGCACAGGAAGGGCTGACCGCGGGCAATGCCGCCGATGCCGACTTCTACCACGGCAAACTGCAAGCCGCGCGGTACTTCCTGACCTGGGAAGTACCTGCTTGCCACCACGACTTGCACTTGCTGAAAACCCGCGACGATACTTGCCTGGGCATGCAACAGGACTGGTTCTGACCCACATTTCGCGACCGGTGGGATCGGGCGCCAGCTCGGGAACCAGGCGACGCGACGGACCTGAGATCACGTGGAGCCGTTTCCAGCGAAGAAGCTTTTTGACATGAGTACATTTGCACAGGTTAGAATCCCTTGGCACGCGGCCTGCATGAGGCAGGTCGTTTCGCCATATCAGTTTTAGGGAGTACTGCCTTTGAATGCGACGACCATCAACAGCCTGTTCTTGATCGGCGCGTTGCTGGTGGGTGCTAGCATTCTGGTCAGTTCCCTGTCTTCCCGCCTCGGTATCCCGATTCTGGTGATCATCCTGGCGGTGGGCATGACCGCCGGGGTCGACGGCGGCGGCATCATTTTCGACAACTACCCCACGGCCTACCTGGTGGGCAACCTGGCACTGGCCGTCATCCTGCTGGACGGCGGCTTGCGGACTCGCGTGGCCAGTTTCCGCGTGGCGTTGTGGCCTGCCCTGTCATTGGCCACGGTGGGGGTGCTGATCACCACCGGCCTGACCGGCATGATGGCCGCCTGGCTGTTCAACCTGAACATCATCCAGGGCTTGCTGATCGGCGCCATCGTTGGCTCCACGGATGCCGCCGCGGTGTTCTCGCTGCTGGGCGGTAAGGGCCTGAATGAGCGGGTTACCGCCAGCCTCGAAATCGAATCGGGCAGCAATGACCCCATGGCGGTGTTCCTGACCGTGACCCTGATCGACATGCTCGCCAGCCACCAGACCGGCCTGCACTGGAGCCTGCTGGGGCACCTGGTGCAGGAATTCGGAATCGGCGCCATCATCGGCCTGGGCGGCGGCTGGGTGATGCTGCAATTGGTCAACCGCATCCACCTGGCTGGCGGCTTGTACCCCATCCTGGTGATCGCCGGCGGCCTGGTGGTGTTTGCCCTGACCAACGCCCTGCACGGCAGCGGTTTCCTGGCTGTGTACCTGTGCGGCCTGGTGATGGGCAACAAACCTATTCGCAGCCGCCATGGCATCCTGCATATGCTCGACGGCATGGCCTGGCTGGCGCAGATCGGCATGTTCCTGGTACTGGGCCTGCTGGTCACCCCTCACGACCTGCTGCCCATCGCCCTGCCCGCCCTGGCCTTGGCGCTGGGCATGATCCTGGTGGCGCGGCCACTGTCAGTGTTCGTCGGCCTGCTGCCGTTCAAGGCCTTCCATGGCCGTGAGAAAGCCTTTATTTCGTGGGTTGGCCTGCGCGGCGCAGTCCCCATCATTCTGGCGGTGTTTCCCTTGATGGCCGGGCTTCCGGACGCCCAACTGTACTTCAACCTGGCGTTCTTCATCGTACTGGTGTCGCTGCTGGTGCAAGGCACCAGCCTGCCGTGGGTGGCCAAGTTGCTGAAGGTCACGGTTCCGCCTGACCCGGCGCCCATTTCCCGCTCGGCGCTGGAGGTGCATGTCACCAGTGAGTGGGAGTTGTTCGTGTACAAACTGGGCGCCGAAAAATGGTGCATCGGCTCCCCCCTTCGCGAGCTGAAAATGCCCGAAGGTACCCGTATCGCCGCCCTGTTTCGGGGTCAGGAACTGCTCCATCCGTCGGGTAGTACGGTATTGGAAGTGGATGATCTGCTCTGCGTGATCGGCCATGAACACAATCTGCCAGCACTCGGAAAGCTGTTCAGCCAGGCGCCGCAGCGCGGCCTGGATTTGCGTTTCTTCGGCGACTTCGTGCTCGAAGGGGACGCAGAACTGGGGCCTGTAGCGGCGTTGTACGGTTTGCAGCTCGACGGCCTCGACCCGCAGATGCACCTGAGCCAGTTCATCATGCAGAAGGTTGGCGGCGCGCCGGTGGTCGGTGACCACGTGATATGGCACAACACAATCTGGACAGTCGCGGTCATGGACGGGAACAAGATCCAGAAAGTGGGCGTCAAACTGCCCGAAGGAAGCCGCCCGGGTCCCGGACTCTTCCTCTAAACTGCCATTCTTCTTCGAGCTGTACGACTTCTACCTATGCCCTCACTGCGCTCATTTTTCTCCGCAGCCCTGCTTGGGCTGTGCCTGACTGTCACCGCCGTCCAGGCGGCCGACCCACCCACCAGCGAAGCGGTGCAGCAGAGCATCGACAAGATCGCCGAGCGCAAGCTCTCGGATGCCGACCAGAAGGCGCTGCAACAGGTGCTGGAGCAGACCCTGGCATTCCTCGCCGCCCGCGACGACAGCAATAACCAGCTGCCGGCGCTGAAAAAGCAGCTCAGCGAAGCCCCGCAGGTCATCGCCGAGAACCAGCACGAACTCACCAAGCTCAAGGCCACCAAGGCCGTGCCCGTCGCGCAACGCTATGCCAACCTGTCCGTGCCGCAGCTCGAACAACTGCTCAATGAACGCGGCGCCCAGCAGGGCGACCTGCAGAAGCAGCTGACCGAAGCCAACAGCCTGAGCATCACGGCCCAGACCCGCCCCGAGCGCGCGCAGACCGAGATCAGCAACAGCCAGGCGCGCATCGCGCAGATCAACGGCATCCTCAAAGCCGGCAAGGATAACGGCAAAGTGATCTCCCCCGACCAGCGCAACCAGTTGCTGGCCGAACAAGCGTCGATCAACGCCCTGATCACCCTGCGCCGCCAGGAACTGGCCGGCAACACCCTGCTGCAAGACCTGGGCAACAGCCAGCATGACCTGGTGATCGAAAAGATCGGCCGCGTCAGCCAGGAGATCCAGGACCTGCAGTCTCTGATCAACGACAAGCGCCTAGCCCAGTCCCAGGAGACCGTTACCCAGCAGTCCATCGAAGCCCAGAAGGCAGGTGGCAGCAGCGTGCTGGCCACGGAAAGCGCCACCAACCTCAAGCTGTCCGACTACCTGCTCAAGAGCACCGACCGCCTCAATGACCTGACCCAGCAAAACCTGCACACCCAGCAGCAGCTGGACAGCGTGACCCAGAGCGACCAGGCCCTGGACGAGCAGATCAATGTGCTCAAAGGCAGCCTGCTACTGTCCAAGATTCTCTACAAACAGAAGCAAGCCCTGCCGCACTTGAAGGTGGACCGCAACCTGGCGGACGAAATCGCCGACATCCGCCTGTACCAGTTCGAAGTCAACCAGCAACGTGAAACCCTGAGCAGCCCCACTGCCTATGTCGATGGCCTGATCGCTGCGCAGCCGCCGGAAGAGGTCACCCCGCAGCTGCGCAAGCAACTACTGGACCTGGCCATCACCCGCAGCGACCTGCTGGAACGCCTGAACCGTGAACTCAGCGCGTTGCTCAACGAGTCCATCACCCTGCAGCTCAACCAGAAACAGTTGCTGACCACCGCCCAGAGCCTGCGGGCCACCCTGGACGAGCAGATGTTCTGGATCCCCAGCAACAAGCCGCTGGACCCGGACTGGCTGGAAAGCGCCCCGGCGCACCTGAAGAAACAGGTCGCCACGCTGCCATGGGCCTCCAGCCTCAGCGAACTGGCCGACGGCCTGGTACAACGCCCGCTGTTTTTCGTGCCCTTGCTGTTGCTGATCGGCGTGCTGCTGTGGCGTCGCAGCTACCTGCACAACCGGCTCAACCGCGTGCACAAGGACATCGGCCATTTCAAGCGTGACAGCCAGTGGCACACACCACAGGCCTTGCTGGTCAACGTGCTGCTGGCCATACCGGTTGGCCTGGGCCTGGCGCTGTGTGGCCTGGCTCTGCAGCTCGATGCCCGGGGCCAGAACGCCAGCCTTGGCTCGGCGTTGCTGCAAATGGCCCAGGCCTGGCTGGTGTTCTACACCGCTTACCGGATATTGGCGCCAGGCGGCGTCGCCGAGGTGCATTTTCGCTGGGAAAAGGCTCAGGTCGAATTCCTGCGCAACTGGGTACGCCGCCTGGGCATCGTGGTCATGGCATTGGTGGCCATCGTGGCGGTGGCGGAACTGCAGCCCTCGGCACTGGCGGACGACGTCATCGGCATCGTCGTGGTGCTGACCTGCTATGCCCTGATGGCCTGGCTGCTCAGCCGCCTGCTGATCAGCAGCCCCACCCACCGCAATACCTCGCTGTTTCGCAAGGCCGTGGGCGTGGCCTTCACCGCCCTGCCGGTGGCCTTGTTCCTGGCGGTGTGCTTCGGCTACTACTACACCGCCCTGAAACTGACCGACCGGCTGATCGGCACGCTGTACCTGCTGATGCTGTGGCTGGTGATCGAGGCCGCCTTCGTGCGCGGCCTCAGCGTCGCCGCCCGCCGCCTGGCCTACCAACGCGCCCTGAGCAAACGCCAGGCGGCCAAGGAAAGCGGCGACGGCGAAATCCCGGTAGAAGAACCCACCCTGGATATCGAACAGGTCAACCAGCAGTCCCTGCGCCTGATCCGCCTGGCCCTGATGGGTGTGTTCATCGCCGGTCTGTACTGGGTATGGTCGGACCTGATCAGCGTGTTCGCGTATCTGGACAACGTCACCCTCTACGAATACACCAGCGGTACCGGCGCCACCATGAGCATGGTGCCCATCAGCCTGGGCGACCTGCTGGGGGCTCTGATCATCGTCGGCATCACCGTGGCCCTGGCCGGCAACTTGCCGGGCCTTCTGGAAGTACTGGTACTGTCACGTCTGAACCTGGCCCAGGGCAGCGCCTACGCCACCACCACGCTGCTGTCCTACGTGATCATCGGCATAGGCTTCGTCTCGGCGCTGTCGACCCTGGGGGTCAGCTGGGACAAGCTGCAATGGCTGGTGGCAGCGCTGTCGGTAGGCCTGGGTTTCGGCATGCAGGAAATCTTCGCCAACTTCATCTCCGGCATCATGATCCTGTTCGAGCGCCCGGTGCGCATCGGTGACACCATCACCATCGGCAGCCTGTCCGGCACGGTGAGCAAGATCCGCATTCGCGCCACCACCATCACCGACTTCGACCGCAAGGACATCATCGTCCCGAACAAGACGTTCATCACCGGGCAACTGATCAACTGGTCGCTGACCGACACCATCACCCGCGTCACCCTGAAACTGGGCGTGGACTACGGTTCGGACCTGGACCTGGTGCGCGCCCTGCTGCTCAAGGGCGCACAGGAAAACCCGCGCGTGCTCAAGGACCCGGCCCCCAGCGTATACTTCCTGAACTTCGGCGAAAGCACTCTGGACCACGAACTGCGCATGCACGTGCGTGACCTGGGCGACCGCAACCCGGTGCTCGACGAGATGAACCGCTACATCAACCGCGAGTTCAAGAAGAACAACATCAACATCTCGTTCCGGCAGATGGAGGTGTACCTGAAGAACACCCAGGGCCAGGAGTTCAAGATGGTGCCGGTGGAAAAGGTCGACGAGCAGTTGCTGCCCAATGTGCAGCAACAGCCCAGGACCCGCCCCGAGCCCCCCGACACTCATCTGGACTGACTGGACGCAACCGCCATACCCCAGCAGAATGCTTGGACATTCTGCTGGAGATGGCCGTTGAAAGCCCTCGACGAACTGACCTTCGACAACCGCTTCGCCCGCCTGGGCGACGCGTTTTCAACTTCGGTACTGCCGGAGCCCATCGACAACCCGCGCCTCGTGGTGGCCAGCGACGCGGCCATGGCGCTGCTCGACCTGGAACCCACCGAGGCTCATTCCCCGGTTTTCGCCGAGCTGTTCGGTGGCCACAAGCTGTGGGCCGAGGCAGAACCGCGGGCGATGGTGTATTCGGGCCACCAGTTCGGCGGCTACAGCCCGCGCCTGGGCGATGGCCGCGGGCTGCTGCTGGGCGAGGTCTACAACCAGGCGGGAGAGCATTGGGACCTGCACCTCAAGGGCGCCGGCCTGACGCCCTACTCGCGCATGGGCGATGGCCGCGCGGTGCTGCGCTCCTCGATCCGCGAATTCCTCGCCTCTGAGGCCTTGCACGCCCTGGGCATCCCCAGCAGCCGCGCGCTGTGCGTGATCGGCTCCGATACCGCGGTGTGGCGCGAAACCCAGGAGCGGGCGGCCATGCTGCTGCGCCTGGCACCCAGCCACGTGCGCTTCGGCCACTTCGAGTACTTCTACTACACCAAGCAGCCGGAGCAGGCCAAGGTGCTGGGCGAGCACGTGCTGGCCATGCACTTCCCCGAGTGCCTGGAGCAACCCGAACCTTACTTGGCCATGTTCCGCACCGTGGTGGAGCGCAACGCCGAGCTCATCGCCAAATGGCAGGCCTACGGCTTTTGCCACGGGGTGATGAACACTGACAACATGTCGATCCTGGGCATTACCTTCGACTTCGGCCCGTATGCCTTCCTCGACGACTTCGACGCCCATTTCATCTGCAACCATTCGGACCATGAAGGGCGCTACAGCTACAGCAACCAGGTGCCCATCGCCCACTGGAACCTCAGCGCCCTGGCCCAGGCCCTCACGCCGTTCATCAGCGTGGAAGCGCTGCGCGAGACCCTGGATCTGTTCCTGCCCCTGTACGAGGCCCATTACCTGGACCTGATGCGTCGGCGCCTGGGCTTCACCCGCGCGGACGACGGCGACAAGGCCATGATCGAAGCCCTGCTGCGGCTGATGCAGAACAGCGGCGTGGACTACCACCTGTTCTTCCGCCGCCTGGGTGACCAGCCGGCCGCGCAGGCGGTGGCGGTATTGCGTGACGACTTCGTCGACCGCGAAGGGTTCGACCGCTGGGCGGCGGGTTACGTGGCGCGGGTGGAGGGCGAGGCAGCGAATGAACACCGCACCGCGCGCATGCACGCGGTGAACCCGCTGTACGTGCTGCGCAACTACCTGGCGCAAAACGCCATTGATGCCGCGCAAAAAGGCGACTACGAAGAAGTCCGCCGCCTGCACACCATGCTGTCCCGGCCGTTCGACGAACAGGCGGGCATGGAGGCCTATGCGCAGCGGCCGCCGGAGTGGGGCAAGCATCTGGAGATCAGTTGTTCTTCCTAGAGGAACACTTCGGCTGACACCTTGAATCGGATCGATAGCGCCCGGATCTGACGAAGGTTGAGTTGACGCTTGCCATTGAGGATTTCAGAGATCACCGATTGGCTGCCGACCTCAGGCAAATCACTCTGCTTGAGGTGATGCTGGTCCAGCAAAAACCTGAGGACCTCGCTCCCCGGCGCCTTTGGCATGGGGCGGTGTTCGCGATCATAGGCGGCGACAAGGTCGCCCATGTGGTCGACCAGCCCGGACAAGGGGTGGTTCTCGTCACTACCGGTCAGCGCCAACAGCTCGTCCAATGAAGCTACAAGTGCGTCGTAGTCTTGCTCCGACGCCGGCTTTGCCAGCAATGGTGACAGTAAGTGCCAATGCTCGGTGGCGAACTTGATCGAAGGGTTCAAAACGCCTCCTCCTCCCACTTGCCCTTTGAATACTGGGCGTGGTCCAGTATGGATCGAATATAGATACGCTGACTGCGATACCTGACGATCGCGATCAGCCTCAGCTTGTTGCCGCCGATGTCAAATACGTGCAAGTCGCCAACCTTGTCCGTTACCGGGAAACTCCCTTTCATCGCCGCGAAATCTTCCGGGCAAACGCCTTTCATTAAACGGTACCAAGCATCCAAAGCTGCGGCGGCGCGAGGCCAATGCTCTTTAGCCTGCCAAATACGCTTCTCACTGATAACGTGCATTCCACCGTCCGCATCGCATTTTGCTATGCGAGTAACGATGGCACAACTCATAAAATAGCAAAATGCGATATTTCTTGGTCGGATGTAGGATTGGTCCTGGATTCCAACAGTCGAGGACAGAGGTAGAATGAACCACACTTCAGCCTGAGGACGCATTCATGCCCGACCCCCTGGTTATCCCCTGCCCCCACTGCAACGGCCTCAACCGCATCCCCGCCGAACGCTTGGGCGACTCGCCCAAGTGCGGGCGCTGCAAGGGTGAGGTGATTTTGGACAAACCCTTCGACTTGACCCAGGGCGACTACCCCAGCCAGATCAAGGGCGACCTTCCGTTGCTGGTGGATGTGTGGGCCGAGTGGTGTGGGCCGTGCAAGTCCTTCGCCCCCATCTTCGAGCAGGCCGCTGGCCAGCTCATTGGTCGCTGCCGCCTGGCCAAACTGGACAGCGAGGCCAATCAGCCATTGGCGGGGCAATTGGGCATCCGGTCGATCCCCAGCCTGATCCTGTTCCGGAACGGCCGCGAAGTGGCGCGCCAGAGCGGCGCGTTCCCGCTGCCGCAATTGTTGGCCTGGCTCGGATCCCAGGGTATTTAAGCGGCGGGGTTTTCCAGCAGATGATGCAACTCGACGAACTGTTGGGTCAGTTTGTGCCGCGGGTCCAGATGAATCAGCGGCTTGCTGGCCTGATGTGATTCGCGCATGCGCACCGAACTGTTGAGGTACACCGGCAACACCGGCAGGCCCTCGGCAATAAGCTCGTCGAGCATCTGCTGCGGCAGGCTGGCGCGCGTCTGGAACTGGTTGACGACGATGCCTTCCACTTCCAGGTCTTCATTGTGGTCGTCGCGCAGTTCACCGATCTCGGCAATCAAGCCATACAGCGCCTGGCGAGAGAAGCTGTCGCAGTCAAACGGGATCAAAACCCGGTCGGCGGCGATCAAGGCGGACACCGCATAGAAGTTCAGCGCTGGTGGCGTGTCGATGTAGATGCGGTCGTAATCTTCGGCGATCTCGTCCAGCAGCTTTCGCAGCTTGTTGATCTTGTGCTTGGCCTCGAGCTTGGGCTGCAGGTCTGCCAGCTCGGCCGTGGCGGTGACCACGTGCAGGTTGTCGAAAGGGGTCTCGTAGATGTCCACCGTATTTTTCTTGGCAAACGGCCCGGAAGACAGGGTCTGCTTGAAGAAGTCGGCGATGCCCATGGGGATGTCCTCGCCCGTCAGCCCGGTCAGGTACTGGGTCGAGTTGGCTTGTGCATCCAGGTCGATCAGCAGGGTGCGATAGCCCTCCTGCGCGCTGACAGCTGCCAGATTGCAGGCAATGCTGGATTTGCCTACGCCACCTTTCTGATTGAACACCACACGCCGCATGGGAAGACCTCCGTGTTCCAGTGAATGGGCCAGTGTAGATGCCTTGTCCAGGCATTAGCCAGCACCTTTGGATCAGAGGGGGCCTGCTGCAAGCAGGCCCGCGCCCTGCGGTCAGAGCTGGAAGCGGCCCACCATGTTCTTCAGGTCATGGGACAAGCCCGACAACGACTGGCTGGCTTCATCGATCTGCCCCGCCCCTTCGGATGTCTGGATCGACAAATCGCGGATGTTGACCAGGTTGCGGTCAATTTCACGTGCGACCTGGGCCTGTTCTTCCGAGGCGCTGGCGATGACCATGTTGCGCTCGTGGATCAGCGAAATCGCCGCGGCGATTTCGTCCAGGGCGGTACCGGCGGTCTTCGCGGTGTCCAGGGTGGACAGCGCCTGATCATTGTTGGCCTGCATGGTTTCCACCACCTTGGCGGTACCCTGCTGGATGGCAGCGACCATTTGTTCGATTTCCTGGGTGGAGGTCTGGGTACGGCCTGCCAGGGCACGTACCTCGTCGGCCACCACGGCAAAACCACGGCCCGCCTCGCCCGCACGGGCCGCCTCGATGGCAGCGTTGAGGGCCAGCAGGTTGGTCTGCTCGGCCACGCCACGAATCACATCGAGGATCTTGCCGATGTCCTGGGAATGGGCCGCCAGCTCCTTGACCTGCTCCGAAGCGTCTTCCACCCGCTTGCCCATGCGCTGGATGGCGCTGATGGTGGTGTCGACGCGCTCACGGCCCAACTGAGCGGTCTTGGTCGAGGCGTTGGACGCATCGGCGGTGGACACGGCATTGCGCGCCACTTCCTCTACCGCGGCGGTCATCTCGTTGACCGCAGTGGCAGCTTGCTGGATCTCGGCATTCTGGTTGTTCAGGTCGCCGGAGGTCTGGTTGGTGATGGCGGTCATTTCTTCCGAAGCAGCGGCCAACTGGTGCGACGAGTCACCGATCAGCCGCAGGGTGTCGATCAGGCTTTTCTGCATGTTGACCAACGACTTCAGCAGGTCGGCAGCCTCGTCCTCCCCCTCGACATTGATGCGCCCCGTGAGGTCGCCCTTGGCGATACGCCCGGCAGCGGTGACCGCCTCTTCCAGCGGTTTGACGATGCTGCGGGTCAAGGTCCAGGCGAGCAGGACGGTCAGCAGGAAGACAACGGCCAACACGGCAATGGTGGTCTGTATCGCGGTCTCATAACGCGCCTTCGCCGCCGTGGTATAGATCCCCGATTCCTGCAGGTTGATCTTCACCAGCTCATTGAACAGGTTGCCGGTCTGATCGGAAAGGTCCTGGATCGGGCCGTTGAGCAGCGCCAGCATGCCCTGAGTGTCACCCTGATCCGAAAGCGCCTGGTAGCGGGTCAGTTGCTCCTGGTAACGGGAGACCACACTCTGCAGTTGCGCGAACTGTGAACGCGCGGCCTCTGGCACGATCGGGGTATAGCCTTGCAAGGCCTTGTCCAGCTCGCCGCGCAGGAAGGTCATGCGGTCCAGCGCGGGGCGCAGCACGGCTGGGTCACGGTTGAGCATCAGGCGAAAGGTCAATACGCGGATGCCCAGCGAGTTGTCACGAATGCTGCCCAACCAACGCGTGCCGGCATGGGAAACCTCTTCGGTATGAATGACCGCCTCACGCATGTGCGTGATCTGGTTCATGGAAAACAGACCGAAGCCCAGCATCAGCAGGCTGATCAGGCCAAAGCTGAGGAAAGCACGGGTTGAGATGCGCAGCTGACGAACGTTCATAGGGGCTCCAGGAGGATAACTCGCTCTGTAGTCATCGGCCTGGGCCACTACAACTTGAACGCACCGTTTCGACCATTTGTTAACGGGTTGACTGTCGCGTCACGATGTCCACAAAGGCCTTGGCCATGGCGGATGTATTGGCTTTGCGCTGCACAAGCCACACCGACGTTACCGCCTCGGGGTCCAGCAATTTGCGGTACACCACCCCCTCGATGCGCATGGACTGGTATGAGGCCGGCAGCACCGACACCCCCAGGCCGGCCGACACCAGGCCAATGATGGTCATGGCCTCGCCAGCCTCCTGGGCGAAGTGCGGGCTGAAGCCAGCCTGGGTCGCCAGGCTGATCAACTGCGCGTATAACCCGCTGCCATAGCTGCGGGGGAAGAACACGAACGGTTCTTCGGCCAGGGCATTCATGTACAAGCCCGCCTCGCTATCCTGCGCCAGGGGGTGGTCGGCGTTGAGCAGTGCCACCAGAGGCTCGCTGAACAGCTCTACCCAGGTCAGCGAATCAGGCAGTGGTAACGGGCGAATCAGACCTACCTCAATGGTCTCATCCACCAATGCATCGGCCACGCCCTTGCTGCTCATCTCTTCGAGGTTCAGGTGCACGGCCGGGAAGGCCTGACGAAAAGCGTAGATCGCCTTGGGAATGCCGGAATTGAACGGCGCCGATGAGGTGAAACCGATCTTCATCTCCCCCAGCTCGCCCAACTGCGCACGCCGGGCCACGTTCGCAGCTTTGTCCACCTGCGCCAACACCAGCCGCGCTTCCTCCAGGAACAACCGCCCAGCTTCGCTCAGTGCCACCCGACGGTTGGTACGCTCGAACAGCCGCGCCCCTACTTCCTGTTCAAGTGCCTGGATCTGCTGGCTGAGTGGTGGCTGGGAGATGCCCAGCACCTCTGCTGCACGGCCGAAATGCAGCTCTTCGGCCACGGCAATGAAATAACGCAGGTGTCGCAGTTCCATGGCGCCCTCGATCAAGTCGTTAAAGCTATCAAACAGGTCGAACAATATATTGGAAAGAATGATTAGCCAGCTATAAGCTTTTTCCTACCTTCCAATCGGTCGCACCCTACCGAGGCCCGCGTGAAAACTGCCGCTGCACCCCAGCATCAAGCAATACCCCCTACCACCCTCGCCGAGGTCGCTGCGGACCTGAGCGAGGCCTATATCGAGAAAGGCACACCGCTGTTCATGCGTACCGTGCTGGCGCTGTTCTCCGGTGGCTTCGCCACCTTCGCGCTGCTGTACTGCGTGCAGCCGATGATGCCGATCCTGTCCCACGAGTTTGGCATCAATGCCGCGCAAAGCAGCCTGATCCTGTCAGTGTCCACCGGCATGCTGGCCATCGGGCTGCTGATTACCGGGCCCATCTCCGACGCCATTGGCCGCAAGCCGGTGATGGTCTTCGCGCTGTTCGCCGCTGCCCTGTGCACGCTGGCCAGCGCCTTGATGCCCACCTGGCAAGGCGTGTTGGTGATGCGCGCCCTGACGGGGCTGTCCCTCAGCGGTTTGGCGGCCGTGGCCATGACCTACCTGAGCGAAGAGATTCACCCCCAGCACATTGGCTTGGCCATGGGCCTGTACATCGGCGGCAACGCCATCGGCGGCATGAGCGGACGCTTGATCAGCGGCGTGCTGATCGACTTCGTCAGCTGGCACACGGCGATGCTGGTCATCGGCGGCCTAGCGCTGATCGCGGCCCTGGTGTTCGTGAAAATCCTCCCGCAGTCGCGCAACTTCCGTCCGCGCAAAATGAACCCGCGGGGCCTGCTGGAAGGCTTCACCATGCACTTCAAGGACGCCGGCCTGCCGTGGCTGTTTCTTGAAGCCTTCCTGTTGATGGGCGCCTTCGTCACCCTGTTCAACTACATCGGCTACCGCCTGCTGGCCGGCCCGTACCACATGAGCCAGGCGCTGGTGGGCCTGCTGTCGGTGGTGTACCTGGCGGGCATCTACAGCTCGGCCAAGGTTGGCGCCCTGGCCGACCAGCATGGCCGGCGCAAAGTGTTCTGGATGAGCATCACCCTGATGTTCGCCGGCCTGCTGGCCACCCTGCTCAGCCCGTTGCCGGTGATCATCGTCGGCATGCTGATGTTCACCTTCGGCTTCTTCGGCGCCCACTCGGTGGCCAGCAGCTGGATCGGCCGCCGGGCTACCAAGGCCAAGGGGCAGGCTTCATCGCTGTACCTGTTCAGTTATTACGTGGGGTCCAGCGTGGCGGGAACCTTGGGCGGGGTGGCTTGGAACTATGGCGGGTGGAATGGAGTTGGGGCGTTTATCGGGGCATTGCTGGTGGTGGCGCTGATGGTGGCGGCGCGGTTGGCGAAGTTGGCGCCGTTAGCGCTGGGCAAAGCCTGATTGGAAAGTTGTGCGCCGGCCGTGTAGCAGCGGACCCGGCCGCGTCGGCGGCACATGCGGTATACCTGATGCAGCGCGGCGTCAGTGACGCGGCCAGGTCCGCTGCTACGCGAGCCTTGTAGCAGCAATGTCCCGGTGTTTAGCGAGTGACCAGCATACGCCGCAGAACCGGCTTCCCCACCGCCTCATGCTTGACCACCGCCAGCACATGCAACGCCACCAGCAGCCCCAGCAGCACATTGCAGCCGGCGTGCAGGGTGTGGAAGCGGTGATCCCACTCGGGGTCAAGGATGGGTTGCGGCAAGGTCAGCCAGTCGAACACCTGGATGGGCCGGTCCATCATCAGCACGCCCGTCAGCAGTACCAGGGCGGTGACGGCGTAGATGACGTTGTGGATAACCCCGGCCACCTGTTCGCCCGGGCGGTGGCCATAGCGGCGTACGTGCCCCAGGCGCAACCAGGTGCGCAGGGCGAACACGGGAATGAACAGGATCGACAAGGAGACGTTGAGGCCGGCGATGGTCGCCTTGAAGCCCGGGGTAACGTCCAGCAGCATCACCGAGAAGCCCATCACCAACGCCCAGAGGATGAACGCTGCCGACAGCCAGTGCAGCAGCACCTGGGCTGGCGAATAGATTTTCGATGCCATGATTAGGCCACCTTTTTTGCGGAGACGGAATGCTACCGCAAATGCCAGATGGAAATGCTTCTTGATCGTGAATTTTTATGACGCCCGTACCAAAAACGCCCGGCATGGGCCGGGCGCTTGTTGGGTTCAGGACGCGCTTACTGGTGGTACTGCGCCGAGAACTCGTGCACCGCGTTGATGAAAGCACCAGCATGCTCCGGGTCCACTTCCGGGGTGATGCCGTGGCCCAGGTTGAACACGTGGCCCGTGCCGTTGCCGTAGCTGGCCAGGATACGCGCCACTTCAGCACGGATGGCTTCGGGCTTGGCGTACAGTACGGTCGGGTCCATGTTACCTTGCAGGGCCACCTTGTTGCCCACGCGGCGACGGGCTTCGCCCAGGTCGCACGTCCAGTCCAGGCCCAGGGCATCGGCGCCAGCGTCGGCGATGCTTTCCAGCCACAGGCCGCCGTTCTTGGTGAACAGGATGACCGGCACCTTGCGGCCTTCGTGTTCGCGAATCAGGCCGCTGACGATTTTCTTCATGTAGGCCAGGGAGAACTCCTGGTACGCCGCGGCCGACAGGTTGCCGCCCCAGGTGTCGAAGATCTGCACCGCCTGGGCGCCAGCCAGGATCTGGCCGTTGAGGTAGCTGGTGACCGACTGGGCCAGCTTGTCCAGCAGCAGGTGCATGGCCTGGGGGTTGTCGTAAAGCATGGCCTTGGTCTTGCGGAAGTCTTTCGACGAGCCGCCTTCGACCATGTAGGTGGCCAGGGTCCAGGGGCTGCCCGAGAAGCCAATCAGCGGCACGCGGCCGTTGAGCTCGCGGCGGATGGTGCTGACGGCGTCCATCACGTAGCCCAGGTCTTTTTGCGGGTCGGGGACAGGCAGGGCTTCGATGTCGGCCAGGGTGCTGACCACTTTCCTGAAGCGCGGGCCTTCGCCGGTCTCGAAGTACAGGCCCTGGCCCATGGCGTCCGGGATGGTGAGGATGTCGGAGAACAGGATGGCCGCGTCCAGCGGGTAGCGCTCCAGCGGCTGCAGGGTGACCTCGCAGGCGAACGCCGGGTTCATGCACAGGCTCATGAAATCACCGGCCTTGGCGCGGCTGGCGCGGTATTCAGGCAGGTAGCGACCGGCCTGACGCATCATCCACACGGGGGTGACGTCGACAGGTTGCTTGAGCAGGGCACGGAGGAAACGGTCGTTCTTCAGGGCAGTCATGGGAGCATCCGGCAGATAAGTGCCGGCATTTTCCCAGACTGGAACGCAAAAGGCACGGCGTGGGCCGTGCCTTTTATCTATCGGGGCGATTTGTGGGACCGGGCGAAGCTCGGGAAGACCGCCCCGCATGGTCACTGGGACTGCGCGGTGGCTGTTTCCCGAGCTTCGCCCGGTCCCACGGGGGGCATCACACTTCCAGATAGTCCAGGATACCTTCGGCGGCGTTGCGGCCTTCGAAGATAGCCGTGACCACCAGGTCCGAACCGCGGACCATGTCGCCGCCGGCGAAGATCTTCGGGTTGCTGGTCTGGTGCTTGAACTTGCCTTGTTCCGGGGCAACCACGCGGCCCTGGCTGTCGGTCTGGATGCTGAACTGCTCGAACCACGGCGCCGGGCTCGGGCGGAAACCGAAGGCGATGACCACGGCGTCGGCCGGGATGATCTCTTCGGAACCGGGGATCGGCTCGGGGCTGCGACGGCCACGGGCATCAGGCTCGCCAAGGCGGGTCTCGACCACCTTCACGCCTTCGACCTTGTCTTCACCCACAATGGCGATGGGCTGGCGGTTGTAGAGGAACTTCACACCCTCTTCCTTGGCGTTCTTCACCTCTTTGCGCGAGCCCGGCATGTTCGCTTCGTCACGGCGGTAAGCACAGGTAACGGCCTTGGCGCCCTGGCGGATGGACGTGCGGTTGCAGTCCATCGCCGTGTCGCCACCGCCCAGTACCACGACCTTCTTGCCTTTCATATCGACAAAGTCTTCCGGCGACTTTTCAAAGCCCAGGTTGCGGTTGACGTTGGCGATCAGGAAGTCCAGCGCATCGTGCACGCCCGGCAGGTCTTCACCCGGGAAGCCGCCCTTCATGTAGGTGTAGGTGCCCATGCCCATGAATACGGCATCGTATTCTTCGAGCAGTTGCTCCATGGTCACGTCCTTGCCCACCTCGGTGTTCAGGCGGAACTCGATGCCCATGCCGGTGAAGACTTCGCGACGATTGCTCAGCACGGTCTTTTCCAGCTTGAACTCGGGGATGCCGAAGGTCAGCAGGCCACCGATTTCCGGGTTTTTGTCGAACACCACCGGGGTCACGCCGCCGCGCACCAGCACGTCGGCACAGCCCAGGCCGGCAGGGCCGGCGCCGATGATGGCGACACGCTTGCCAGTCGGCTTGACCTTGGACATGTCCGGGCGCCAGCCCATGGCGAAGGCGGTGTCAGTGATGTACTTCTCCACCGAACCGATGGTCACCGCGCCGAAGCCGTCGTTCAGGGTGCAGGCACCCTCGCACAGGCGGTCCTGCGGGCACACACGGCCGCACACTTCCGGCAGGGTGTTGGTCTGGTGCGACAGTTCGGCGGCGGCCAGGATGTTGCCCTCGGCCACCAATTTCAGCCAGTTGGGAATGAAGTTGTGCACCGGGCACTTCCATTCGCAATACGGGTTACCGCAACCCAGGCAGCGGTGGGCCTGGTCGGCCGACTGCTGGGGTTTGAAGGGTTCGTAGATTTCCACGAACTCTTTCTTGCGCTGACGCAACAGTTTCTTCTTCGGATCCTTGCGCCCGACCTCGATGAACTGGAAGTCATTATTCAGACGTTCAGCCATTTTAAAACCTCATCAACTTCTTCAGGCGCATATCACTGCGGGTTGGCACGGGTGCTGGTGAGCAACGATTTCAAGCTGGCAGCCTTGGGCTTGACCAACCAGAAACGGCGCAGGTAGTCATCCAGGTTTTCCCAGACGTTACGGCCCCACTCGCTGTCGGTTTCTGCCACGTATTCGGCCAGCACGCGTTCGATGTGGCTACGGTAGGCCTCCATCGCTTCGCCGCTGATGCGCTGGATTTCCACCAGCTCGTGGTTGACGCGGTCAACGAAGGTGTTGTCCAGGTCCAGCACGTAGGCGAAACCACCGGTCATGCCGGAGCCGAAGTTGTAGCCGGTCTTGCCCAACACGCAGACGAAACCACCGGTCATGTATTCGCAGCAGTGATCGCCAGTGCCTTCCACCACGGTGTGGGCACCGGAGTTGCGCACGGCGAAACGCTCGCCTGCGGTGCCTGCGGCGAACAGCTTGCCGCCGGTGGCGCCGTACAGGCAGGTGTTGCCGATGATGGCGCTTTCCTGAGTCTTGAACGGGCTGCCTTTTGGCGGAACGATGACCAGCTTGCCGCCAGTCATGCCCTTGCCCACGTAGTCGTTGGCATCGCCTTCCAGGTACATGTTCAGGCCACCGGCGTTCCATACGCCGAAGCTCTGGCCCGCGGTACCGTTGAAGCGGAAGGTGATCGGCGCCCCGGCCATGCCCTGATTGCCATAGGCACGGGCGATCTCACCCGAGATGCGCGCACCGATGGAACGGTCGCAGTTGCAGATATCCAGGCTGTAGTCGCCGCCGGTCTTGCCAGCGATGGCGGCCTTGGCCAGGTCGACCATCTGCTCGGCAAGCAGCCCCTGGTCGAACGGCGGGTTGCGGTCCACCTCGCAGAACTGCGGCTTGTCGGCCGGAATGTGCGAGCTGCCCAGCAACGGCGTCAGGTCCAGGTGGTTCTGCTTGGCGGTCTGGCCTTCCAGCACTTCGAGCAGGTCGGTACGGCCGATCAGCTCGCCCAGCGAGCGCACGCCCAGCCTGGCCAGCCATTCGCGTGTCTCTTCTGCCACGTAAGTGAAGAAGTTGATGACCATGTCGACGGTGCCGATGTAGTGGTCCTTGCGCAGCTTGTCGTTCTGGGTAGCCACGCCGGTGGCGCAGTTGTTCAGGTGGCAGATGCGCAGGTATTTGCAGCCCAGGGCGATCATCGGCGCGGTGCCGAAGCCGAAGCTCTCGGCGCCGAGGATGGCTGCCTTGATCACGTCGAGGCCGGTTTTCAGGCCGCCGTCGGTCTGTACCCGCACCTTGCCGCGCAAGTCGTTGCCACGCAGGGTCTGGTGGGTCTCGGCCAGGCCCAGTTCCCACGGTGCGCCCGCGTACTTGATGGAGGTCAGCGGCGATGCGCCGGTACCGCCGTCATAGCCGGAGATGGTGATCAGGTCGGCATAGGCCTTGGCCACGCCGGCGGCGATGGTGCCCACGCCCGCCTCGGCCACCAGTTTCACCGAAACCAGCGCCTGAGGGTTGACCTGTTTCAGGTCGAAAATCAGCTGCGACAAATCTTCGATCGAGTAGATGTCGTGGTGCGGCGGTGGCGAGATCAGGGTCACGCCTGGAACCGCATAGCGCAGCTTGGCGATCAGGCCGTTGACCTTACCGCCTGGCAACTGGCCGCCCTCGCCTGGCTTGGCGCCCTGGGCTACCTTGATCTGCAGCACTTCGGCGTTGACCAGGTACTCGGGGGTCACGCCGAAACGGCCGGTGGCAACCTGCTTGATCTTGGAGCTTTTGATGGTGCCGTAGCGGGCAGGATCTTCGCCGCCCTCACCGGAGTTGGAGCGGGCACCCAGGCGGTTCATGGCCTCGGCCAGGGCCTCGTGGGCCTCTGGCGATAGCGCGCCCAGGGAAATACCCGCCGAGTCGAAGCGCTGCAGAATGGCTTCCAGCGGCTCGATTTCGTCGATGGCCAGCGGGGTGTCCAGCTCCTTGACCTTGAACAGGTCGCGGATCATCGACACCGGGCGGTTGTCCACCAGCGCGGTGTATTCCTTGAATTTCTCGTAGTCGCCCTGCTGCACGGCGGCTTGCAGGGTGTTGACCACGTCTGGGTTGTAGGCGTGGTATTCGCCACCGTGCACGAACTTCAGCAGCCCGCCTTGCTGGATCGGCTTGCGCGCGCTCCAGGCTTCGGTAGCCAAGGCCTTCTGTTCGGCTTCGATGTCGACGAAACGCGCACCCTTGATACGGCTTGGCACACCACGGAAGCTCAGGTTGCAGACTTCCTCGGACAGGCCGATGGCTTCGAACAGCTGCGCACCGCGGTAGGACGCGACCGTGGAGATACCCATCTTCGACAGGATCTTGAGCAGGCCCTTGGTGATGCCCTTGCGGTAGTTCTTGAACACCTCGTAGAGGTCGCCCAGCACTTCACCGGTACGGATCAGGTCGCCCAGCACTTCGTAAGCCAGGAACGGGTAGACCGCCGAGGCGCCAAAGCCGATCAGCACGGCGAAATGGTGCGGGTCGCGAGCCGTAGCGGTTTCAACCAGGATGTTACTGTCGCAACGCAGGCCTTTCTCGGTCAGACGGTGGTGCACCGCGCCAGTGGCCAGCGAAGCGTGAACCGGCAACTTGCCTGGGGCAATGTGGCGGTCGCTCAGCACGATCTGGGTGTGGCCGGCGCGCACGGCTTCTTCGGCCTGGTCGGCGATGTTGCGCACGGCTGCTTCCAGCCCCACGCTCTCGTCGTAGTTCAGGTCGATGATCTGGCGGGAGAAGCCCGGCAGGTCGAGGTTCATCAGCGAGCGCCACTTGGCCGGGGAAATGACCGGCGAGCTGAGGATCACGCGCGAAGCATGCTCAGGCGACTCCTGGAAAATGTTGCGCTCGGCGCCCAGGCAAATCTCCAGGGACATCACGATGGCTTCGCGCAGCGGGTCGATCGGCGGGTTGGTGACCTGCGCGAACTGCTGGCGGAAGTAGTCGTACGGCGTACGCACGCGCTGGCTCAGCACCGCCATCGGCGTGTCGTCGCCCATGGAACCCACGGCCTCGTAACCCTGCTCGCCCAACGGGCGCAGCACCTGGTCACGCTCTTCGAAGGTGACCTGGTACATTTTCATGTACTGCTTGAGCTGGTCCGGGCTGTAGAAGGACGAACCGTGGTCGTTGTCTTCCATGGTGGCCTGAATGCGCAGGGCACTTTTGCGCAGCCACTGCTTGTACGGGTGGCGCGACTTCAGGCGGTTGTCGATGGCATCAGTGTCGAGGATCTGGCCGGTCTCGGTGTCCACCGCGAAGATCTGGCCCGGGCCGACGCGGCCCTTGGCGATGACGTCCTCGGGCTTGTAGTCCCACACGCCGATCTCCGACGCCAGGGTGATGTAGCCGTTCTTGGTGGTGACCCAGCGCGCCGGGCGCAGGCCGTTGCGGTCCAGCAGGCAGACGGCGTGGCGACCCTCGGTCATCACGATGCCGGCCGGGCCGTCCCACGGCTCCATGTGCATGGAGTTGTACTCATAGAACGCCCGCAGGTCGGGGTCCATGGTCTCGACGTTCTGCCAGGCTGGCGGAATCAGCATACGCACGCCGCGGAACAGGTCGATGCCGCCGGTGACCATCAGCTCCAGCATATTGTCCATGCTGGAGGAGTCGGAGCCCACGCGGTTGACCAGCGGGCCGAGCTCTTCCAGGTCCGGGATCAGGTCATTGGCGAACTTGGTGCGACGGGCCTGGGCCCAGTTGCGGTTGCCAGTGATGGTGTTGATCTCGCCGTTGTGGGCGAGGAACCGGAAAGGCTGGGCCAGCGGCCACTTCGGCAGGGTGTTGGTGGAGAAACGCTGGTGGAAGACCGCGATGGCGGTCTGCAGGCGTTCGTCGCTCAGGTCCGGGAAGAAGGCCGCGAGGTCACGCGGCATCATCAGGCCTTTATAGATGATGGTCTTGTGCGAAAAGCTGCAGATGTAGTGGTCGGTGTCGGCGGCGTTGGCCACCGACGAACGGCGACGGGCACTGAACAGCTTGATGGCGAATTCCTGATCGCTCAGGCCTTCACCACC
The DNA here is from genome assembly GCF_013374995.1 of Pseudomonas eucalypticola. Lineage (NCBI taxonomy): Bacteria > Pseudomonadati > Pseudomonadota > Gammaproteobacteria > Pseudomonadales > Pseudomonadaceae > Pseudomonas > Pseudomonas eucalypticola. The sequence goes on along the minus strand of NZ_CP056030.1, from coordinate 493,944 downwards.
AATGAACACCTGTTCGATCTTCGGCAGGCGCTCCAAGGCCAGGCGGCCGAGCACGCTGGTGTCGATCGGCACCTGGCGCCAGCCGATCAGCTTCAGGCCAGCGGCGAGGATCTCGCGGTTCATGTTTTCGCGGGCAGCTTCGGCGCGGGCGTCGTCCTGGTTCAGGAACACCATGCCTACGGCGTACTGCTTGGGCAGTTCGACGCCGAAGGTTTCCTGGGCCATGGCGCGCAGGAACTGGTCGGGCTTCTGCATCAGCAGGCCACAACCGTCGCCGGTCTTGCCGTCCGCGTTGATCCCACCGCGGTGGGTCATGCAGGTCAGCGCTTCGATGGCTGTTTGCAACAGGTGGTGACTGGGCTCGCCAGTCATATGGGCAATCAGCCCAAAACCACAGTTGTCCTTGAATTCATCGGGTTGGTACAGACCTGTTTTCATAGACACTTTCTCACCAGGCTGCCTCCTGTGGAGGCAAATTCTTTTCAATTCAACCGCTTACCAACCGCGCCGAACGTACGCCAGCTTTGCAGGGGCAAAAGGGAGGTCATTGTACACAGCGACAGGGTCGCCCACAAATTTGAGCGGCGATCCCGCACAAAATCATGTCGCAATTCTATAAGTTTTAAGCAATGGGTTGTGATAGCAACGTTGCTTGAGTCTGAAGCTTATCAGCCTGGACTGCAATGGGGATAACCACGGGCAGTCTGGGACGCAAAAGCCTGCCGCGTGGTGCGCAGCAAGCTTCGTGGTCGTATCAGGAGACGCTCAGCGGGGTGGCGGGGATGGTGCCACCGGGCCAGGCCGTGTCCGCAGTAGGGTCACGGCCTGGAGGCATTCAGCGCGTCGATGCCAGGTCTTGTTGGACGCTGGCGACACTTCTGGGCCAAGGTTTACCAGCCTGGACCTTCGCTGGCAAGTTCTTGATGGCGGCAACCGCTGCATCGCGGCTCGGGAAGCTGCCGTAAGTGATCACGTACAGCGGTTTGCCTTGCAGGGTTTTCTTGAAATAACGGTACTCGCCACCCTGCTCCTTCACGTAGTTCTGGGCAGTGGCTTCGTTGCTGGTGCCCAGGATCTGCACCACGTAGTTGCCAGCGGCCTGGCCCTTGTACCAGCCAGCACCCGCGCCACCGGCGGCGGGCTTTGCCGCGGCCACAGGCTCGGGTTTCTTCTCCACCGGCTTGTGCTCGGGCTTGGCGGTAGCGACCTGTACCGGGGCCTTGTGCGCCGGGGCAGGCGCAGGGGCCGGTGCTGGGCGCGCGGCCGCAACGGGTGCCGGGGCCGGTACAGGGGTAGCGGCGGGGCCGGCCGGAACACCCGGCGGCGGTGCCGACGTGGTCACGGTAGGGGGCGGTGTAGAGCCATTGGCGATGGGCGTGCCTTCGTCGCCGTCACCCGAACCCGCGGCCTCGGCCAGCGGGCCGCGCATCACGGGTTGCGACTGGCCGACCAGCGGCAGCGGCATGGGCTTGGAATTGCCAGCGAACTCGATGGCGGCGTTGCCGTCCTGGTTGGCCTGGGCGTTGCTCGGCGTGCCTTGGCCAAGCGGCAGTTGCGCCTGCTCGGTGGCCGGCGCGGTGGGGGCATTGGCGGCCTTGTGGCCAGGCAGCAAGGCCGCTGCTGCCACGGCAACCACGACAACCCCGGTCAGTGCCAGTACGTGTTTTTTCGGCATTTTGAACCCCATAGATGGACGCTTCACCGCAGAGCGGCTAGCGATCATGGCCTCGATCATGGCATCACGGGCGACCTGGTTGATCGCACCTGGCCAGCCTTCCGAGTTTTCGTGAATGTCGGAAATCTGATCATTGGTAAAGAGTTGGATTCCCTGCCCGGCCCCTTCCAGTCGCTGGGCCAGGTACTCGCGGGTTTCCTCGACACTGTACGGTTGCAGCTCGATAACGTGGAACAGCTCCTGCTCGGCGCTCAGGCGTTCCAGCCCGTCGAGTACCGAAACCTCGCCGAACAGGAACACGTGCGGGCGACCTTCCGGGGTACCGGCTGCCAACGTCAGCAGGGCTTCGAGTGCGGATTCGTCAAGTTGTTCCGCGTCGTCCACCAGCAGGTACACCTCCTGGCCGGTCAGCGCCAGTTGCACCACCTGGGCCAGGATGTGCTGGGTATCGGCCTTGGCGACATTCAGCGCCTGGGCAACCTGGGTGAGCACCGCGGCCGCGTCGCCGGCACCGCGGGCCGAAACCACCACGCTTTGCACCGACTGCTTGTTGGTGCTGGCCACCAGCGCCTGGCGCAGCAGGGTCTTGCCGCTGCCCTCCGGGCCAGTCACTACCAGCAGCAACTGGCTATAGCGTGCCAGGTGGTGCAATTGCCCCAGCACCGGCTTGCGCTGGGCCGGGAAGAACTTGAAGCCCGGCACCCGGGCCGCGAAGGGGTCATGGTCCAGTTGGTAGTGGCCCAGAAAGGCCTCATCGGCGTGCAGTGTCATGGAACTCTCTTACCTCAAAGCGAAGCCGCGATGGCGCGGTAATCCGCCGCCAGCGTGGCTTGAAGAACTTCAGTCGGATAATCGTCGGTCACCACGGCTTCACCGAGGTGGCGCAACAACACCAGGCGCATGCGACCGTCGATCACTTTCTTGTCGACGGCCATATGCTGGAGAAACTGTTCGGCGGTCATGTCCGCCGGCGGTACCACCGGCAGGCCGGCGCGCTGCATCAGGCGAATGCCGCGGTCGCGGGCCTGCTGGCTGATCCAGCCCAGGCGCATGGACATTTCCAGGGCCATCACCGTGCCTGCCGCCACGGCCTCGCCGTGCAGCCATACACCGTAGCCCATCTGGGTCTCGATGGCGTGGCCGAAGGTGTGGCCCAGGTTGAGGGTGGCGCGCACGCCGGTCTCGCGTTCATCGGCATTCACCACTTCGGCCTTGGCCTCGCAGGAACGCTTGATGGCGTAGGTCAGGGCTGCCTGGTCAACGGCGCGCAGGGCGTCCACATTGTCTTCCAGCCACCCCAGGAAAGGCTCATCGCAGATCAGGCCGTACTTGATGACCTCGGCCAGGCCCGCCGACAGTTCGCGTTCTGGCAGGCTCTTGAGGCTGGCAGTATCGATGACCACGGCATTGGGCTGGTAGAAGGCGCCTACCATGTTCTTGCCCAGGGGGTGGTTGATGCCGGTCTTGCCACCCACCGACGAGTCGACTTGCGACAACAGGGTGGTAGGCACCTGAATGAAGTCGACACCGCGCTGGTAGCAGGCCGCGGCGAAACCGGCCATGTCGCCGACCACGCCGCCGCCCAGGGCGATGATGGTGGTGCGGCGGTCGTGACGGGCCGTGAGCAGCGCGTCGAAGATCAACTGCAGGGTTTCCCAGTTCTTGTAGGCCTCGCCGTCAGGCAGGGCCACCGACATCACCGAGTAAGCGCCCAGGGCGCGGCTCAGTTGTTCAAGGTACAGGGGGCCGACGGTCTCATTGGTGACGATGGCCACCTGGCGCCCGGCAATGTGCGGCGCCAGCAGTTCAGGCTGGCCCAGCAGGCCTTCGCCAATGTAGATCGGGTAGCTACGCTCGCCCAGTTCGACCTTAAGTGTCTGCATGTTTCCCCACAGTGATGCCGGGCGCGACGCCCTGTCTCAGGTTTTATTGTCTGTCGACATGCCCCCGGCTGGCAAGCCGGGAGGATGCCGAGAATAGCGCATTTGGGCCAGCGCTCCATGACGATTCGTTTCAGCGTGGCGGCAACTGCGCCAGGCGCTCCAGAATGTCCAGTACCACCATGCGTGGCGGCCGCTCGTCGGTCTCCACCACCAGGTCGGCGATCTCGCGATAGAGCGGGTCGCGAATCGCGAACAACGCGCGCAAGGTGCCCGCCGGGTCTGCGGTCTGCAACAAAGGCCGGTTCCGATCCCGGGCGGTACGGCCTACCTGCTGCGCCACCGATGCATGCAGGTACACCACGCGGCCGCCAGCGCGCATGGTCAGGCGGTTTTCACCGCGCATCACCGCGCCACCGCCGGTGGCCAGCACCAATCCATCGTAGCCGGAAAGCTCGGCCAGCATGGCCTGCTCTCGGTCACGAAAACCGGCTTCGCCTTCCTGGTCGAAGATCCATGGAATGTTCGCCCCGGTCCGCAGCTCAATTTCCTTGTCGGAATCCTTGAACGGCAACCGCAGCTCTTTGGCCAGCAATCGACCAATGGTGCTCTTACCAGCACCCATTGGCCCTACAAGTATCAAATTTCGCACGGAATCAACGACTCACAGCAATCGCCTGGTTATTCATGATACGCGGAGTGAGGAACACCAACAGCTCGGTTTTTTCCTCGGACACGGTATCCGATCGAAACAGGCGGCCAAGATACGGCACATCACCAAGAAATGGCACCTTCGCGGTGGTTTTTGTTTGGGTATTGGAGAAAACACCCCCGATTACCACTGTTTCGCCATCATTGACGAGGACCTTCGCCTTCACCTCGTTCTTCTTGATGGGCGGTACGCCGTTGAGCTCGTTGGCATAGTCAGGTTCATCCTTGTTGACCTTCACATCCATGATGATGCGGTTGTCAGGGGTGATCTGCGGTGTCACTTCCAGCGACAGCGAAGCCTCCTTGAACGACACCGAGGTAGCGCCGCTGGAAGAGGATTCCTGGTACGGCACTTCGGTACCCTTGATGATCCGCGCGGTTTCCTTGTCGGAGGTCACGACCTTGGGCTGCGACACCACTTCGCCGTTGCCGCTGGCCTCCATCGCGCTGAGCTGCAGGTCCAGTGTCAGGTTGTTGGACACGTAGCCCAGGCCGATACCCGAGGTGGCGCTGGTGGCGCCCAGGTCGACGAAGGTGTTGGTGCTGGTGGTCTGGGTGCCGGCGACGGTCCAGCGGTTGTTGCCAGTCCCATTGGTGGCGCCGCTCCAGCTCACGCCCAGGCTCTTGTCGTAGTTGACATTGGCCTCGACGATGCGCGCCTCGATCATGACCTGGCGAACCGGAATATCCAATTGCGCAACGATGCGCCGCAGTTCGTCGAGGCGGTCCTGGGTCTGGTAAGCGATGATGTTGTTGGTGCGCTCATCCACGGTAATCGAGCCGCGCTCATCGGTCGTGGCCTTGGCATTGGTGACCGACTGGAACAGTTTGGCGATGTCGGCCGCCTTGGCATAGTTGACCTGCAACAGTTCACGGCGCAGGGGCGCCAGTTCCTCGATCTGCTTCTGCGACTCCAGCTCCTGACGCTCACGCGCGGCGATCTCGGCGGCCGGGGCCACCAGCAGCACGTTGCCCACCTTGCGCTTGTCCAGGTTCTTGGTCTTGAGCACCAGATCCAGGGCCTGGTCCCACGGCACATTCTGCAGGCGCAGGGTGATGCCGCCCTGAACGGTGTCGCTGGCCACCAGGTTGAGGTTGGTGAAGTCCGCGATCAACTGCAGCACCGAGCGCACGTCGATATCCTGGAAGTTGAGCGACAGCTTCTGGCCGGTGTACACAAAACGGTCGGCATTCTTGCGGGCGATGTCCTCGGCGGTCACCTCACGCACGCTGACGGTCAGCTTGTTGTCGGTCTGGAACACCGAATAATCGAAGGTGCCACCCGGCTCGATGGTAACGGTGGCGGTGTCAGCCGAAACGGTCGAGTTGACGAACTGCACCGGCGTGGCGAAATCCTTGACGTCCAGGCGCACCCGCAAAGGGTCTGGCAGCTGGGTCTTGGGGAACGTCAGGACGATCTTGTTGCCCTGCTCCTGGATATCGGGACTGAGGGTGGCATCGCTGAGGTCGATGACCACATTGCCTTCGCCCTGGGCACCGCGCTGGAAATCGACATTGCGAATGGCCCGGCCAGCCGGTTGGGCATAGGCCGGCCGCGAAGGCGCCGCGCTGGCGACGGCCGCGCGTGGCGCCACGCTGGCGCCCGCAGGGGCCGCTGCATTGCCCTCCAGGCTATTGGCGCCCTGGCCGATCATCACGTACAGGTTGTTGCCTTCAACCCGAGTGCCATAGGGCGCCAGGTTGGTCAGGTTGATGATCAGCCGGGTACGGTCGCTGGCCTGCACCACGGTGACGCTACGGGCATTGCCCACGCCCAGGTCACGGGTTTTGGTGGACAGCCCGTTGTTCACGCCGGGAAGGTCCAGGGCGATACGGGCGGGCTGGTCGGTGGTGTAGCCGCGTGGGGCCGGCACCGGGGTATCGAAAGTCAGCTTGAGCTCGACCCGGTCCCCCGGCAACGCCGCCACATCCAGCGTTTTCAGGGTGGCCGCCATCACGGCGGGCGAAAGCAGCGCCATCCATAGCGTGAGACCAAGGGCTGAAAGCATCCTATTCATTATCGAGTTCCACTATGCGTGCTTGACCAGGCCCATTACGAGCGTTCTTTCAAAGTGATGGTGCGTGGCCGTTCCAGCCAGCCGCCTTCGCCATCGGGGACAATCTCGACGATATCGACCTGCGAATCGGTGATCGCCACGATTCGGCCCTCGTTACGCCCCAGATAATCCCCCACCTTCATTCGGTAAACCCCGCTCGCCCCTTTCATCAGGGCGAACTTGCCGGTTTCATTGGCCAGCGTGCCGACCATTTCAAATTGTTCGATGTTGAACCCTTCCAGGAACTGCTTGACCCGGGTCGGGTCGGGCTTGACCTGCTTGCCGCCATTCTGCCGGTGCGCAAGGTCGATCTTGACTGCCGGCTGGAACGGGCTGCGCAAGGCCGCGGCCTGGTAGGAGAAGGGCTCGTAGGGAGCAAACTGCGGGATAGGCTCGATGGCCCCCTTGGGGCGCGCCTTGACCTCATCCATGTAGGCCTTGAGGTCATCGAAGTCGCCATTGCCACAGCCGCCCAGCAGGGCAAGGAACGCAATCAGCACAAGGCTGCACACTGCCCTCATTTGGCCGCTCCCTTGTCCTGGGCCTGGCCTTGGGCCTTGGCTTTGTCGCTGTCGTTGTAGCGGTAGGTCTTGGCCACGATATTCATGCGCAGCAGCGTGGTGTTGCCGTCGACCACCGGTTTGACCTCGAAATCATGCAGGGTAACGATGCGCGGCAGGCTGGAGACGCCACTGACGAAGGTGCCCAGGTCGTGGTAGTTGCCGGTCACGGTGATCTGGATCGGCAGCTCTATGTAGAACTGCTGGGTTACCTCGGGCAACAGCTTGATTTCCTCGAACTCAAGACCACTGCCCAGGCCCGTGCGGGTAATGTCTTCCAGCAAGCCAGGCACCTCGGTGTCGCTGGGCAGCTGGCGCAGCATGGCGCCGAAGGAAATCTCCATTTCCTTCATCTGCTGGGTATAGGCCTCCAGGTTCGCCGCCTGGAAGGCCTTGCTGGCGAACTGATCCTTGAGGGTCTGCTCCTGGTTGCGCGCCTGGTCGAGCTGGTCACCCATGTCGCTGATATGGAAGTTGTAGCCCAAGGCCAGTATGAGGATCAGCAGCAACGCCCCTGCCAGGGTCTTGATCGCCGGCGGCCAGGCGCCCAGGTTGTTGATGTCCAGCTCGCTGAGGTTGATCTTTTTCAGGCCTTCGAGCCATTCGGAGAAATTCATTTGGCCTTCTCCCCGGTACCCGGCACGGTCTGGCGCACCGACAACTGGAAGTTGTTGCTCTGCTGGGGCTGCTGGTCGGCGCCCTGCTTGGCCTTGACTTCGGTCAGGCTGGGCGCGCTCAGCCACGGCGATGCTTCCATGTTGCGCATCAAGTCCGATACACGATTGTTGGATTCCGCCGAGCCGGACACGGCAATGGTCTTGTCCGTCATCTTCACATCGGTGAAATACACGCCATCGGGCAGGGTGCGAGCCAACTGGTCGAACAGGTGGCCAATGATCGGCCGGTTGGCCTGCAGGTCCTGGATGATCTTCATCCGTTCCACCAGCTGCTTGCGCCGAGCCTTGAGCTCGGCGATCTGTTTGATGCGCTCGTCCAGCACCGCTATTTCCTTCTGGATATAGGCGTTGCGGGCGTTCTGCCGGTCGATGGCATGGCTGTAGTACTGGTCGGCGAGCAGGATGATGCCAATGCCGCCCACCATGACGCCGGCCAAGGCCAGCAGGAAGCGCTTCTTGCGCTGTTCACGCAGTTCTTCGCGCCACGGCAACAGGTTGATGCGCGCCATCAGTCAAAGCTCCTCAAGGCCAGGCCGCAGGCGATCATCAGCGCTGGCGCATCGCTGGCCAGGGCGCCGGCGTTGACCTTGCTGCTCAGGGCCATGTCGGCGAAGGGGTTGGCCACCATCGCCGGGGTGCCCAGGCGCTGCTGGATCAACTGGTCCAGACCTGAGATGGAGGCCGTGCCCCCCGCCAACAGGATGTAGTCGACGTCATTGAACTGCCCGGCGGCGAAGAAGAACTGCAGGGAACGCGACACCTGCTGCACCACCGCATCCTTGAACGGTTGCAGCACTTCCATCACGTAGTCGTCGGGCAGCCCACCCTGCTTCTTGGCCAGGCCAGCCTCTTCCATCGACAGGCCGTAACGGCGCTGGATTTCCTCGGTCAGCTGGCGGCCGCCGAACAACTGCTCGCGGGTGTAGATGATACGGCCGTTGTGCAGCACGCTCAGGGTGGTCATGGTGGCGCCGATGTCCACCACGGCCACGGTCAGCGGCCCATCGCCATCCACCAGGGCCGGCTCCAGCAAACCGAAGGCCCGTTCCAGGGCATAGGCCTCGACGTCGACCACGCGCGCGGTGAGGCCCGCCAGGGCCAGGGCGGCTTCGCGCACTTCGACGTTTTCCTTGCGGCAAGCCGCCAGCAGCACGTCCACCCGCTCCGGGTTGCGCGCCGAATAGCCCTGCACTTCGAAGTCGATGGCGACCTCTTCCAGGGGGTAGGGAATGTACTGATCGGCCTCGACCTTGAGCTGGCTTTCCATTTCGTCTTCGGAAAGCGCGGCGTCCATTTCAATGGTCTTGGTGATCACGGCCGAGCCGGCCACCGCCACGGCGGCGGTCTTGGCGCTGCTGCGCGCCTTGACCAGCACGCGTGCCAGGGCCTGGCCCACGCCTTCGAGTTCCGCAATGTTCTTTTCCACCACCGCGTTGGCCGGGAGGGGCTCAACCGCGTAGGCCTCGACCTTGTATCGGTTGCCGGAGCGGCTGAGCTCCAGAAGCTTTACCGATGTAGAGCTGATGTCGATCCCCAGAAGCGAATTCGCTTTCTTGCCGAAGAGTCCAAGCACGCCCGATTCCCTATCATTATCCGTGACTTACGGACCACTTATAGTACGAAGCATTTAATAGCAGTCTTGACAGAAGCGCAAATAACGCTCTGTGTCGAAAAATGCTTATAATGCCCAGCACTTTTGCCCTTGCCGCCGTGCCTTGCGCGTAACCCATTCTTTTATCTGGAAATCCAAAAGCCTTGATACGCCTGCTGAAGTTTTTCTGGTGGTCCTTCGTCGCCGTTTTCTGTGGCCTGCTCCTTGGTCTGAGCGGTGCTTACCTGTACCTGAGCCCCAGCCTGCCGTCGGTTGACGCGCTCAAGAGCGTGCAGTTGCAGATCCCCCTGCGGGTCTACAGCAGCGACGACAAACTCATCGCCGAATTCGGTGAAATGCGCCGTTCGCCGATCAAGTTCGCCGAAATTCCGCCGCACTTCATCCAGGCACTGCTCTCCGCCGAAGACGACAATTTCGCCAACCACTACGGCGTGGACCCCAGCAGTCTGATGCGCGCCGCCGGCCAGCTGTTCTCAAGCGGCCATATTCAGACGGGCGGTAGCACCATCACCATGCAGGTGGCCAAGAACTACTTCCTGAGCAGTGAGCGTAGCTTCTCGCGAAAGGCTACGGAAATTCTTCTGGCCCTGCAGATCGAACGCCAGCTGACCAAGGACGAGATCCTGGAGCTGTACGTGAACAAGATCTACCTGGGCAACCGCGCCTACGGTATCGATGCTGCCTCGCAGGTGTATTACGGCAAATCCATCCGTGACATCAGCCTGGCGCAGATGGCCATGATCGCCGGCCTGCCCAAGGCTCCGTCACGCTTCAACCCGCTGGCCAACCCGGTGCGTGCCAAAGAGCGCCGCGACTGGATCCTGGGCCGTATGTACAAGCTGGGCAAGATCACCGAAGACGAGTACCAGACCGCCCTCGCCGAGCCGATCAACGCCAGCTACCACGTGCCCACCCCCGAGGTGAATGCACCGTGGATCGCCGAAATGGCCCGCGCGGAAATGGTCGGGCGCTACGGCAGCGACGCCTACACCGAAGGCTTCCGGGTCACCACCACGGTGCCGAGCAACCTCCAGGAAGACGCCAACAAGGCCGTGTCCGCTGGCCTCATCGAATACGACCAGCGCCATGGCTACCGTGGCCCCGAATCGCGCCTGCCCGGCAGAACCCGTGATGGCTGGCTGCAGGAACTGAGCAAGCAACGCCCCCTGAATGGCCTGGAGCCGGTGATCGTCACCCAGGTGGACAAGGCTGGCCTGAGCGTACTCAACCGCAACGGCGAACAGCAGCATGTGGCCTGGGACAGCATGAAGTGGGCCCGCCCCTTCCTGAACACCAACAGCCAGGGCCGCGCCCCGTCGCAACCTTCGGACGTGGCCCAGGTCGGCGACCTGATCCGCGTGCAGCCCCAAGCCGACGGCACACTGAAATTCAGCCAGGTGCCCACCGTGCAGAGCGCGCTGGTGTCGCTTGACCCGCAAAACGGCGCCATCCGCGCGCTGGTGGGTGGCTTCTCGTTCGAGCAGAGCAACTACAACCGCGCGGTACAGGCCAAGCGCCAGCCGGGTTCCAGCTTCAAGCCGTTCATCTACTGCGCGGCCCTGGACAATGGCTACACCCCTGCCAGCCTGGTCAACGACGCACCTATCGTGTTCGCCGACGGCAACCTGGACAACGTGTGGCGGCCGAAGAACGACACCAACACCTTCCTGGGCCCTATCCGCCTGCGTGAAGCCCTGTACAAGTCGCGCAACCTGGTTTCGATCCGCGTGCTGCAAGCGTTGGGCGTGAACCCGACCATCGACTACATCACCCGTTTCGGCTTCAACAAGCAGGACCTGCCGCCCAACCTGTCCCTGGCCCTGGGCACCGCGACCCTGACCCCGATGGAAATCGCCACCGGCTGGAGTACTTTCGCCAACGGCGGCTACAAGGTATCGCCATACCTGATCCAGAAGATCGAGAGCCGCAACGGCGACACACTGTTCGTCGCCAACCCGCCGAGCGTGCCTGCCGAACCAGGCGCCACTGCGGGCGTCGCCGCCCCCGAGCATTCGCTGATCACCGACAGCACCAGCCCGGCCCTCCCCCAAGCGCCGGCGGTAGCCACCCGCGTGGTCGACGGCCGCACCACGTTCATCCTCAACAGCATGCTGCAGGACGTGATCAAGAAAGGCACCGGCCGCCGCGCCCTGGCCCTGGGCCGCAGCGACCTGGCCGGCAAGACCGGCACCACCAACGACTCCAAGGACGCCTGGTTTTCCGGCTACAACGCCGACTACATGACCACTGTGTGGACTGGCTTCGACCAGCCCGAAACCCTGGGCCGTCGCGAGTTCGGTGGCACCGTGGCGCTGCCGATCTGGATGGACTACATGGGCGCCGCCCTGAAGGACAAGCCAGCCCACACCCAGGCCGAGCCTGAAGGCATCGTCAGCCTGCGGGTGGACCCGGTCAGCGGCCGCGCAGCCACCCCGAGCACGCCCAACGCGTACTTCGAGCTGTTCAAGAGCGAAGACACGCCGCCTTCCGTCAACGAACTGGGCAACGGCAGCGCCCCAGGCAGCCCGCTGCCAGCGGACGAGTCGGCGCCGATCGACCTTTTCTGAAGGCAGCAGCCACAAAAAAGCCCGACTCAACGAGTCGGGCTTTTTCGTTACGGGCTGCTATTTAGCCTTTGAACACATCATCCACGCTTTGCAGCGGGTAGTTCGACGGGTACGGCAGGGTAGCCACGCCAGTCTCGATGGCAGCCTTGGCCACGGCATCGGAGATGACGGTGATCAGGCGGGCGTCCATTGGCTTCGGAATGATGTACTCACGGCCGAATTCCAGCGAGATACCACCGTAGGCATCGCACACTTCCTGAGGCACCGGCAGCTTGGCCAGTTCGCGCAGGGCGTTGGCGGCGGCGATTTTCATTTCCTCGTTGATGCGCTTGGCGCGTACGTCCAGGGCACCACGGAAGATGAATGGGAAGCCCAGTACGTTGTTGACCTGGTTCGGGTAGTCCGAACGGCCAGTGGCCATGATCACGTCGTTACGGGTAGCGTGGGCCAGTTCCGGGGAGATTTCCGGGTCTGGGTTGGAGCACGCGAACACGATCGGGTTGGCAGCCATGCGCTTGAGTTGCTCGGCGCTCAGCAGGTTCGGGCCCGACAGGCCAACGAACACGTCGGCGCCTTCGATGGCGTCGTCCAGGGTACGCTTGTCGGTGGCGTGGGCGAACACGGCCTTGTACTGGTTCAGGTCGTCACGGCCAGCGTGGACCACGCCGGTACGGTCGACCATGAAGATGTTTTCGATCTTGGCGCCCATGCTTACCAGCAGTTTCATGCAGGAGATAGCGGCGGCACCAGCGCCCAGGCAGACGATCTTCGCCTCTTCCAGGGTCTTGCCGGCGATTTCCAGGGCGTTGATCATGCCCGCGGCGGTCACGATGGCGGTGCCGTGCTGGTCATCGTGGAAGACCGGAATGTCGCACTGCTCGATCAGCGCGCGCTCGATCTCGAAGCACTCAGGTGCCTTGATGTCTTCCAGGTTGATGCCGCCGAAGGTGATGGAGATGCGCTTGACGGTGTCGATGAAAGCCTGCGGGCTCTCGGAGTCGACTTCGATGTCGAATACGTCGATGCCGGCGAAACGCTTGAACAGAACGCCCTTGCCTTCCATGACTGGCTTGGAAGCCAGTGGGCCCAGGTTACCCAGGCCGAGGATGGCAGTACCATCGGAAATGACTGCAACCAGGTTGCCCTTGCCGGTGTACTTGTAGGCCAGTTCCGGGTCACGACCGATTTCACGAACCGGTTCGGCGACGCCAGGGCTGTAGGCCAGCGAAAGGTCACGGGCAGTGGCGGTAGGTTTGGTGAGCTCGACACTCAGTTTCCCAGGACGTGGCTGGGCGTGGTACTCGAGAGCGGCAGTTTTCAAATCAGACATTTTGGCGTTCCGCTTGTGCTATGGACTTTTCGAAGCGCCGAGGATACTCGCCCTGCAAACCCCCGACAAGACTGGCCGGTCACCAGTGTCAAGCGCCCTGACGTACGACTTTGCGCTTAGACGCAGAGCCTGCGCGGCCTGCAAGTGTTCACAATAACTAAAAATATTGTGAACAATTTTATTTTCGGGCAAAAAAAGACGTCCCTAAGGACGCCTTTCTTTACCAGCTCGATCGTTAGATCAAACCTTGCGAGCGCCGAAGCCGCCGAAACGCTTCTGGAAGCGGTCAACACGGCCGCCGGTGTCCAGAGTTTTCTGCTTGCCGGTGTAGAACGGGTGGCACTCGGAGCAAACGTCCAGGCTCAGTGGCTTGCACAGAGTGGAACGGGTCTTGATGACGTTGCCGCAGCTGCAGGTGGCGTCAACGGCTTCGTACGCTGGATGAATTTCTGGTTTCATGGTCACTTCCTCAGGCTGCGTGCCGCCATCCAACACCATTGTTGAATACCGCACGTAATTAGGCCGCGTATCTTACCAGACCTTGTCAAACGTGCAAGTTATCGCTCGCACCGGCTGTCGTCTGGTAGGCTTCGCGACTATAACACCCGCCCGGCCCTACAGAGCAGTCCCCCTTCACCCCTTTCAACCAGAGAGCCTTCTGCGTGCCCGACGTCATCCTGCGCCTCGCCCTGCCCTCGCCGCTGCGACGCCTGTTCGACTACCGGGCGCCCGCCGGCATGCCGGCCAGCGCGTTCACCCCAGGCATGCGCCTGCGAGTACCGTTCGGCCGCCGGGAAATGATCGGCATCCTGGTGGAGGTCGCCGACCAGAGCGAAGTGCCCGCCGACAAGCTCAAGCCCGCCAGCGCCTTGCTCGACCCGGTCAGCCCGTTGCCGGCGCCGCTGTTCAAGCTGTGCCTGTGGACGGCGCAATACTATCAGCACAGCCTGGGCGACACGCTGAGCTGGGCTCTGCCAGTCCTGTTGCGCCAGGGGGAACTGGCCGAGGCCCGACAGGAACGCTTCTGGCTGGCCGCGCCGGGCGCCCGTCAGGATGACCCGCGTATCAAGAATGCGCCGCGTCAACGTGAAGCGCTGGCCGCACTGGCCCAGCACCCCCACGGCGTGGCCCACCCCTTGCTGAGCAAGCTGGGCCTGAACAAGACCAGCCTCGACCTGCTGCTGGAAAAAGAGCTGGTCCAGGTAGAAGTGCGCAAGCACGCGCCGGTACCACGCCACGAACACTGGCTGGCCCAGCCCGAGTTGCCGCTCAACAGCGAGCAGCGCGCCGCCTTCGAGGCCGTGCGCGCTGGCTTCGACAGTTTCCACGCCTTCCTGCTCGCCGGGGTTACCGGCAGTGGCAAGACCGAGGTCTACCTGCAACTGATCCGCGAAACCCTGGAGGCCGGCAAGCAGGCGTTGGTGCTGATCCCGGAGATCAATCTGGGCCCGCAGACCCTCGCCCGTTTCGAACAGCGCTTCAACGCGCGCATTGCCCTGCTGCATTCCGCCGTCAATGACCGTGAGCGCCTGGATGCCTGGCTGGCAGCCCGAGACGGCGAGGCAGATATCATCATCGGTACCCGCTCGGCATTATTCACGCCGATGAAACACCCCGGGCTGATCATCATCGACGAAGAGCACGACGGCTCCTATAAACAGCAGGAAGGCTTGCGCTATCACGCCCGAGACCTGGCGCTGGTGCGCGCGCGGCAGGAGAACATCCCCATTCTGCTGGGTTCGGCGACGCCGTCACTGGAAAGCCTGCACAACGCCTACACCGGCCGCTACGGCCTGCTGAAAATGGAACACCGCGCCGGGGGTGCCAAACCGCCGAAATTCCTGCGCCTGGACGTCAAGAGCCGGCCCCTGGACAGCGGCATCAGCGGGCCCATGCAGCAAGCCATCGGCCAGACCCTGGCCAACGGCCAACAGGTGCTGGTGTTTCTCAACCGGCGCGGTTTCGCCCCTACCCTGCTGTGTCACGATTGCGGCTGGCTGTCCGAATGCCCACGCTGCGACGCACGCACCACCGTGCACCAGCGCTCCGGCGAGTTGCGCTGCCACCACTGCGGGCACGTGGAGCGCGTGCCACGCCAGTGCCCCAAGTGCAACACCGTGGACCTGCGCCCCGTGGGGGCCGGTACCGAACGGGCAGAAGAGCGCCTGAGTATCCTGTTTCCCGATTACCCCGTGCTGCGGGTGGACCGGGACAGCACCTCGCGCAAAGACGCCATGAACCAGTTATTCGCCACCATTCAAAAAGGGCAACCGTGCATTCTGGTGGGCACCCAGATGCTCGCCAAAGGCCATCATTTTCCGCGGGTCACCCTGGTGTCGATCCTGGACGCGGACGGCGGCCTGTTTTCCGGTGACTTCCGCGCCAGCGAGCGCATGGCCCAGTTGATCGTGCAGGTAGCCGGCCGCGCAGGCCGGGCAGAAGAGCCGGGCAAGGTGATTATCCAGACCCACCTGGCCGACCACCCGCTACTGGTGCAACTGACCGAACAAGGCTACTTCGCCTTCGCTGAACAGGCCCTGAGCGAGCGCCGCGCCGCCGGCCTGCCGCCGTTCGCCCACCTGGCCCTGCTGCGCGCCGAAGCCCACAAGCCAGGCCAGGCCGAAGGCTTCCTCGACGAAGCCTGCGGCGTGGCCGAACAACTGCTGGAACAATTGCAGCTTTCGGGCATCGAACTGCTCGGGCCGGTGCCAGCGCCCATGGAACGCCGTGCCGGCCGCTACCGCGCACAGTTGCTGTTGCAAGCCAGCGCCAGGGCGCCACTGCACAAGCTGATCGCCAGCTGGCTGCTTAACCTGGAGCAGATGCCCAGCGGGCGCCAGGTGCGCTGGTCACTGGATGTGGACCCCGTGGATCTTTATTGAGCCAGAAGCAAAAGCACGAAGCGGTGTTAACGTGCAGCTTGAAAACACGCAGCTTGCGGCGTGCCCCTTGGCAATGCCCCACCAGCACCGGATAATATCCAGTTTTTCCACCCGCGCTTCCAGGCGCCGCCCGCCCCCGCGGACGAACGAGAAGACCATGAAAGACACCATTCGCCAGCTGATTCAACAAGCCCTCACCCAACTCGTCACGGAAGGTGTGTTGCCTGAAGGGTTGACGCCAGCGATCCAGGTGGAAAACGCCCGCGACAAGAAAAACGGCGACTTCGCCAGCAACATCGCCATGATGCTGGCCAAGCCCGCCGGCATGAAGCCGCGTGACCTGGCCGAGAAACTGATCGCCGCCCTGCCTGCCGACGCGCAGGTCAGCAAGGTCGAGATCGCCGGCCCCGGCTTCCTCAACTTCTTCCAGAACACCCAGGCCCTGGCCGGCCGCCTCGACGCGGCCCTGGCCGACGCCAAGGTTGGCGTACGCAAGGCCGGCGCCGCCCAGCGCGTGGTGGTCGACCTGTCCGCCCCCAACCTGGCCAAGGAGATGCACGTTGGCCACCTGCGCTCCACCATCATCGGTGATGGCGTGGCGCGGGTGCTGGAATTCCTCGGCGACGAGGTGATCCGCCAGAACCACGTGGGAGACTGGGGCACCCAGTTCGGCATGCTGATGGCCTACCTGCAGGAAAACCCCATTACCAGCGACGAGCTGTCGGACCTGGAAAACTTCTACCGCGCGGCCAAGCAGCGCTTCGACGAGTCGCCGGAGTTCGCCGACCGTGCCCGCGGCCTGGTGGTCAAGCTGCAGGCCGGCGATGCCGAGTGCCTGGCACTGTGGACGCGCTTCAAGGACATCTCGCTGTCCCACTGCCAGAAGATCTACGAGCTGCTGAACGTCAAGCTGACCATGGCCGACGTGATGGGCGAAAGCGCCTACAACGACGACCTGATCAACGTGGTCAACGACCTCAAGGCCGCTGGCCTGCTGGTGGAAAGCAACGGCGCCCAGTGTGTGTTCCTCGACGAGTTCAAGAACGCCGAAGGCGAGCCGCTGCCGGTGATCATCGTCAAGGCTGACGGCGGCTACCTGTACGCCACCACCGACCTTGCCGCCGTGCGCTACCGCAGCAACACGTTGCAGGCCGACCGCGCCCTGTATTTCGTCGACCAGCGCCAGGCCCTGCACTTCCAACAGGTGTTCGCCGTGGCTCGGAAGGCCGGCTTCGTGGGCCACCCGATGGACATGGAACACATGGGCTTCGGCACCATGAACGGCGCCGATGGCCGCCCGTTCAAGACCCGCGACGGCGGCACCGTGAAGCTGATCGACCTGCTGACCGAAGCCCAGGAACGCGCCTACGTGCTGGTGAAGGAAAAGAATCCTGAACTGGCCGAGGACGAACTGCGCAACATCGCCAAGGTGGTAGGCATCGACTCGGTGAAATACGCCGACCTGTCCAAGCACCGCACCAGCGACTACAGCTTCAATTTCGACCTGATGCTGAACTTCGAAGGCAACACCGCCCCCTACCTGCTGTACGCCTACACCCGCGTGGCCGGTGTGTTCCGCAAACTGGGCAAGGGTTTTGCCGACGTCGACGGCCAGATCGTTCTGGAAGCCGCGCAGGAACACGAACTGGCCGCCAAGCTGGCGCAGTTCGGCGAAGTACTGAACAACGTTGCCGAGAAGGGTACCCCCCACGTACTGTGCACCTACCTGTACGATGTGGCCGGGCTGTTCTCCAGCTTCTACGAAAACTGCCCGATCCTGAGCGCCGAGACGCCTGAGCAGCAGCAAAGCCGCTTGCGCCTGGCCGCCCTGACCGGTCGCACCCTCAAGCAAGGCCTGGAGTTGCTGGGCCTGGAAACCCTGGAGCGCATGTAAGTTGGTTGCCAAGAAAAAACCTGCTCCCAAGCGTGGCGCCAGCCGAAACTCCGCTCCAGCAAAGCAGCCGATCCCAGGATGGGTATGGATGGCAGTCGGCCTCACGGTCGGCGCGTTCATCGTGTTTCTGATGAAGCTGGAGCCCGGCCACGACGACGTCAAGCGGGTCAAGCCCGAGCAGGCCAAGGCCGACAAGATCGCCGAGGCCAACAAGACGCCACCGAGCCCGCAGGCGCCGGTCAAGCCCAAGTACGACTTCTACACCCTGCTGCCCGAGTCGGAAGTGATCGTGCCGCCTGAAGCCGTGCCGGAAAAAACCCCGCCGGTGCCTGCGCAACCACCGGTCACCCCGGCGGAAGCCGCGAAGATCGATACCGCCCGGGCCCAGGCCGCCCTGTCGGGGCAGACGCCACCCCCGGCGCCGGCCGTCATCAAGCCCGCGGCGACCACGCAGTTCTTCCTGCAGGCTGGCTCGTTCCGCAAGCAGGCTGACGCCGACCGTGTGCGCGCGCAGATCATCCTGCTCGGGCAGGCCGTGGCGGTGGAGTCCGGCACCGTCAAGGACGAAACCTGGTACCGCGTGCTGGTGGGGCCGTTCAGCAACCGCGAACAGCTGACCGTGGCCCAGAAGCAACTGTCGGGCAGTGGCTTTAGCAACTTGCTGTTACAACAACGCCAGACCCGTCAGTAACACGGCGCCGCCCCCTTCCCGAGCTGCGCCCGGCCCTGCAGACCTCTCCTGCAAGACCGGACGCAGCTCGGGAAGCACCCACCCGGCCCCAACACCGCCCATCCGGGAAGGTTGAAATACTTATCCCCACCCCCATATGAGTTTCCATCAGGGCATTTTCGCCCCGCTGCGTGGAGACTCTCCCCTTGACCACCATCGTTTCAGTTCGCCGCCACGGCAAAGTCGTCATGGGCGGCGACGGCCAGGTTTCCCTCGGTAATACCGTGATGAAAGGCAACGCCAAGAAAGTGCGCCGCCTGTACCACGGCCAGGTCATCGCCGGCTTCGCCGGTGCCACCGCCGACGCCTTCACGCTGTTCGAGCGCTTTGAAGGCCAACTGGAGAAACATCAGGGCCACCTGGTGCGTGCCGCCGTGGAACTTGCCAAGGAATGGCGCACCGACCGCTCCCTGAGCCGCCTGGAGGCCATGCTGGCCGTTGCCAACAAGGACGCCTCCTTGATCATCACCGGCAACGGTGACGTGGTCGAACCCGAGGACGGCCTGATCGCCATGGGTTCCGGCGGCGCGTACGCGCAAGCCGCGGCCCGCGCCCTGCTGATGAAAACCGAGCTGTCTGCCCGCGAAATCGCCGAGACCGCCCTGGGCATCGCCGGCGACATCTGCGTGTTCACCAACCACAACCTGACCATCGAGGAGCAGGACCTCGCGGAGTGACAAGCTGTTTTGGCGCCCGGCCCGACGCCGGGCTTTTCCACGCTTGGAATCACCGCTAGAGGACCGCCACATACCATGTCCATGACCCCCCGCGAGATCGTCCACGAACTCAACCGCCATATCATCGGCCAGGACGATGCCAAGCGCGCCGTCGCCATTGCCCTGCGCAACCGCTGGCGCCGCATGCAGTTGCCTGCCGAGCTGCGTGTCGAAGTCACCCCCAAGAACATCCTGATGATCGGCCCTACCGGCGTCGGCAAGACCGAAATCGCCCGCCGCCTGGCCAAGCTGGCCAACGCGCCGTTCATCAAGGTCGAAGCCACCAAGTTCACCGAAGTGGGCTATGTGGGCCGTGACGTCGAGTCGATCATCCGCGACCTGGCCGACGCTGCCCTCAAGCTGCTGCGTGAGCAGGAAATCACCCGCGTGCAGCACCGCGCCGAAGACGCCGCTGAAGAACGCATCCTCGACGCCCTGCTGCCACCTGCGCGCACGGGCTTCAACGAAGACCAGGGCCACAGCACCGACTCCAACACCCGCCAACTGTTCCGCAAGCGCTTGCGCGAAGGTCAGCTGGACGACAAGGAAATCGAGATCGAAGTGGCGGAAGCCGTGGGCGTCGACATTTCCGCGCCGCCGGGCATGGAAGAAATGACCAGCCAGTTGCAGAACCTGTTCGCCAACATGGGCAAAGGCAAGAAGAAAAGCCGCAAGCTCAAGGTCAAGGAAGCACTCAAGCTGGTGCGCGAGGAAGAAGCCGGGCGCCTGGTCAACGAGGAAGAACTCAAGGCCAAGGCCCTGGAAGCCGTTGAGCAACACGGCATCGTGTTCATCGACGAAATCGACAAAGTAGCCAAGCGCGGCAACGTCGGCGGCGCCGATGTGTCCCGTGAAGGTGTGCAGCGCGACCTGCTGCCGCTGATCGAAGGCTGCACGGTGAACACCAAGCTGGGCATGGTCAAGACCGACCATATCCTGTTCATCGCTTCCGGCGCGTTCCACCTGAGCAAGCCGAGCGACCTGGTGCCTGAGCTGCAAGGCCGCCTGCCGATTCGCGTGGAGCTCAAGGCCCTGAGCCCGGAAGACTTCGAACGCATCCTGCAGGAGCCGCACGCTTCGCTGACCGAGCAGTACCGCGAACTGCTGAAAACCGAAGGCCTGAACATCGAGTTCGCGCCCGAAGGCATCAAGCGCCTGGCCGAGATCGCCTGGCAGGTCAACGAGAAAACCGAGAACATCGGTGCCCGCCGCCTGCACACCTTGCTCGAGCGCCTGCTTGAGGAAGTGTCGTTCAGCGCCGGCGACCTGGCCGCGGCCCACAGCGAAGCGCCGATCCTGATCGACGCCGACTACGTCAACAGCCACCTGGGTGAATTGGCGCAGAACGAAGACCTGTCCCGGTATATCCTGTAAGGCATCAGCCCCGCCTTCGCGCCACCCCCTGTGGTACCGAGCTTCGCCGGTACCACAGGGGGTTGTGGCGTTTTGAAGATTGGGGGGCAACCAACAGGCCTATCCCCATGACCAGACTCCCCACCGCCATCAACCTGCACAAAGCCTCGAAAACCCTGACGCTCACCTACGGGCCGGCCGAGGTGTACCACCTGCCCGCCGAATTCCTGCGCGTGCACTCCCCCTCCGCCGAGGTTCAAGGCCACGGCAAGCCGATACTGCAATTCGGCAAATTGGGCGTGGGCCTGTCCAAAATAGAGCCCGCCGGCCAATATGCACTGAAATTGACCTTCGATGACGGCCACGACAGCGGCCTGTTCACCTGGGACTATCTCTACCAGCTGTCAGTCCGCCAGGAACAGCTGTGGGCCGATTATCTCGACGAACTGCAAAAAGCCGGAAAAACCCGTGACCCCGCGTTGTCGGTAGTGAAACTGATGCTCTAGCCCGCGGCTCGGATTTTCTAGAGAGCATTTTCTAATTCTATTTGCTTGAATGCCCTGGCAGCGTTCGGATTCTGGCCGCTTGCGATTTCATGCAAAACCGGGTAACCAATGGAACTGGCAGGCTACCTGCATCGCTTGGATTCAACTGTTCGCTATCACTGGTCACCCGGGCAGTAGTACTGGCTCGCGGCTGCGCTGTCGGCACAGTCCCACCAGTACTCGTCTCAGGACAACGGAGCGTCGTAGATGAGTAACAAGAACCACGATGAACTGAAGTACCAGGCCTCGGAAAACACCCTGGGGCTGAACCCTGTCATCGGCTTGCGCGGCAAGGATCTGCTCAGCTCAGCGCGCATGATTCTGCGTCAGGCACTCAGGCAGCCGCTGCACAGTGCCAAGCACGTGGCCCACTTCGGCCTGGAACTCAAGAATGTGCTGTTCGGCAAATCCAGCCTGACCCCGGAAAGCGATGACCGCCGCTTCAGTGACCCAGCCTGGAGCCAGAACCCCCTGTACCGCCGCTACCTGCAAACCTACCTGGCGTGGCGCAAGGAGCTGCACGACTGGGCGGGCGACAGCAACCTGTCCGACCAGGACATCGCCCGCGCCCACTTCGTCATCAACCTGATGACCGAGGCCATGGCCCCTACCAACAGCATGGCCAACCCGGCGGCGGTCAAGCGCTTCTTCGAAACCGGCGGCAAGAGCCTGCTCGACGGCCTGGCGCACCTGGCCAAGGACCTGGTCAATAACGGCGGCATGCCCAGCCAGGTCAACATGGATGCCTTCGAGGTGGGCAAGAACCTGGGCATCACCGAGGGCTCGGTGATCTACCGCAACGACGTGCTGGAGCTTATCCAGTACCGCCCCACCACCGAACAGACCCACGAACGGCCGCTGCTGGTAGTGCCGCCGCAAATCAACAAGTTCTACGTGTTCGACCTCAGCCCCGAGAAGAGCCTGGCGCGCTTCTGCCTGCGCAGTAACGTGCAGACCTTCATCGTCAGCTGGCGCAACCCCACCAAGGCGCAACGCGAATGGGGCCTGTCGACCTATATCGATGCCCTGAAGGAAGCCGTGGACGTGGTCACCGCTGTCACCGGCAGCCCGGATGTGAACATGCTCGGCGCCTGCTCCGGCGGCATTACCTGCACCGCCCTGCTGGGCCACTACGCAGCGATGGGGGAGCGCAAGGTCAACGCCCTGACCCTGCTGGTGAGCGTGCTGGATACCACCCTGGACACCCAAGTGGCCTTGTTCGTCGACGAACAGACCCTGGAAGCCGCCAAGCGCCACTCCTACCAGTCCGGCGTGCTGGAGGGCAAGGACATGGCGAAGATCTTCGCCTGGATGCGCCCCAATGACCTGATCTGGAACTACTGGGTCAACAATTACCTGATGGGCAACGAACCTCCCGTGTTCGACATCCTGTTCTGGAACAACGACACCACGCGCCTGCCGGCCGCCTTCCACGGCGACCTGATCGAAATGTTCAAGAACAACCCACTGACCCGGGCCGGCGCCCTCGAAGTATGCGGTACTGCCATCGACCTCAAGCAGGTCGACAGCGATATCTTCTGCCTGGCGGGCACCAACGACCACATCACGCCATGGACTTCGTGCTACAAGTCAGCACAGCTGTTCGGTGGCAAAGTGGAGTTCGTGTTGTCCAGCAGTGGTCATATCCAGAGCATTCTCAACCCGCCGGGCAACCCCAAGGCGCGGTTCATGACCAATAGCCAACTGACCTCCACCCCTGCCCAATGGCAGGAAGATTCAACCAAGCACACCGATTCCTGGTGGTTGTACTGGGCCGCCTGGCTGGCCGAGCGCTCAGGGGAACTGAAAAAAGCGCCACTCAAGCTGGGCAACAAGGCATACCCAGCCGGAGAGGCTTCACCCGGGACTTACGTGCACGAGCGCTGAGGCGCCAAGGCCCGTCCGAGCACCGCCGCAGTAACCGATGCGGCGGCACAACCTATAGGGCTGATGCATGCAGCAACCGTACATCTTCCGGACCGTCGACCTGGATGGCCAAGCCATCCGCACGGCCGTCAGGCCCGGCAAGCCGCACCTGACGCCACTGCTGATCTTCAACGGTATCGGGGCCAACCTGGAACTGGTGTTCCCGTTCGTCGAGGCATTGGACCCGGACCTGGAAGTGATCGCATTCGACGTGCCCGGCGTCGGTGGCTCTTCGACGCCCAGCTACCCCTACCGCTTTCCTGGCCTGGCCAGGCTGACCGCGCGCATGCTCGACTACCTCGACTATGGCCAGGTCAATGCCATCGGTGTGTCCTGGGGGGGCGCCCTGGCGCAACAGTTCGCCTACGACTATCCGGAACGCTGCAAGAAACTGGTGCTGGCCGCCACGGCCGCCGGCGCGGTGATGGTACCGGGCAAACCCAAGGTGCTATGGATGATGGCCAGCCCCAGGCGCTACATCCAGCCCTCCCACGTGGTGCGCATCGCCCCGGAGATCTACGGCGGCGCCTTTCGCCGCGACCCGGACCTGGCCATGAACCACGCCAGCAAGGTGCGTTCGTCGGGCAAGCTGGGTTACTACTGGCAGCTGTTCGCGGGGCTGGGCTGGACCAGCATCCACTGGCTGCACAAGATCCACCAGCCGACCCTGGTGCTGGCTGGCGACGACGACCCGCTGATTCCGCTGATCAACATGCGCCTGCTGGCTTGGCGCATTCCCAATGCACAGTTGCACATCATCGACGACGGCCACCTGTTTCTCATTACCCGTGCCGAGGCCGTCGCCCCCATCATCATGAAGTTTCTCCAGGAAGAGCGCCAACGCGCGGTGATGCATCCGCAGCCGGCGCCGTTTGGCGGCCCCTGACAGGCCGCCGGTTGTCGCGTGCCGGGCCGGAGTGCCTGCCGCGACGTGCGTGAGCCTCGGTTCGCCGGGCTTGTACCGATGTGTTGGTTGAAGGCTCGACGAAGGAGTGTTGCCGCATGAAAGACAAACCAGCAAAGGGGCAGGCGCTGACTGCCGCCAGCTTCATGAACGCCCAGAGCGCGATCACCGGCCTGCGGGGTCGCGACCTGGTTTCCACCTTGCGCAGCCTGGGCCGCCACAGTCTGCTGCACCCGCTGCACACCGCCAGGCATGCTCTGTCCCTGGGCAGCCAGTTGGGCCGCGTACTGATGGGGGACACACTGCACCAGCCCAACCCTCGGGACAGCCGTTTCAGTGACCCCACCTGGAGCCTGAACCCTTTCTACCGCCGGGGGCTGCAGGCCTATCTGAGCTGGCAGAAGGAGGTCAGGACATGGATAGACGACAGCGGCCTGCCCGACGATGACCGTGCTCGCGCCCACTTCGTCTTCACCCTGCTCAACGACGCCCTGTCGCCCACCAACTCGCTGCTCAACCCCCTGGCGCTCAAGGAACTGTTCAACTCTGGCGGCACCAGCCTGTTCAAGGGGCTTGGGCACCTGCTGGACGACCTGCGGCACAACGATGGCCTGCCGCGCCAGGTGACCCGCGAAGCCTTCGAGGTGGGCAAGACGGTTGCCACCACGCCAGGCGCCGTGGTGTTTCGCAATGAACTGCTGGAGCTGATCCAGTACAAGCCCATGAGCGAAAAGCAGTACGCCAAGCCATTGCTGATCGTGCCGCCGCAGATCAACAAGTACTACATCTTCGATCTGAGCCCGGGCAACAGCTTTGTCCAATACGCCCTGAAGAACGGCCTCCAGGTGTTCACCATCAGTTGGCGCAACCCGGACCCGCGCCATCGCGAATGGGGCCTGTCCACCTACGTGCAAGCCCTGGAAGAAGCCCTCAACGTCTGCCGGGCCATCACCGGCGCACGGGAAGTGAACCTGATGGGCGCGTGCGCCGGGGGGTTGACCATGGCCGCCCTGCAAGGCGTGCTGCAAGCCAAACGGCAGTTGCGCCGCGTGGCCAGCGCCACTTACCTGGTGAGCCTGCTCGACAGCGAAATCGACAGCCCCGCCACCCTGTTCGCCGATGAACAAGCGCTGGAGGCCGCCAAGCGTCGTTCCTACCAGCATGGCGTGCTGGACGGTCGCGACATGGCGCGGGTGTTCGCCTGGATGCGCCCCAATGACCTGATCTGGAACTACTTCGTCAACAACTACCTGCTCGGCAAGGCGCCGCCGGCGTTCGACGTTTTGTACTGGAACAACGACAACACTCGTCTGCCCGCCGCGCTGCATGGCGACCTGCTGGATTTCTTCAAGCACAACCCGCTGACCCACGCGGGAGGCCTGGAGGTATGCGGCACCCCCATCGACCTGTCCAAGGTCACGGTGGACAGTTTCAGCGTGGCCGGCATCAATGACCACATCACGCCGTGGGACGCGGTGTACCGTTCCACCCTGCTGCTGGGCGGGGAGCGGCGTTTCATCCTGTCCAACGCAGGCCACGTGCAGAGCATTCTCAACCCGCCCGGCAATCCGAAGGCCTCCTACGTCGAGAACTCGCGACTGAGCAGCGACCCGCGGGCCTGGTACTACGATGCCAAGCATGTGGAGGGCAGCTGGTGGCCGCAATGGCTGGACTGTATACAGGCCCGCTCGGGCACCCAGCGCGAAACCCTGACAGCCCTTGGCAACGCCAACTACCCCACCCTGGACCCGGCGCCCGGCACTTACGTGCTGGTGCGCTGACCTCAGGGCCCAAGGACTGACGACCAACCGGATGAAGACCCGCGACCGTATCCTGGAATGTGCCCTGCAGTTGTTCAACCAGCAGGGCGAGCCCAATGTCTCGACCATGGAAATCGCCAATGAGATGGGCATCAGCCCTGGCAACCTGTACTACCACTTCCACGGCAAGGAGCCGCTGATACTGGGCTTGTTCGAGCGTTTCGAGGATGAGCTCACGCCCTTGCTCGACCCGCCCGAGGACGTGCAACTGACGGCTGAAGACTATTGGCTCTTCCTGCACCTGATCGTGGAGCGCATGGCCCAGTACCGCTTTCTGTTCCAGGACCTGTCCAACCTGGCCGGGCGTCTGCCCAAGCTGGCGCGGGGCGTGCGCAGCCTGCTCAACGCCATCAAGCGCACCCTGGCCTCGCTGCTGGCCAGCCTGAAGGCCCAGGGCCAGGTGACCAGCGACACCCAGGCGCTGGGCCAGCTGGTGGAGCAGATCACCCTCACGCTGGTATTTTCCCTGGATTACCAGCGCATCCTGGGGCGCGACGGCGAAGTCGGCGTAGTGGTTTACCAGATCATGATGCTGGTGGCCCCGCACCTGCACCCCGAACCACGCCAGGCAGCCGAGCAACTGGCGCTGCGCTACCTGGAAGGCTGAGCCCTCCCGCCGCAGGCCTGTGCATCGGCAGAAACAAAAACGCCCGGCCGTTGCGGGCCGGGCGTGTGGGCAGCACCTGAAATCAGGACTGCGGTGCGCTGGCCGGGGTCGACGGGCTGCTGGCAGCAGGGGCCGATGGCGAGGCGCTGTTGGCGGTGGACGCCGAAGCAGCAGGCGCTGCGCTGGCCGCCGGGGTAGCCGGCTTGGCAGCGGCAGGCTTCTTGGCGGCCGGCTTCTTGGCCGCCGGCTTTGGAGCAGGCTTGGCTGCGGCTTTGGCCGCCGCGACCGGCTTGGCTGCCGCCTTGGTGGCTGTCTTGGTGGCGGTCTTGGCGGCTGCGGCGGTTTTCTCCGCGACCGGCTTGGCCGCAGTTTTAGTGGCCGACTTGGCTGCCGAGGCTGCCTTGGCTACCGGTTTGGCCGCAGCTTTAGCCAGCGGTTTGGCCGCGGGCTTGGCAGCTGCTTTGGTGGCGGTCGAACGGCTGGAGATCGGCGTCACCGACTGCCCCGTCAGCTTTTCGATCTGCTTGGTCAGCGTGTCGACCTTGCTGTGCAGTTGCTTGACCTCCAGGCGGCTGGGTACACCCAGGCGCGAGATGGCACTGTTGAGACGCTTGTCGAACGCTTCTTCCAGTTCGCCCCACTTGCCCAGCGCGCGATCCTTCACTTCACCCACCCGCGACTTGGCGGTCTTGGCGGTTGACTTGACCGAGTCCACGCCCTTGTCCACCTCGGCCTTGGCCTCTTCCTCGGCCTTCTCGCCATCCTTGACCAGGTTCTCGAAAAGCTTACTGCCGTCATTGCTGATCTTGGAGTAAGCGCCTAAACCAGCCAGCCAGATCTGACGGGAGTATTTTTCAACCTCGCCGACCCAGGAGCTGCCTTCTTTCTCAACCTTCTTCTTGCCAGCCATCCTGCTCTCCTTATTGTTTACGCGCGACACGTTCGAGCAATGCCGTCAGCTCATCGAGCTTAGCAGAGAGTGTCTCGACATCATGTTTAGATGGAATGCCGATGCGGTTCAAGGCACTGGCGACGCGGGAATCGAATGCACTTTCGATGCGGTCGAGCTGCAGCTCCACCTTGCCCTTCACCGACTTGAGCTCAGCTTTGACCTCGCCCTTCACTTCGGCGATTTCGGTGTTGGCGGCCTTGATCTCGGCGTCGATCTTTTTCTTGCCGGATTTCTCGACGTCCTCGCCAGTCTTGATCAGCTCCTTGATGTAGCTGACGCCTTCCTTGCCCGCCTTGGCGTAGGCGCCGATACCGGCCAGCCAGATCTTGCGCGCATAGGAACGAACTTCGCCGGCGGCATGCTCCGCCGGTTCCTGGACCTTTTTCTTCAGGATCGCTTTTGCCATGGTGCACCTCATGCTTGGAAAGAATGGAGGATCGCCCACCCAACCGCAGGGCCTGAGCACACATTAATGACAAAAATTAGAATGCTCACCCTAAGTGCCGGTGACACTTCACCCTGTTTGCACATGCTTTTGACATAAATCTCACACATTGCCTCGTAGGATGCGGTTCGCTTTGTTTTTTGGGTGCTGGCTCCAGGCGCCTGATGTCGAGAGTTGAAAGCCCATGACCACCGCCTCTTCCGCCGTTCCACGCCGTACCCGCACCGATTGGGCAGGGCTTGGCTGGCTGTTTCTATTCTTCTGGTATTTCTCAGGCGTTACACAGGCACTGATCCAGTTCGCCGGCACCACGGGTTTCCAGGGCTTTCGCGACGCCTTCTTCCTCAGTGCCCTGTGGCTGATTCCGGCGCTGCTGTTCCCGTCCCGCACGAAACTGATCGCCGCGGTGCTCGGTATCGCCCTGTTCCTGTGCTCGCTGGGGAGCCTGTTCTACTTCCTGGTCTACCACCAGGAGTTCTCCCAGAGCGTGATCTTCATCATGTTCGAGTCCAACAACGCCGAAGCCAGCGAATACCTGGGCCAGTACTTCCAGTGGTGGATGGTGCCGACCTTCCTGCTGTATGCCGCCGTGCCGGTGTTCATCTGGACCCGCCTGCGGCCGGTACGCATCAACACCACCAAGGCCATCGCGGTCAGCCTGGCGCTGGTCCTCGGGCTGGTGGTATGGCCGTTGATCAAGGCGGTAAAAAAGAAGGGCAGCTACGAAAGCGGCATGGAGTCGTTCCAGGGGCGCATGGAACCCGCCGTGCCATGGCAGTTGGTGATCGGCTACAGCAACTACCTCAAGCAGCTGGACGGCATGCAGGACATGCTGGCCCTGGATGCCAAGATCCCGCCCCTCACCAACCTCAAGGACACCATGGCTGGCCAGCCGTCGACCCTGGTGCTGGTGATCGGCGAGTCCACCAACCGCGGGCACATGAGCCTGTATGGCTATGGCCGTGACACCAACCCTGAACTGTCGAAGATGCGCGACCAGTTGAGCGTGTTCAACGACGTGGTAACCCCGCGCCCCTACACCATCGAAGCGCTGCAGCAGGTACTGACGTTCGCCGACGAGGAACACCCGGACCAGTTCCTCAAGACCCCGTCGATCGTGAAGATGATGAAACAGGCAGGCTACAAAACCTACTGGATCACCAACCAGCAGACCCTGACCAAGCGCAACACCATGCTCACCACTTTCTCCGAACAGGCCGACGAGCAGGTGTACCTGAACAACAACCGCAACCAGAACGCGCGGCAATACGACGGCGACGTGGTCGAACCCTTCGCCAAGGTGCTGGGCGACAGTGCTCCACGCAAGTTAATCATCATTCACTTGCTGGGCACCCACGTGAGCTACCAGTACCGCTTTCCGCCCGAGTTCGCCAAGTTCACCGACAACGTCGGCGTACCGCCGTCTGTCACAGGTGAGCGCCTGGCTACCTACAACGACTACGACAACGCGGTGCTGTACAACGATTTCGTGATTTCGAGCCTGATCAAGAAATTCCAGGCAGCAGACCCCAACGGCTTTTTGCTGTACCTGTCCGACCACGGTGAAGATGTGTACGACTCGGGGGACCACACCAACCTTGGGCGCAACGAAGGCAACCCGACGTCAGCGATGTACACCATCCCGTTCATGGCGTGGGCCTCGCCGAAATGGAAGGCCGACCACGCCTGGGGCTTCCAGGGCGACGTCAACCGGCCATACAGCAGCCAGAACCTGATTCATACGTTCGCGGACATGGCCGGGTTGAGCTTCAACGAATTCGACCCGACCAAGAGCCTGGTCAATGACAAGTTCGTCGTGCGCCCGCGCCTGATCGGCGACCCGTACAACCCCAAGGCCCTGCGCGACTACGCCACCCTCGAGCCGAAAGCCGATACCGGCACTGCGGTGGTGCAGAAATAACCCGCGGCGTCCCTCTTTCCGGCAACAGCGGGAGCGCCGGTCAGGCCACCAGGGCCTTGTCCAGCGCCTTCTCGATCTCGCCCTTGATGGACGAACCCATGATCGAAAGCATCATGCCCAGCTTCAAGTCCACGCGAATGGTGTCATCGTCGATGCGGATGGTGCCACTGGCACCACTGCGCTTCACTTCCACGGTGTCGCCGTCCCAGCGTGCCTGCAGGTCGTATTCCCTGGCTAGTTCGTCCACCAGCACCTCGGCTTTCTGCCGGGCCGCTTCGCGCCCCAGGCTGTGTTTGCGCTCAACGCTGATTTGCGTCATCCGACCCTTCCCGAATAAGTGATAATGCTGCCTATAGTATCGCGGTTGGCCCGCCAAGCCATCTGCAACCCAGCCTTGCCAAGACAAAGCCGGCCATGGGGATTAGAATGGCCAGTAATTTTTTCCGGTGACAGCGATATGACCGATCAGCGCAAAGCCAGCGATGCCGAACCCACCACCCACTTCGGCTACAAGAATGTGCCCGAAAGCAAGAAGGCCGAGAAGGTCGCCGAGGTGTTCCACTCGGTAGCGGCCAAATACGACCTGATGAACGACGTGCTTTCGGGTGGCATGCACCGGCTGTGGAAACGCTTCGCCATCGAACTGTCGGGCGTGCGCAGCGGCAACCGCGTGCTGGACATCGCCGGCGGCACGGGCGACCTGACCCGCAAGTTCTCCAACCTGGTGGGCAGCACCGGTGAAGTGGTGCTGGCCGACATCAACGAGTCCATGCTCAAGGTCGGCCGCGACCGCCTGCTGGACCTGGGCGTGGCCGGCAACGTCAAGTTCGTCCAGGCCGACGCCGAGAAGCTGCCGTTCCCGGACAACTATTTCGACTGCGTGACCATCGCGTTCGGCCTGCGCAACGTCACCCACAAGGAAGACGCCATTGCCTCCATGCTGCGGGTGCTCAAGCCGGGCGGCCGCCTGCTGGTGCTGGAGTTCTCCAAGCCCACCAACAAGCTGATGTCCAAGGTCTACGATGCCTACTCGTTCGCCTTCATGCCATTGGCTGGCAAGCTGATCACCAACGACTCGGAAAGCTACCGCTACCTGGCCGAATCGATCCGCATGCACCCCGACCAGGAAACCCTCAAGGCCATGATGGTGCAGGCCGGTTTCGACCGCGTTACCTACCACAACATGACCTCAGGCATCGTCGCCCTGCACCGGGGCATCAAGCCCTGATGCTGTACAGCGGCCTGATCGCCAGCGCGGAACACGGCCTGAACCGTGTGCTGCGCCTGGACAGCACCGCCCTGCCACGGCTGGCGCGCCTGGCTGGCAAGGTCATCGAAGTCGATTGCCTGATGCCCGCCATGAAGCTGTTCATCCTGCCCAGCGGTGAAGGCCTGATGCTGGCCAGCCAATGGGCAGCGCCGGCCGACTGCGTGCTGCAGGCCCCGGCCAGCAGCCTGGTACAGCTGGCGGTCAGCCAGGACAAGCCCGCGGTGCTGCACAGCCCCCAGGTCGACCTGAGCGGCGACAGCGGCGTGCTGCTGGAGCTGGTGGGCGTGCTCCAGGACCTGGAGCTGGACTGGGAATACGAGCTGCAACGCTGGCTCGGCCCGGTGGCCAGCCAATTGATCAGCAGCCACCTGCGCCGCGACGCCGGCTGGGTACGCAAAGGCGTGGCCAGCGTGAACCAGAACATGGCCGAGTACCTGGCCGAAGAAACACGAACCCTGGTGGGCAAGCATGAAGCCGAAGCCAGGTTCGCCGAACTCGACGAACTCAAAGTCGATGTCGAACGCCTCGAAGCGCGCCTAGAGCGCCTCGTCCGATCCCTCAACTCCAGCGATAACGCATGAAGCTGCTTGCCGTCCGCCGTTTGTTGCGCATCCAGCGCGTCGTGATCCGCTACCGTCTCGATGACTTGCTATTTGCCCTCCCCCTGCCGTGGTTCCTGCGCATCACGCGCTTTGGCATGCCCTGGCGCTGGTTGCCGCGCAAGCGCCTGGAGCTCAGCCGTGGCGCTGCCCTGCGCCTGGCCTTGCAGGACCTGGGGCCGATCTTCATCAAGTTCGGCCAACTGCTGTCCACCCGCCGCGACCTGCTGCCTGAAGACATCGCCGATGAACTGATGCTGCTGCAGGACCGGGTGCCACCCTTCGACCCGCAACAGGCGGTGAAACTGATCGAAGAGCAACTGGGCAAGACCATCAGCGAGGTGTTCAGCCGCTTCGATGTCGAGCCGCTGGCGTCTGCCTCGGTGGCCCAGGTGCATTCGGCGCAACTGCGCACGGGTGAAGAAGTCGTCGTCAAGGTAGTGCGCCCCGGCCTCAAGCCGATCATCGGCCAGGACCTGGCGTGGCTGTTCCTGCTGGCGCGCTGGGCAGAAAAGTTTTCCGCCGACGCCCGCCTGCTGCACCCGGTGGACGTGGTGGCCGACTACGAGAAGACCATCTACGACGAACTGGACCTGCTGCGCGAAGCCGCCAACTCCAGCCAGCTGCGGCGCAACTTCGAAGACTCGGACATGCTCTACGTGCCCCAGGTGTACTGGGACTGGTGCCGGCCAAAGGTGCTGGTGATGGAGCGCATCTACGGCATCCAGGTCACTGACCTGGCCACCCTGGCCGACCAGCGTACCGACATGAAGCTGCTGGCAGAGCGCGGGGTGGAGATCTTCTTCACCCAGGTGTTCCGCGACAGCTTCTTCCACGCCGACATGCACCCAGGCAACATCTTCATCAGCACCGTGGCGCCGTGGAGCCCGAAATACATCGCCATCGACTGCGGCATCGTCGGCAGCCTCACGCCCGAAGACCAGGATTACCTGGCGCGCAACCTGTTTGCGTTCTTCAAGCGTGACTACCGGCGTGTAGCGCAATTGCACATCGACTCAGGCTGGGTACCGGCGGAAACCAAGCTCAACGAGTTCGAAGCGGCGATCCGTACCGTGTGCGAGCCGATCTTCGAGAAGCCGTTGAAGGACATTTCCTTCGGCCAGGTGCTGATGCGCCTGTTCCAGACCGCCCGGCGCTTCAACATGGAAGTGCAGCCGCAGCTTGTTCTTCTGCAGAAAACCCTGCTGAACATCGAAGGCCTGGGCCGCCAGCTCTACCCGGACCTGGACTTGTGGACCACCGCCCAGCCGTTCCTGGAACGCTGGATGCGCGAGCGCATGAGCCCCAAGAACCTGTTCCATAACGTGCAATCGCAAGTGGAGCAATTGCCCCACCTGGCCAACATGACCCGCGACCTGCTCGAACGCATGTCGCAACCGCATGCCCGCGACCCCTCGCCGCCGTGGCGCCAGCCCAACGAACGGCGCCTGGTGCGGGTGGTGGGTGGCGTGCTGCTGGCCGGTGGTGCCACACTGGCCGCCACGGGCGGTGCCATCGACACCCTGGCCGCCTGGCCGGCCTGGGTGATGCTGGCCGCAGGCCTTTACCTGGTCGCGCGTTGATAGCCAGCCGCCCATGAGGCTGGCACACTAGAGAGGAGTTCGAGCGAGTCGAACTCGTTGTCGGAGTCAAAAATGAAAGACTGGCTGGACGAGATCAACTGGAACAGCGATGGCCTTGTACCGGCCATCGCCCAGGATCACAAGACCGGGCGCGTGCTGATGATGGCCTGGATGAACCGCGAGGCCCTGGCCCTGACCGCGGCCGAGAACCGCGCCATCTACTGGTCGCGCTCGCGCGGCAAGCTGTGGCGCAAGGGCGAGGACTCCGGCCACGTGCAGCACCTGCACGAAATGCGCCTGGACTGCGACGCCGACGTCATCATCCTGATGGTCGAACAAGTAGGCGACATTGCCTGCCATACTGGTCGTCAGAGCTGCTTCTATCGCGTCCACGAAAACGGCGAATGGAAAACCGTCGACCCCGTGCTCAAGGACCCGAAGGCCATCTACCAGGCAGGACACAGCCATGAATGACACCCTGACCCGACTCGCCGAAGTGCTGGAGTCGCGCAAAGGCGCCGAGCCCGACAGCTCCTACGTCGCCAGCCTGTACCACAAGGGCCTGAACAAGATTCTGGAAAAGGTCGGCGAAGAGTCCGTGGAGACCATCATCGCCGCCAAGGACGCCGCCATCAGCGGAGATTACAGCGATGTCATCTATGAAACCGCCGATCTGTGGTTCCATAGCCTGGTGATGCTGGCTGCGCTGGGCCAACACCCGCAGGCCGTCCTGGACGAACTGGACCGCCGTTTCGGGCTGTCTGGCCACGCCGAAAAAGCCGCGCGCCAGCCTTCATAACGTATTTGAACGAGGAATTGCCCCATGGGTCTCTTTGACTGGAAACACTGGATTGTCATCCTGATCGTCGTGGTACTGGTATTCGGTACCAAGAAGCTGAAAAACCTGGGCACCGACGTCGGTGAGTCGATCAAGGGCTTTCGCAAGGCCATGAACGATGACGACAAGCCCGCCGAGCAGCCGGTACCGCCTGCCCAGCCCGTTCACCCCCAGGCCACTTCGCCCCTGAGCCAGCCACACACCATCGACGCCACGGCCCAGAAGGTCGAAGAGCCGATCAGGAAAGACTAAGTCATGTTCGGGATCAGCTTCAGCGAATTGCTTCTGGTAGGCCTGGTAGCCCTGCTCGTGCTCGGCCCCGAGCGCCTGCCAGGCGCCGCGCGCACCGCAGGCTTGTGGGTAGGCCGGCTCAAGCGCAGCTTCAATGCCATCAAGGCGGAAGTGGAGCGTGAAATCGGCGCCGACGAGATTCGTCGGCAACTGCACAACGAGCACATCATGTCGCTGGAGCAGGAAGCCAGAAAGATCCTGAACCCGATGCAGCAGGCGATCAACCCCGCGCCTGCACAGCCGCAGCCCTCGGCCGCAACCATCGAAACGCCCCCGCCCCCCGCGGGCGCCGACCTGGGCCGCGATAGCCACACCGCGCAGCCCGGGCATGCCCCCGCGGCCGGGCAGCCGATACCCGAGCAAGTTCCCGGCGAGCACACCCCGCCTCACGATCCGACACAGCCGCCGCGAGCCCCATGAGCAATATTCCCGAAAACGACCAGCCCATGCCGCTGGTCTCGCACCTTACCGAGTTGCGTACCCGACTGCTGCGCTGCGTAGCCGCGATTTTCATCATCTTCGCCGGCCTGTTCGCCTTTACCCAGCAGATCTACACCTTCGTCTCCATTCCGCTGCGCCAGTACCTGCCGGCCGGGGCGACGATGATCGCCACCGACGTGTCCTCGCCTTTCCTCACGCCGCTGAAGCTGACCATGATGGTCTCGCTGTTCCTGGCCATCCCGGTGATCCTGCACCAGATCTGGGGCTTCATCGCCCCCGGCTTGTACAAGCATGAAAAGCGCGTCGCGGTACCGTTGCTGGTGTCCAGCATCCTGCTGTTCTACTGCGGCATGGCCTTTGCGTATTTCCTGGTCTTCCCGCTGATCTTCAAGTTCTTCGCCGCCGCCACCCCGGCTGGCGTGGAGATGATGACCGACATCACCAGCTACCTCGATTTCGTCATGACCCTGTTCTTCGCCTTCGGCGTGGCCTTCGAGATCCCGGTGGCCGTGGTGTTGCTGGTATGGATCGGCGTGGTCGACGTGGCGCAGCTGAAGAAGATGCGCCCCTACGTGATCATCGGCTGCTTCGTGGTCGGCATGATTCTTACCCCGCCCGATATCTTCTCGCAGACGCTGTTGGCAGTGCCCATGTGGCTGCTGTTCGAGATCGGCGTGCTGTTCGGCGGCCTGGTGAGCAAGCGTGGCGACGCTGAAGAAACCAGCGACAAAGACGACCAGCCGCCAGCAACCTTGCCGTGAACCTGTTACTGCTTGAGGAGGCCGACTTCACCGCGGCCGACCGGGTGATCCTGCGCGATCGCCGCCTGACCCACATGCAGGAAGTCCATGGCGTGGCCGTGGGCGACAGTGTGCGCGTGGGGCGCATCGGCGGGCTGATGGGCCGGGCCGAGGTGGTGCGCCTGGAGACCCGCGAAGCGGAACTGCAGGTGGTACTGGACCAGGCACCGCCAGCCAAA
The DNA here is from genome assembly GCF_013374995.1 of Pseudomonas eucalypticola. Taxonomy (NCBI): domain Bacteria; kingdom Pseudomonadati; phylum Pseudomonadota; class Gammaproteobacteria; order Pseudomonadales; family Pseudomonadaceae; genus Pseudomonas; species Pseudomonas eucalypticola. Next base: position 458,179 of record NZ_CP056030.1, on the reverse strand, counting down.
CTGCCGCTGACCCTGGTACTGGCCCTGCCGCGCCCGAAAATGCTGCGCCGGGTGTTTCAGACCGTGGCCACCATGGGCGTTGCCAAGGTGATTCTGGTCAACAGCTACCGCGTGGAGAAAAGCTTCTGGCAGACACCGTTTCTGCAGCCGGAGGCCATCCGCGAAAACCTGGTGCTGGGGCTGGAGCAGGCCCGCGACACGGTGCTCCCCGAGATCATCATCGAAAAGCGCTTCAAGCCTTTCGTCGAAGACCGCCTGCCCGCTATCACCGATGGCACCCTGGGACTGGTCGGCCACCCCGGCAACTACCCACCCTGCCCGCGCGCCCTGCAGGAACCGGTAACCCTGGCCATCGGCCCCGAGGGTGGCTGGATCCCCTACGAGGTCGACCTGCTGGCCAAGGCCGGCTTGCGCCCGGTACAACTGGGCGAGCGCATCCTGCGCGTCGAAACCGCCGTCACCGCCCTGCTCGCCCGTTTGTTCTAGGCGCCCAGGGCCCGGAAAAGTCCGATCCACGGTATTACAGAACCTTTGCACCAAGCCGATACAAGGTCACGCTAAGGCATTACGCCCTGTCTGCTCGCTAGGAGTGCAAGCGCATGTACCGTTGGATGCAATACCACCTTGGACATATCAGTGTTCGGCGCAAACTGATACTGGGCTTCGGCCTGGTCCTGCTCATGGCCCTGCTGACCACCAGCACCGGCTGGACCGGCCTCGATGCCTTGATCAGCAGGGGCGACAAGCTCAATACCATCGCCCACGTGGGTGACCTGACCCGTGACCTGCGTATCACCCGCCTTCAGGTCGCGACGCAGGCCGCCACCACCGACAAACTGCTGGACGTGCTCAATAGCCTGGATCGCCAGCTGGCCACCGCACGCCAGCAGCTGACAGACCCCGAAGACTTGAGCCGCGTCGACCGCCAGATTGAAGCCGCCCGCCAGTATCGCCAGGCATTGGACCAACTGGAGCAGGTGCAGAAAACCGGCAGTAGCGACAACACCGCCCTGTTCAAACGCTTGGGCGATGCCGGCAGCGTGCTGCTGGACATGAGCGACGAGCTGAGCAAATCCCAAACCAGCAAACGCGATGCCGATGCGGCCAATGCCCGGTTATGGCTAAGCGTTGCCGCAATCATGGCGGTGGTCTTCAGCCTGCTGGCCGGTTTTGCCATTACCCGGCAGATCGTTCGCCCGTTGCAGGCCACCCTGACGATCATGGATGAGGTAGCCGCTGGCGATCTCAGCCATGACCACAGCGTCGACCGCCGTGACGAGCTGGGTCAACTGCAGAACAGCCTGCAACGCATGACCGTGGGCCTGCGTACGCTGATCGGCGGCATCAGCGACGGCATTACCCAATTAGCCAGCGCCGCCGAAGAGCTTTCAGCGGTGACGGAGCAGACCAGCGCCGGTGTCACCAGCCAGAAAGTGGAAACCGATCAGGTGGCCACCGCCATGAACCAGATGGCCGCCACCGTGCAGGAAGTGGCCCGCAACGCCGAACACGCCAGCGAAGCCGCCGTGGCGGCCGACCAGCAGGCTCGGGAGGGTGACCGGGTAGTGAGCGAGGCCATCGAGCAGATCGAGCGCCTGGCGGCCGAAGTGGGCCACTCCACCGAAGCCATGGGGCAGCTCAAGCGCGAAAGCGACAAGATCGGTGGCGTGCTGGACGTGATCAAGTCCGTCGCCCAGCAGACCAACCTGCTGGCCCTCAACGCCGCCATTGAGGCCGCCCGCGCCGGCGAGGCTGGGCGCGGCTTCGCCGTCGTCGCCGACGAAGTGCGCAGCCTGGCCCAGCGCACGCAGAAGTCCACCGAGGAAATCGAGCAGTTGATCGCCGGGCTGCAAAGCGGCACCCAACAGGTGGCCACGGTGATGGACAACAGCCGCACCCTGACCGAGAGCAGCGTGGAACTGAGCCGCCGCGCGGGCAGCTCACTGGAAAGCATCACCCGCACGGTATCGACCATCCAGAACATGAACCAGCAGATCGCTGCGGCGGCCGAGCAGCAGAGCGCCGTGGCTGAAGAGATCAATCGCAGCGTGATGACCGTGCGCGATGTGTCGGATCAAACCTCCGCCGCCAGTGAAGAAACCGCTGCGTCCAGTATCGAACTGGCGCGCCTGGGTACTCATTTGCAGGGGCTGGTGGGGCGGTTCAGGGTGTGAGAGGCGTCCGCCCTGGAGGATAGGGCGAAGCTCGGGAATGTGGCGACTCGGTACGCCTGGCTTTACGCGGCGGCTAGGACGCGGCCGGGTCCGCTGCTACACGGACTGCGTAGTAGCGGACCTGGGGGCGCCGCGCGTAGTCAGAGCACTTGGCGCAGGAAGGCCTGGGCGCGGGGGTCTTTGGGTTCGGTGAAGAACTGCTCGGGCGGCGAGTCTTCCAGCAGTTTGCCGTGGTCGAAGAACAGCACCCTATGCGCCACTTCGCGGGCGAAGCCCATTTCGTGGGTGACGCAGATCATGGTCATGCCTTCCAGGGCCAGGGTCTTCATGACGTCCAGTACCTCGCCGACCATCTCCGGGTCCAGCGCCGAGGTGGGCTCGTCAAACAGCATGACCTTGGGGTCCATGGCCAGGGCACGGGCGATGGCCACGCGCTGTTGCTGGCCGCCGGACAGGCGTGATGGGTACTCGTTGGCCTTCTGGCCAATACCCACTTTATCGAGCAACGCCAGGGCCTTCTGCTCACGCTCTTTCTTGCTGCGCTTGCGCACGATCTTCTGCGCCAGGCACAGGTTCTCCAACACCGTCATGTGCGGAAACAGGTTAAAGTGCTGGAACACCATGCCCACTTCACGCCGGTAGGCGTTGATGTCGGTTTTCGGGTCGGCCAGCGACAGTCCGTCGATGCTCACCGTGCCGTCGTCGAACTGCTCCAGGCCGTTCAAACAACGCAGGAAGGTCGACTTGCCCGAACCCGACGGCCCTACCACTACCAGCACTTCGCCCTTGGCCACTTGCGTGGTCACATGGTCCACGGCCCTTACCACGTGGCCACGGGTGTCGAAGACTTTCACCAGATCACGTACTTCAATCACTTTGTGCAAGCCTCCGCTCAAGCCGGCTGGCAAGGTGCGACAGCGGCAGGTTGATCAGCAAATACAGGGCCGCCACGCAGAACCAGATCTCGAAGGTGGAAAACGAGGTGGTGATGGCTTCGCGGCCGCTCTTGGTCAGCTCGGTGATGGAAATGACCGAAACCAGGGAAGTGTCCTTGACCAGGCTGATGAACTGCCCGGCCAGTGGCGGCAGCACGCGCTTGAAGGCCTGGGGCAGGATCACATGGCGCATGGACTGGCCAGCACTCAGGCCCAGGGACCGTGCCGCCTCGCCCTGGCCACGGGCGATGGACTGCACCCCGGCCCGGACGATCTCAGCGACATAGGCACCGGTGAACAGCGACAGCGCCGCTACCCCGGCGAATTCCCGGGACAGGTTGAGCACAGTGCCAATGAAGAAGTAGAAAATGAACAGTTGCACCAGCAAGGGGGTGCCGCGCACCAGTTCCACATACACCGTGGACAGGTCGCGCAGGGTGGGGTTGCTGGACAACCGGCACAAGCCGGCCACCAGCCCGATGAACAGGCCGATAACGCCCGACACCACCGAAATCCACACCGTAGCCCACAGGCCCCACGCCAGCGGCCCCGCCGCCCAATGGCGGGTAACGCCTACCGGGTCACCTTCGGAGACATCGTCGCCCTGGGACACTCTCACACTGTCCTGGGCCACGCTGAGCACTTGCTGGTCGCCGTCCTCATCCTTGAGCGTCACCCGGGCCATCTTGCCTTGGGCATCGACGGCTTCGACGGTGCCGTTGCCAGCGGCGCGCTGCACGTCTTCGGCCTGGTAGGCAAAGTACTGGGGCACGCGGTTCCAGCGCCACTCATAGGAGATCAGCGACGTCGCGTAAAACAGGGCGACAGCCAGGCCCACCAGGACCAGCGCCGTCAGCCCATGCCAGGGCCACTGGGCTTTCTTGTGTTTGATCACTACTGCGTTCCGTAAATGCGAACGCGCGGGCATGCCCGCGCGTTGGTGTCAGACAAGGACGAAGGGGGTTATTCCATGTCCTGGAGCCACTTGGTGCTCTTGAACCACTTGTCGTGGATGCGATCGTAAGAGCCGTCTTCGTGGGCCTGGCGCAGGAAGTTGTTGATGAAGTTCAGGCTGTCGTAGTCGCCCTTCTTCAGGCCAAAGGCCAGCGGCTCGTAGGTGAACGGCTTGTCCAGGAACAGCAGCTTGCCATTGCCGGCCTTGTCCACGGCCACGACGTTGTAGGGCGAGTCGTAGACGAAGGCATCCGCCTTGCCGTTGACCACGTCCATCACCGCTTCCTGTTCGTTGTCATAGCCGTGGTACTGGGCCTTGGCCATCAGCTTGCGCGAGACCATCTCGCCGGTGGTACCCACCTTGGAGGTCAGGCGGTACTGGGGGTCGTTGAGGTCCTTGTAGGACTTGATCTTGTCTTGCAGGTCCTTGCGGATCAGCAGGGTCTGGCCGACCACGATGAAGGGGTCGCTGAAGTTGATGCGCAGGTTGCGTTCCTGGGTCAGGGTCAGGCCGCTGCCGATCATGTCGAACTTGTCGGTCAGCAGGGCCGGAATGATACCGTCCAGGCTGGTGGACACCAGTTCCAGCTTGACGCCCATGGACTTGGCCATGGCCTTGAGCAGGTCCACTTCGAAGCCGATGATCTCGCCGCGCTTGTCGGTCATTTCGAACGGCATGTAGGTGGGGTCCATGCCCACCCGCAAGGTACCGCGCTTGACCGCTTCATCGATGGCACCCGCCTGGGCGGAACCGACTGCGCCCAGCGCCATGACGCCCAGCAGCAGCATCGACAGATACTTCTTCATCACACCAAGTCCCCTAACTAACGCGCACAACGTGCCCGCGCGTGGCAATTCAGGGCGCCACGCGTCGCGGACGCACCATTTCGGGGTGCGATCCTAACGTACTCGTCCGGTAGTACAAGTGCTGATGCGGGATTTAATGCGCAAAGATCGACAGAAAGTGACCGTTGGCAATGTTTCAGGAGGTTTCCAAAGCCCCCGAGCACACCGCTCGGGGGCCCGGAATCAGGCGTTCGCCAGGGCTGGCGGGGTGGAAGACTGCGGGTGCAGTGGCAACAGCGGCGAATGCGGGTCCGCTTCCAGCGACTGGCGCCAGGCGCCCAGCCACGCTTCGTTGTTCTCGCCCCAAACCAGTGCATGCAGGCGAGCCAGGGCAACCGGGTCGCTCAGCAGATGCAGACGGGTGTTGCCGTCCAGTTTCTGCGGCCCGACGGTCAGTGCCTTGCGTACGCGCTCTTCACGCATGGCTTCCACCGCGGGTACCGAATGGTGCCGTGCAGTGGCCAGGGCGCAAGCCAGGGCGTTCTGCTGCGGGTCTACCACGGCGCGGACGAAACCGTCCTTGAGCGCGTGCCAGCGGTTCTCATGGGTGTACTGATCGGTGGAGATCAGCTCCTGAGGCGTGTCGTACTCCTCGGGAATCAGGAACAGCTTCTCGTCGCGAGCGCTCAGGCCCAGGTTGGTGCGGCTGGAGATCACCGACACCGGGATCGACAGCATCAGCGAACCGACGATAGGGGTCAGCCACCACAGGAAGCTGGGGTTCAACCAGCACACCAGCAGCGCCCACAGGAAGCCCAGCAGGGTCTGCGGGCCATGGCGGCGCACCGCTTCGCTCCACGGGGTAGAGTCGTCGTCACGCTGCGGCGAGTTCCAGGTCGCGGCCCAGCCCAGGAACGCGGCCAGCACGAAACGGGTGTGGAACAGCATGCGCACCGGCGCCAGCAACATGGAGAACAGCATCTCCAGCAGCATCGAGAGGGTGACCTTGATACGGCCACCGTACTCTTTCGCGCCCTTGGCCCAGATCAGGATGATGCTCAGCAACTTGGGCAGGAACAACAGCACGATGGTGGTGGAGAACAGCGCCACGGCTTTTTCCGGATGCCACTGTGGCCACAGCGGGTACAGCTGCCGTGGTTCCAGGAAGTAGGCCGGTTCCAGCAGGGTGTTGACCGCCAGCAGCGCGGTAGACAGCACCAGGAAGAAGAACCACAACGGCGCTGACAGGTAAGACATGACCCCCGTCAGGAACACCGCGCGGTGCACCGGGTGCATGCCCTTGACCAGGAACAGGCGGAAGTTCATCAGGTTGCCGTGGCACCAGCGACGGTCGCGCTTGAGTTCATCCAGCAGGTTGGGCGGCAGTTCTTCATAGCTGCCCGGCAGGTCATAGGCGATCCACACACCCCAGCCGGCACGGCGCATCAGCGCGGCTTCGACGAAGTCGTGAGACAGGATGGCACCGGCGAACGCCCCTTTGCCCGGCAACGGCGCCAGGGCGCAGTGCTCGATGAAGGGCTTCATGCGGATGATGGCGTTGTGACCCCAGTAGTGGGACTCACCCAGCTGCCAGAAGTGCAGGCCGGCGGTGAACAGCGGGCCATACACGCGGGTAGCGAACTGCTGCATACGCGCATACAGGGTGTCCATGCCCGAGGCTTTCGGCGCAGTCTGGATGATGCCGGCATCCGGGGTAGCCTCCATCAGGCGCACCAGGCTGGTCAGGCATTCGCCGCTCATGACGCTGTCGGCGTCCAGCACCACCATGTAGCGGTAGTCACTGCCCCAGCGACGGCAGAAGTCGTCGAGGTTGCCGCTCTTGCGTTTCACGCGGCGACGGCGGCGGCGGTAGAAGATCTTGCCGAAGCCCTTGGCCTCGCGGCACACCTCCAGCCAGGCTTGTTGCTCGGCCACGGCGATGTCGGTGTCGTTGGTGTCCGACAGCACGAAGAAGTCGAAGCGGTCCAGGTCACCCGTGGCGGCCACCGACTCGAAGGTAGCACGCAGGCCGGCGAATACCCGGGGCACGTCTTCGTTGCAGATAGGCATCACCAGCGCGGTGCGGGCGCCCGGTTCGATCGGCTCGTTACCGGCACTGGCGCCGGAAATGCGGTACTTGTCACGCCCGGTCAGCAGTTCCAGGAAGCCCATCAGGGCCGTCCAGAAACCAGCCGACACCCAGCAGAACAGGATACCGAACAGAATCAGGATGCTGGTCTGCAGCACGTACGGCAATACTTGCTGGGCAGTCAGGGCCACCGGCTGGTGGATGACTTCGTCCAGGTCCACGAACGACCAGCCCTGGTAGGGCAGGATGCCTTTCATGTAGTAACCGGCAACGATGGTCTGCCCCAGCATGAGCGCCAGCAGGATATAGCGGCGCATAGAGCCAACCCAGCGCCAGCGCGCCTTCGGCAGTTCACGCTTGTCGCTGGTCGGCTCCGGCGCTCTCTTCTGCCCGGTGACACGGCGCCACATGCGCACCAGTACGTTGGTGCGCCAGGGTTCCGGCACCACCCGCGTACGGTTGATGGGCGGGGTCGCCTTCAACCGCACGCGGCCGTCCTGGTCGACCGACAACATCTCGGCCTCTTCCATTTCGGCGGCGCTGTTGAGTGTCAGCCGGCGGCCGACCGAGGCCTGGGCGGCCTCGCGCGACTCGTCCGTCGGCTGCGCGGAGAGGTATTCATGCAGCTCGCTGAACGAGTTGCAGCGGGCGAGTTCCGCGCGCTGCTCCTCGCTCAGGGGCAGGTGGGCCAGGTATTCGCCGAGCGATTCTGGCCGAGTGTGTGAATTACTCATCGGAAGGCAACTGGTAGCTCCAGGTTTCGGTCAGCACCTGATCGGGCTTGGCCGGCTCCTCGGGGGTGGGCGCAGCCGCGGTGGCCGGCTGCTCGGCGGCCTTGTCTGCCTTGGCATGCTTGGCGTTGGCCTTGGCGTGCTTGGCGACAGGCTTTTCTTCCTTCACAGGCTCAGCCGGCTTGGCTGGCGGCAGTGGTGCGTCCTTGACCAGTGCGGCACGCATTTCCACCGACTGTTTCGGGTCCTTGACCTTCAGGCGCAGCGTCAGGCGCCAGCCTTTGGTCTCGGGGTTGTAGCGCAGGTTGTTTTCCACCAGGTCGGCGTTGTCGCCAACGCTCACCTGGCTGCGAACCTGGGCGTCTTCGGGCAGGGCGGCGAGCACCGGCCCGGTGAAGTCGATCAGGAACGCCACGCTGCCGTCAGGCTGGCGAATCAGGTTGGACTGCTTGACGTCGCCGGTAGAGCGCAGGGTCTGCTTGACCCAGGCGGTTTCGGGCGAGTGCAGCTGGTCTTCGTTGGAGGTCCAGACCAGACGGTAGTCGTGGTCCAGCGCCTGGCCGGGCTCCGGCAGTTTTTCCGGGTTCCAGAACGCAACGATGTTGTCGTTTGTTTCGTCGGCCGTCGGAATCTCGACCAGGTCGACGGTGCCCTTGCCCCAGTCGCCCTTGGGTTCTACCCAGGCGCTTGGGCGCTTGTCGTAGCGGTCGTCCAGGTCTTCGTAGCGGCCGAACTCACGGCCACGCTGCAGCAGGCCGAAACCTTTCGGGTTCTCGACGGTGAAGCTGCTCACGGCCAGGTGCTTGGGGTTGTTCAGCGGGCGCCAGATCCACTCGTCGTTGCCGGCATGGATCGACAAGCCAGTGGAGTCGTGCAGCTCGTGACGGTAGTTGAGCACCTTGGACGGCTGGTTGGAGCCGAACAGGAACATGCTGGTCAGCGGGGCGATGCCCAGGCGGCTGACGTGGTCACGCAGGAACACCTTGGACTTGACGTCCACGACGGTGTCGTCGCCTGGGCGCAGGGTCAGCTTGTAGGCGCCGGTGGAGCGCGGCGAGTCCAGCAGCGCGTAGATCACCAGCTGCTTGTCGGTGGCGTTGGGCTTCTCGATCCAGAACTCGGTGAAACGCGGGAATTCTTCACCCGACGGCAGTGCAGTGTCGATCGCCAGGCCACGGGCCGACAGGCCATAGGTGTGGCCCTTGCCGACAACGCGGAAGTAGCTGGCACCCAGCAGGGTCATCACTTCGTCCTGCTTGTCGGCCTTGTTCAGTGGGTACATCACGCGGAACCCCGCGTAGCCCAGCTTCTCGGTGGACTTGGGGTCGAACTTCAGGTCGCCGAAATCGAAACGAGCCGGGTCGTACTTGATTTCCTCGACCTTGTCGTTGGCGACCTCGTTGATTTTAACCGGCACGTCGAAGTGCATGCCCTGGTGGTAGAACGACAGCTTGAAGGGGGTCTTGTCGCCCGCCCACTCGGCTTTTTCGTTCAGAAAGCGAATTTTCTGGTAATCAGCGAACTTCATGTCACGAAATTCGGCCGGCAGATTGCTTTTGGGTGCCTCGAATTTCTGCCCGGCAAGATCCTTTGCCTTGGCGGCCACGTCGTCCAGGCCAAAGGCCCAGATCTGGCCCGCGCTCAGCAGGCATATCAGTGCAGACCCCGCCAGCATGGCGCTACGCAGGCGCTTGCCCGGGGTTCTTGGAGCTTTACAGGGACTAACAATCACGAGCAACCCTCGCCGAAAAACAAATCAAAGAACCAACGGCCAGCCATGTCTGCCGGGTTGGCGAGCAATGTTCCGACTCCGAAAGGGCGTAATGATTCCCCAAACGGTGAAGGCCAAGGCTCATGTTGGAACAAAATGGATCAACGAACGCTGATGTCATGACGCGAGATTATCCAGCAGCCCGCGTGACAACGCATCAGGTCAGGTAAACTTTTTATGCTACAAACCGGCCGATTTTACTGCAAATGAACGATTTACGAGCCTTATGTCTGTAACAGGAATGTCACCGGCCCATCGTTGACCAGGTGAACCTGCATGTCAGCCCCGAATCGTCCACAGGCCACCGCTTCATGTTGCGACCGCGCCTGCGCCAACAAGTAGTCGTAAAGCTCGATGCCCAGCGCCGGCGGGGCTGCGGTGGAAAAGCTGGGGCGCATGCCACTGCGCGTGTCGGCGGCCAGGGTGAACTGCGACACCAGCAGCAGGCCACCCCCGACATCCTTCAGCGACAGGTTCATCTTGCCCTGCCCATCGCAAAACACTCGATAGTTAAGCAGCTTGTGCAGAAGTTTGTCAGCGCTGGCGCGGGTATCTTCAGGTTCCACTGCCACCAGCACCAGCAAGCCCTGGTCGATGGCACCGACCACCTCCCCCTCTACCTCGACCCGCGCGCTGCCGACCCGTTGCAGCAGCCCCTTCACGCTTCCTCCAGGGGCAGGTCAAGCAAGCGGCGGGCCATCTGGTCGCAGGCGCGGACCAGGGCGTCGGTGATACCGGGTTCGGACGCGGCGTGGCCGGCATCGCGGATGACCTGCAGCTCGCTGTTGGGCCAGGCCTGGTGCAACTCCCAGGCGTTGTCCAACGGGCAGATCACGTCGTAGCGGCCATGCACGATCACCGCCGGCAGGTGAGCGATCTTGTGCACATCGCGGATCAACTGGTTGGGTTCCAGGAACGCGTTGTTCATGAAGTAGTGGCATTCGATGCGGGCAATGGACAACGCCCGTTGCGGTTCGGAGAAACGGTCGACCACCAGCGGGTTGGGGCGCAGGGTGGCGGTGCGGCCTTCCCAGGTAGACCACGCCTTGGCGGCGTGCATCTGGGCGATCTGGTCGTTGCCGGTCAGGCGCTTGTGGAATGCGCTCAGCAGGTCATGGCGCTCGTCTGCCGGAATGGGCGCCAGGTAATCCTGCCAGTAGTCGGGGAACAGGCGGCTGGCGCCGGCCTGGTAGAACCATTCCACCTCCTGCGGACGGGCCAGGAAGATGCCGCGCAGGATCAGGCCATGGACACGCTCGGGGTGCGTCTGGGCGTAGGCCAGGGCCAGGGTCGAGCCCCACGAGCCGCCGAACAGCACCCATTTGTCGATGCCCAGGTGCTCGCGGATGCGCTCGATGTCGGCCACCAGGTCCCAGGTGGTGTTGTTTTCCACGCTGGCATGGGGGGTGGAGCGACCGCAGCCGCGCTGGTCGAAGGTGACGATGCGGTACAGGTTGGGATCGAAATAGCAGCGGCTCTGGGCATCGCAGCCGGAACCGGGGCCGCCGTGGATGAACAGCACCGGCAGGCCCTCGGGCGAACCGCTCTCGTCGACATACAGCACATGCGGCTCTTGCACGGCCAGATCGTGCCGGGCGTAGGGTTTGATCTGCGGGTACAAAGTCTGCATTGCACGCTCCGTAAGGGTGTTGGGTCATCCCTGCTGGGACTTCTGTCATAAGTGCCGTGAGGCATCATAAACCCGAATCGCTTACAGATCATGCCCCCTTGGTATCAGGGGGCATTTCAGCCTTGCCAGGCCCTCGTACATCAATGCCCTCTGGCCCAGGAAAGCGGCGGCGTCGCGTTCGCTTGCGCGGTGGGTCTGGGAGATTCGGCTGTCTGCTTCCCGAGCTTCGCCCGGTCCCACAGGGAAAGACCCAGCCGCCGCGTTCCCTCTGTGGGACCGGGCGCAGCTCGGGAACGGCGCGCCGCGGTGGGTCTGGGAGACTCGATTGCCTGCTTCCCGAGCTTCGCCCGGTCCCACAGGGCAAGACCCAGCCGCCGCGTTCCCTCTGTGGAACCGGGCGTAGCTCGGGAACGGCGCGCCGCGGTGGGTCTGGGAGACTCGGCTGTCTGCTTCCCGAGCTTCGCCCGGTCCCACAGGGAAAGACCCAGCCGCCGCGTTCCCTCTGTGGGACCGGGCGCAGCTCGGGAACGGCGCGCCGCGGTGGGTCTGGGAGACTCGATTGCCTGCTTCCCGAGCTTCGCCCAGTCCCACAGAGAAAGACCCGGCCGCCGCGTTCCCTCTGTGGGACCGGGCGCAGCTCGGGAACGGCGCGGCGCGGTGGGTCTGGGAGACTCGGCTGCCTGCTTCCCGAGCTTCGCCCGGCCCTGCGAGTCAGGGGTAGCGGTTGCCGCCCCAGGCGAGGAGCTCGGAGAGCAATGCCTTGAGCACTTCGCGGGTCGGTTCGGCGAGGTCAGGCCGGTAGTTGAATGGCTCGAACTCCTCCATATACGTGCTCTGCGCCAACTCCAGCTGCACCGCATGAATGTCATGGGCCGGGTCGCCAAAATGACGGGTGATGTGTCCACCCTTGAAGCGGCCATTGAGCACATGGGTGTAATCACCAAACCGGGCGCAAACACTCTCCAGGCGCTGGGCCAGTTCGGGGTCGCAGCTGGCACCGTTGAAGGTGCCCAGGTTGAAGTCCGGCAGGCGGCCGTCGAACAGGTGCGGTACGTGGGAACGGATGGAGTGGGCGTCCCACAGCAGCGCATAGCCGAACTCATCGCGCAGGCGCGACAGTTCCTGCTCGATAGTGCGGTGGTACGGTCCCCAGATCTCGGCCAGGTAGCGGTCACGCTCGGCGGCAGTAGGCTCCTGCCCTTCGCGGAACAGCGGTACGCCGTCAAACAGGGTTTCCGGGTACAGGCCAGTGGTAGCGCCGGCATACAGCGGCTTATTGTCGGACGGCCGGTTGAGGTCGATGACGAACCGCGAGTACTCGGCAGCCACGATGCTGGCACCCAGCTCATCGGCAAAATCGTAGAGCCGCGGGATGTGCCAGTCGGTGTCGGGCAGGCTGCGTGCCTCATCGATCAGGCCGTTCTCCACGGCCGGGGTCAGGCGCAGGCCGGCATGGGGCATGCTGATCAACAGCGGCACGCGGCCGCGCTTGAAAGTCAGGACGTTATCCACGGGTCAGTTCTCCAGCAGTGACTTCCACGCCGTGACGCACGACGCGCTTGTTCAGCTCGCCACCCAGCCAATAGGCCAGGTCAGCGGGGCGTTCGATGTCCCAGGCGACGAAGTCGGCGACCTTGCCCACTTCCAGCGACCCATGGCTGTGGCCAAGGCCAAGCGCCTTGGCGGCATGCACGGTGGCACCGGCCAGGGCTTCTTCCGGGGTCATGCGGAACAGGGTGCAGGCCATGTTCAGCATCAGGCGTACGGACAATGCCGGCGACGTGCCCGGGTTGAGGTCGCTGGCAATGGCAATCGCCACGCCGTGCTGGCGCAGCGCATCCATGGGCGGCAACCGGGTCTCGCGCAGAAAATAGAAAGCGCCAGGCAACAGCACCGCTACGGTACCGGCCGCTGCCATGGCCCGGGCGTCATCTTCAGTCATGAATTCCAGGTGGTCGGCCGACAGCGCCTGGTAGCGCGCCGCCAGGCTGGAGCCAGCCAGCGACGACAACTGCTCGGCATGCAGCTTCACCGGCAGGCCCAGTTCGCGTGCCTTGAGAAACACTTTCTCCACCTGCGCCGGCGAGAACGCCAGGTACTCGCAGAAGGCATCCACCGCGTCCACCAGGCCTTCGGCCGCCAGGGCTGGCAGCATCTCGTCGCAGATGTGCGCGATATAGTCGTCGGCGCGGTCCTTGTACTCCGGCGGCAGGGCATGGGCCGCCAGGCAGGTGGCGCGCACGCTTACCGGGAGGGCCTCACCCAGGCGACGGATCACCCGCAGCATCTTGCGCTCGCTGGCCAGGTCCAGGCCATAGCCACTTTTGATTTCCACGGTGGTGACGCCGTCGCGCAGCAGGCTGGCCAGACGCTTGCGAGCACTGATGAACAGCTCATCCTCAGTGGCGGCGCGGGTGGCCCGCACGGTACTGGCGATGCCGCCACCCGCCGCGGCAATCTCGGCGTAACTGACCCCTTGCAGGCGCTGCTCGAACTCACCGCTGCGGTTGCCGCCGAATACTGTGTGGGTGTGACAGTCGATCAGGCCCGGCGTGACCCAGGCACCGCCCAGGTCGATGATGGCCACGCCCTCCCCCACCAGCGCCTCGCTGCGTGGGCCGATCCAGTGCACGGTGCCGCCAGCGGTGACGATCGCTGCGTCTTCGATGATGGAGTATTTGCCATGGGCCATGGTTGCCACATGGCAGTGCTGCCACAGGGTTTTCATCACAGGAACTCCTGGAACAATTCGGGGAAGGTACGGCCCAGCAGGGCCGGGTCCTTGAGCAGGGCGGCGCTGGCGGCGATGTCGGGCGCCAGCCAGCGGTCCTGGTCGTAGGGCGGAATGTGTTCACGCAGAAGCCGCCAGGCGGTATCGGTACCGACACCGAAGCGCTGCTCCTTGAGAAACTCGAACGCCTGGGCCGCCAGCAAATATTCGATGGCGAGGATCTGCGTGCAGTTCTCCAGTGCCCGGTGCAGTTTGAGCGAGGCGTTGGTGCCCATGCTCAGGTGGTCCTCCTGCAGGCCCGAGGTCACGTAGTTATCCACAACCGCCGGTTGCGCCAGTTGGCGGTTCTCCGCACATAGCGAGGCCGCCACGTACTGAACGATCATCATGCCGGAATTGACCCCCGGCTGGCTGACCAGGAAGGCCGGCAAGCCGCTGACCAGCGGGTTGATCATGCGGTCCAGGCGCCGTTCGGCGATGGCACCGATCTCGGCCACGGTAATGGCCAGCACATCGGCGGCCATCGCCACCGACTGGCCGTGGGGGTTGGCCTGGGACATCACCCGGAAATCCGCCGGGGTGCCCAGCAACAACGGGTTGTCGGTGGCCGAGTTGAGTTCGATCTCGATCTGCCGCGCCGCATGGGCCAATTGGTCGCGGGAAGCGCCGTGCACCTGGGGAATGGAGCGGATGCTCAGGGCGTCCTGGGTGCGAATGCCGCGGCTGCTGGCGATCACTTCACTCTCGGCCAGCAGGGTGCGCAGGTTATGCGCCACCACCTGCATGCCGGGGTGCGGCTTGAGGCTGATGATGGCCGGGTCGAAGGCGTCGATCTGCCCGCGCAGGGCCTCGAAGCTCATGGCGCCGATGACATCCGCCCAGCCGGTCAGCCGCCAGGCGTCGTCCAGCGCCAGGCAACTGAGGCCGGTCATGCACGGCGTGCCATTGACCAGGCACAAACCGTCCTTGGCCCCCAGTTGCACCGGTTGCAGGCCTTCGGCGGCGAAGGCCCGGGCAGCCTCGACGATTTCGCCCCGGTAACTGACTGGGCCGATGCCCAGCAGGCCGACGCCGATGTGGGCCATATGGGTCAGGTAGCCCACCGAGCCCTGGGACGGGACCTGCGGGGTAATACCACGGTTGAGCAGCGCCAGCAGGCCTTCCACCACTTGGCGGTGCAGCCCCGACTTGCCCTGGCAGAAATTGATGATGGCGGCGCAGATGATCGCGCGCGTCTGCTCGTCGGTCAGCGGCTTACCCACCCCGCAAGCGTGGCTGAGCAAGGTATTGCGCGACAACTGGCTGAGCTGCTCGCCTTGCAGCGATACGTTGCACAAGGCCCCCAGACCGGTATTCACGCCATAAGCCCGCTCACCGCTTTCGACAATGCACTGCACGATGGCCTGGGCATTGTCGATGCGCGCCCAGGCCTGGGCGGACAGTTCCAGCTTGGCGCCAAAGCGCGCCACGGCGACCACATCCTGCCAACGCATTCTGGCGTCGGCGATGACGACGTTTTCGGCCAACAACATCTACAGCGCTCCTTAATAGGTGGCCACCCGACGCTGGACGAAACGGTTCACGTAGTCGTCGGCCGGGTGGTGAAGGATGTCCGCGGGGGCGCCCACCTGAATCAGGCGGCCGTCGCGCAGGATGGCAATGCGGTTGCCCAGGCGAATGGCTTCGTCCAGGTCGTGAGTAATGAACACGATGGTCTTGCGCAGGTTCTGTTGCAGGGCCAGCAACTGGTCTTGCATGTCGGCGCGGATCAGCGGGTCGAGGGCGCTGAAGGCTTCGTCCATGAGGATGACCGGCGTATCGGCAGCCAGTGCCCTGGCCAGCCCGACACGTTGGCGCATGCCACCGGACAGCTGATGCGGCCAGGACCGCTCGTAACCTTGCAGGCCAACCACCTGAACCCAGTGGGCGGCGCGTTCGGCGCACTGCTGGCGGCTTTCACCGCGTACCTGGAGCCCGTAGGCGACGTTCTCCAGCACGGTGCGGTGCGGCAGCAGGCCGAAACTCTGGAACACCATGCTCACGCTGTGCCGACGAAATTCGCGCAGGGCCCGGCGGCCGTAGCCCAGAATATCTTCACCGGCCACCAGCACCTGGCCGCTGGTGGGGTCGATGAGCCGGTTCAAGTGGCGTACCAGGGTCGACTTGCCGGAACCGGACAACCCCATGACCACGAAGATTTCGCCCTGTGAAACCGTCAACGACAGGTCATCGACACCGATCACGCAACCGGTGGCGGCCAGCACCTCATCCTTGCTGGCGCCGTCGCGGCGCATGGCCAGGGCGCGCTCGGGCTTGGCGCCGAACACCTTGGACACGTTACGCACCTCGATCATGGCCGCACCTCATGGCGTGGCCGGCCGTAGGCCTGGGTGATGCGGTCGATCACCACCGCCAGAATCACGATGGCCAGTCCCGCCTCCAGCCCCAACCCGATGTTGAGGGTCTGGATGCCCACCAGTACATCCTCGCCCAACCCGCGGGCGCCGATCATCGAAGCGATCACCACCATGGACAAGGCCATCATGGTGGTCTGGTTGACCCCCGCCATGATGCTCGGCAACGCCAGCGGCAACTGCACGCCGAACAACTGCTGCCAGCGGCTGGCGCCGAACGCATTCACCGCTTCCATCACCTCGCGGTCTACCTGGCGGATGCCCAGGTCGGTCAGGCGTATCAGCGGCGGCGCGGCGTAGATCACCGTGGCGAAGATGGCCGGCACCTTGCCCAGGCCGAACAGCATCAGCACCGGAATCAGGTACACAAAGCTGGGCAGGGTCTGCATGATGTCCAGCAAGGGCATCAGTACCGCGCGCAGGCGGTTGCTGCGCGCCGCCAGAATGCCCAGGGGAATGCCGATCAGCACGGCGATCACCGTGGCTACCAGCATCAGTGCCAAGGTCAGTAGCAGTTTGTCCCACAAGCCTACCGCGCCCACCAGAAACAGCAGGCCCATGATCAACAGGGCGCTGAACACCTTGCGCGTGGCATGCAGGGCGATGCCGCCGACGATGATCAGCAGCAGCCACCAGGGCACTAGCCGCAAGCCGTTTTCCAGGCGCACGATCACCCACAGCAAGGACTCGGACACCTGGCGGAACAGGTCGCCATAGCGGGTCACCAGGGCGTCGACGCCTCGGTTGACCCAGTCGGCAATGGAAAAGGTAAGGTCATCGGGGAACATGAGCGGCTCTCACACGTCAGAAGGTCCCCTGAGGTATAGCCTTCCCGAACTCGCCCGGCGTGCCCTTGGCCGCGTCTGGCCGGATTAACTGATCGGGTATGGACCGGGTGCAACGCCTGGCGACCACGTAGTACAGCACCGCCGGCACCACCAGGCCGATGATCCAGGAGATATCGGTATCACCCAGGCTGGCCACCAGCGGGCCGGTGTAGAAGTGCGTGGAAATGAACGGCATCTGGATCAGTACGCCCAGCACATAGATGCTGATGCCCGGAACGTTCCAGCGCCCGTAGCGGCCATTCGGGTCACTGAGCGCGGGAATGTCATAGCGCTCCTTGGTGATGCAGTAGAAGTCCACCAGGTTGATGGCGCTCCACGGAGTAAAGAACGCCAGCAGGAACAGGATGAACGCCGAAAAATCCTTGAGGAACGAGTCCTTGCCCAGCAACGCCAGCAAAGTGGCCAGGCCGACCATGGCAAAGATGTAGGCCAGGCGCAGGGCGCTGGAGATGTGCCGGTTGCCGCGGAAACCGCTGACGATGGTGGCGATGGACATGAAACTGCCATAGGCATTGAGGGTGGTGATGGTCACCTTGCCGAAGGCCACGCTGAAATACAGCAGCGCCGCGACCACGCCGGTGCCGCCCAGGCCGACAATGAACGACACTTCATGGTGAGCGAACTGCGAGCCCGCCAGGGCGGCGGCGAACACGCCGAACACCATGGACGCCTGGGCGCCGATCACCGCCCCCAGGCTCACGGCCCAGAACGTGCCGGGCACCGAGGTGTTGCTCGGCAGGTAACGCGAGTAGTCCGCCACATAAGGCCCGAAGGCTATCTGCCAGGACGCCGACAGGGATACTGCCAACAGAAAGCTGCTGAGGGAGAAATGCTTGTTGCCCAGCAACGCACCGATGTCATTACCCGCCAGCAGCCGGTAGAACAGGTAGATGAAGGCCACCACACCCAGGACGCTGGCGATGCGGCCGATCATGTGGATGACCCGGTAGCCGAAGACAGTCAGCACCACGATCAACGCGGCGAAGATGACGATGCCTTCCCAGTCCTCCACCTGCAGCAATTGAGCGATGGCCTGGCCGGCCAGCAACGAGCCGCTGGCCGAGAAGCCGATGTACATCAGGCACACCAGCACCAGCGGGATCACCGCGCCATACACGCCAAACTGCACCCGGCTGGAAATCATCTGCGGCAGGCCCAGGCGCGGGCCCTGTGCCGCGTGCAGGGCCATGACCGCACCCCCCAGCAATTGGCCAACGAACAACCCCACCAGCGACCAGAACACATCGCCGCCCAACACCACGGCCAGGGCACCGGTGACGATGGCGGTAATCTGCAGGTTAGCGCCCAGCCACAGGGTGAACTGGCTGAATAACTTGCCGTGGCGTTCGGACTCGGGGATGTAATCGATCGAGCGTTTTTCGATCAATGGCGTGCTTGCAGCACGGTCAACTGAACCAGCCATACAACGATCCTCAGGTTAGGTGGCGTTTACTCGGCATTGCGCTGCTGATGGCTGGACACGAACTGGCGGAAACGCTCGGTCGGCAAGCCTTCGAACAGGTCGGCGGGGCTACCCTGGCAGTCGATCTGGCCGCCCTGCATGAACACAACGCGGTTGGAAACATGGCGGGCGAAGCCCATTTCATGGGTGACCACCAGCATGGTGCGGCCTTCTTCAGCCAACGAGCGCATCACCCGCAGCACTTCACCCACCAGCTCCGGGTCCAGGGCCGACGTGGGCTCGTCGAACAGCATCACTTGAGGGTTCATGGCCAGCGCACGGGCAATGGCCACGCGCTGCTGCTGGCCGCCGGACAGGTGCGCCGGGTAGTAGTCGCGACGCTCGTACAGGCCGACCTTGTGCAGCAACGCTTCGGCCTCCTCCACGCATTCGGCACGCGAACGCTTGAGCACGCGCAAGGGCCCTTCGATCACGTTTTGCAGCACGGTCATGTGCGACCACAGGTTGAAGCTCTGGAACACCATGCCCAATTTGCTGCGCATGGCTTCAACCTGGCGACGGTTGCCGGGCAGCAGGCGGCCGTCACGGTGGCGCTTCATCTCGATGGCTTCGCCGTCCAGGACGATGCTGCCCTCGTCCGGGGTTTCCAGCAGGTTGATGCAGCGCAGAAAGGTGCTCTTGCCCGAGCCGCTGGCGCCGAGAATCGAGATCACATCGCCCTTGTGGGCATCCAGGGAAATGCCCTTGAGCACCTGAGTCGCACCGAAGGCCTTGTGAATATTGGCGACCGACAGGGCGGTCTGGAATTGAGTACTCATGGCAAGCTCCGCTGCAATCAGGAATGGGGGGTGGCTTCAGGCACCGGTTTGGTCGGCGCGCCCTGGGGCCGCTCGCGCAGGTGCGGGGACAGGCGGTGTTCGATCCAGGCCACGGCGCGCACCACCAGGAAATTCAGCACCAGGTAGATCAGCGCCGCGCAGATGAACACCTCCATGGTGCGGTAGGTGCGCTGGATGATCTGCTGGGCCACCCCGGTCACGTCCCACACGGTGACCAGGCTGGCCAGGGCGGTGGACTTGACCAGCAGGATGGCCTCGGTGGAATAGGCCGGCAGCGCCTGGCGCAAGGTGACCGGGGCAATGACACGCCACAGCAGCGTCCAGGGGTTCATGCCCACCGCCTGGCCGGCCTCGATCTGGCCGTGGGGCACGCTCTGCAGGCCGCCGCGGATGATTTCGGCGGTATAGCCGGCGGTGCACATCGCCAGCGAGACCACGGCGCAGCCGTAGGGTGACTTCAGCACCACCCAGAGGAAACTGTCGCGAATGGCCGGGAACTGGCCCAGGCCGTAATAGATCAGGAACATCTGGATCAGCAGCGGCGTACCGCGAAACAGCATGATGTAGAAGCGCGCCGGCATGCTCAGGAACCACCAGCGGCTGACGCGCATGGCCACCACGCCCAGGGACAGCAGCAAGCCCAGCACCAGCGAGGAAAAGAACAGCGTCAACGTAGTGGGCAAGGCGCCCAGCAACTTGAGCATGGTGTCGGCGAGAAAGGCAAAATCGATCATCTGGTTTCCCCTTCTCAGGACTGCGTCGGGTTGCGCCGCTGGGTACGCTGCACCCGCGACTCGGCAAGGTTGAACAGGCGGCCTGAAAGCCCGGTGAGAACCAGGTAGCACACCCCGCCGACGATGTAGAACGTGAAGTACTGACGGGTAGAGCCGGCCGCCACCTGGCTGGCGCGCATCAGTTCCACCAGTCCGATCACCGAGATCAGTGCCGAGTCTTTCAGGCTCATTTGCCAGACGTTGCCCAGGCCCGGCAGCGCGTAGCGCCAGATCTGCGGAATCAGTACCCGACGAATGCGCATGCCACGGCTCATGCCGATGGCCAGCGCCGCTTCCAGTTCGCCCTTGGCCACGGCGATGAAGGCACCACGGTAGACCTCGGCCTGGTAGGAGGCGGAAATCAGCCCCACGGCGATGGCGCCCACCAGGAACGGCGGCACGTCTACATAGCCCTGGCCACCGAACCAGTGGTTGATCGCCGACACCACGCTGGCGCCGCCGAAATAAAACAGGTAGATCACCAGCAGTTCAGGAATCCCTCTGAACAGGATCGAGTAGGCATCGCCCAGGTACCGCACGCCACGCCGGCGCGAGAGCTTCGCCGTGGCCACCAGGCTGCCCACCAGGGCGCCGATCAGCAACGCCGCCAGGGTCAGCAGCAGGGTCATGGCCGCTGCCTTGAGCAGCGCCATGCCCCAACCGGTGTCACCGAAGCTGAGCATCTGCAAGAGATTCATGAGGTTTTTCCTGCCACTTCAATCGTTGAACATCCGGCGCCCGCAGGCGCCGGCCCCGCCCCGCTTATGACTTAGGCGTAAGGTCGAGCTTGAACCACTTCTCGCTGAGCTTTTTCACCGTGCCATCGGCCAGCGCCTCTTTCAGCGCGGCGTCGAACTTGGCCTTCAGGTCGGCGTCTGCCTGGCGGAAGCCCAGGCCTTCGCCATCCCCCCAGATAGGGCCGCCGATCTGCGGGCCGGTGTAGGCCAGGTTCTTGTTTTCGTCCTTGGCCTTGAGCGAGTCGAGGAAGGTCACATCGTCGAACGCCACATCGATGCGCCCGGCCTGCAGGTCGAGGATGGTGTCCGCCGAGGCGTTGTATTCGCGAATGGTGGCGACGTCCTTGAAGTGGTCGTCGATGAAGGGGGTATAGATGGTGCCCGAGGCGATACCGATGGTCTTACCCTTCAGTGCCTTGCGCAGGCCTTCGATGGTCTCGCTGATCTGTTTTTCGTCAGTGCCCAGGGTGATCTCGTGGGCTGGGCCTGGTTCGCCAGGCAGCAACTTGGCATCCAGGGCCACGAAGCTGGCAGGGGTACGCGCGTAAGGAATGGAGAAGGCCATGACCTTTTTGCGGTCTTCGGTGATGACCACCGCATCCATCAGCACATCGAACTTGCCGGCGTTGAGGCTGGCGATCATGCCGTCCCAGTTCTGCACCGAAATATTGCACTTGAGCTGCATGCGCTGGCACAGAATCTCCATCAGCTCGGGCTCGAACCCGCTGATCTTGCCGCCCGGCAGGGTGACGTTCCACGGCTCATAGGAGCCTTCGGTGGCAATGTTCACCGACGTCCAGTCCTTGGCCTGGGCCAGCGGCATGCCGGCCAGCAGTGCAGCGCTCAATGCCAATGAACCCAACAACCCGAATTTCTGCGCCATCGTTAACCTTCCTGCAAAGTCGAATGAGAGAAAGTGTTACAAGCTCGCTGACCGTCGCTTACCTATGCTTGTACATACAACTACAAGCAATTTGGAAGCCAACGTCAGGCTGCCGACCCGGGCAGCCTGATGGACCTTAGATCAGCCTTTGATCATCGGCAGGTTCAGCCCTTGTTCCTTGGCGCAGTCGATGGCGATCGGGTAGCCGGCATCAGCGTGGCGCATGACGCCGGTCGCCGGGTCGTTATGCAGCACGCGGGCGATGCGCTCAGCAGCTTCGTCGGTACCGTCACAGACGATGACCATGCCCGAATGCTGGCTGAAGCCCATGCCCACGCCACCGCCGTGGTGCAGCGACACCCAGGTGGCGCCGCTGGCGGTGTTCAACAGGGCGTTGAGCAGCGGCCAGTCGGACACCGCATCGCTACCATCCTGCATGGCTTCGGTTTCACGGTTGGGGCTGGCTACCGAGCCGGAGTCCAGGTGGTCACGGCCAATCACCACCGGGGCCGACAGCTCGCCACGGCGCACCATCTCGTTGAACGCCAGGCCCAGCTTCGCGCGCTGGCCCAGGCCTACCCAGCAGATACGTGCGGGCAGGCCCTGGAAGCTGATGCGTTCACGGGCCATGTCCAGCCAGTTGTGCAGGTGATCGTCGTCGGGGATCAGCTCCTTGACCTTGGCGTCGGTCTTGTAGATGTCCTGGGCGTCACCTGACAGCGCCGCCCAGCGGAACGGACCGATGCCGCGGCAGAACAGCGGGCGGATATAGGCAGGCACGAAGCCAGGGAAATCGAAAGCGTTGGCCACGCCCTCTTCCTTGGCCATCTGGCGGATGTTATTGCCGTAGTCGAACGTCGGGATGCCCTGCTTCTGGAAATCGAGCATGGCCTGTACGTGCACGGCCATGGACTGCTTGGCGGCCTTGACCACGGCAGCGGGCTCGGTCTGGGCGCGGTCGCGGTATTGCTCCCAGGTCCAGCCAGCAGGCAGGTAGCCGTTGAGCGGGTCGTGGGCGCTGGTCTGGTCGGTGACCATGTCGGGGCGCACGCCACGCTTGACCAGCTCCGGCAGGATTTCGGCAGCGTTGCCCAGCAGCGCGATGGAAGTCGCCTTGCCCTCGGCGGTATACCGGGCGATGCGGGCCAAGGCGTCGTCCAGGTCAGTGGCCTGCTCGTCGACATAGCGGCTGGCCAGGCGGAAATCGATGCGGCTTTGCTGGCACTCGATGTTCAGCGAGCACGCCCCGGCGAGGGTCGCGGCTAATGGTTGCGCACCGCCCATGCCGCCCAGGCCGGCGGTCAGTACCCACTTGCCCTTCAGGTTGCCGTTGTAGTGCTGGCGACCAGCCTCGACGAAGGTTTCATAGGTGCCCTGGACGATGCCTTGGCTGCCGATGTAGATCCAGCTGCCAGCGGTCATCTGGCCGTACATGGCCAGGCCCTTGGCGTCCAGTTCGTTGAAATGCTCCCAGTTGGCCCAGTGCGGCACCAGGTTGGAGTTGGCGATCAACACGCGAGGGGCGTTGCTGTGGGTCTTGAACACGCCTACCGGCTTGCCCGACTGCACCAGCAGGGTTTCATCGTCATTGAGGTTCGTGAGGCTCTCGACGATCTTGTCATAGCACTCCCAATTGCGCGCGGCGCGGCCAATACCACCGTAAACCACCAACTCCTTGGGGTTCTCGGCCACCTGCGGGTCGAGGTTGTTCATCAGCATGCGCAGCGGCGCTTCGGTCAGCCAGCTCTTGGCGGTCAGCTTGTTACCGCGGGCGGCGCGGATTTCGACATCACGGTATTTGGTTTGAGCTTTGTCGGTCACGAAAAGGACTCCTCTGCGGTAACTGCACTGTTCTGTGCACGTCTTTACTTGTACATACAAGCATATGCAATTGAGTTGCCAACTTTTGTGGTCGAGGGGTTGGGCGGGTACTGGTAGAGGGTAGAAGGCAGGGAACGAGCGGGGTGGAAGGCAAAAAGAATTGTTGCGCGGGCAGATGATCGGTGGAGTTTCGGTCCGTCTCGACGGGACTTTTTTGCGCCGCCTTGGGGCAATCGGTAACAACTTGGTGCGCTTTTACACCTGACCCTGGCCCCGCAACGCCGCGCATACCCTGTGGGACCGGGCGAAGCTCGGGAAGGCCACGGCGCAGTGGGTCAGGCCGGCGACAGTTCGATCAGGCAGCAGTGGCCGTCGACGCTGAGTTCGGCAAGGGCGTCTGTCTCGATTTGCAGGCAGTCGTACAAGCCCAGGATATGGGGAGTGCTGCCCGCCTTGACGGTCAGGGCGTCGGCGACGCTGAAGATCAACAGGGTCTGGGCCGCGGTGAACAGCCGTGCCTCACCCTCCAGCCACTGTAGCCGCGCACGGTACCGAGTGGGCGCGTAGATGAGGTTGAAGTCGCGGATCTCGCCGCCGACCAGGGTGCACGAAACGGCGCTGTCACCGGTGAACGAATAGGGATCGAAGGGCTGCAGTTCGCGGCTATCGGTGCCATCGACATTCAGCACCATCCCTTTGCCCTGCAACACGGTGATCACCCGCTGGTAACCCGCGAAGCTGGAGAACCCGCCCGATTCACCAATGTCGGCAATCGACAGGCGCCAGCCGAACCCGTCCAGGCCATCGCCGCCATCGCGGGCGATTTCCTCGGTACTGCCGCCACCATTCTTCCACGGCATGCGCGGGTAGCCCGCGGCGCGCAACAGTTTGAATGTGCTCATTTGCTGAATCGTCCTTCCAGGCGGTGCCGGGAGCCGGGGTGGATCAGGCGCGCGGCGGTCACCGGGGTGCGACCCGACCAGGTACGGCGGCGGATCAGCAGGCAGGGTTCGCCAGGCTCTATTTGCAGCAACTTGCATTCCGACGGGTCAGCCAGGATAGCCTCGACCACATGCTCGCCTTCGGTCAGCGGAGCAACCCTGGACAGGTAAGCGTAGGGCGTTTCCTGGGTAAAGTCCTGTTTCAGGTAATCGGGCGCCACCACGGCGTTGACGTAGCGGTCCTCGATCTGCACCGCAATATCGTTTTCGAAGTGCACGATCAGCGAATGGAACACCTTCTGCCCTTCGCGCATGTCCAGCGCCAGGGCACGCTCGGAGCCGGCGGCTTCCTCGGCCAGCATGATCACCTCACAGCGGTGGCGGTGGCCACGCGACGCGATTTCATCGGCGATGTTGTGCACTTCGAACAACGCTGACTGGCTCTTGGGTTCGGCGACAAAGGTGCCCACGCCCTGCATGCGCACCAGCAGGCCTTCAGCGGTCAACTCGCGCAGCGCGCGGTTGATGGTCATGCGGCTGAAACCCAGTTGGCTGACCAGCTCGCTTTCCGACGGCACGCGGTGGTGCGGCGGCCAGGTGCCGTTCTGAATCTGCAGGGCGATCATCTGCTTGACGCGGGCATAGAGCGGTGCCGGACTTTCGCCCATCTGGGCAACCAGCGGAGAGACGGCGGGCGGAGTCGACACGGGAAATCCTTCTGTTTTAGGCCAGTTGAAACGATAGATGGATAGCTTGCCGCAGTTTACCGAGCAGGCAAACGTCTGTATATGTATATACAAATAAACCTGATGAGGTAAGTGTCGATGTCCGCCTTCTTTGCCGAACGCGCGTTGTTGCCATCCGGATGGGCTGAAAATGTCCGCATCGAGGTCGGGGCCGATGGCTTGATCACCCTGCTCCAGGCCAACGCCAGTGCCGAGAATGCCTTGCTTCTGAAGGGTCCGCTGCTGCCGGGCATGCCCAACCTGCACTCCCACGCGTTTCAGCGGGCCATGGCAGGCCTGGCGGAAGTGGCCGGCAACCCCAACGACAGCTTCTGGACCTGGCGCGACCTGATGTACCGCCTGGTCGGCAAGATCAGCCCCGAGCAACTGGGGGTGATCGCCCGTCAGCTGTACATCGAGATGCTCAAGGCCGGCTACACCTCGGTGGCTGAATTCCATTATGTGCACCACGACACCGACGGCCGTGCCTACGAGGACCCCACCGAGCTGTCCCGCCAGATCAGCCACGCAGCCGCCAGCAGCGGCATCGGCCTGACGCTGTTGCCGGTGCTCTATAGCCACTCGGGTTTTGGCGGCCAGGCACCCAACGACGGCCAGCGCCGCTTCATCAACAGCACTGATGCCTACCTGACGCTGCAACAGCGCCTGGCGCCCATTCTTGCCGAACAGCCGGCCCAGCGCCTGGGCCTGTGCTTCCACTCATTGCGCGCGGTCACCCCTGAGCAGATCAGCCAGGTGCTGGCCGCGAGCGACACCTGCGCCCCGGTACACATCCACATCGCCGAACAGATGAAAGAGGTCAACGACTGCCTGGCATGGAGCGGCAAGCGCCCGCTGCAGTGGCTGTACGACAACGTGCCCGTGGATCAACGCTGGTGCCTGGTGCACGCCACCCATGCCGATACCGATGAAGTGCGGCGCATGGCGGCCAGCGGTGCGGTGGCCGGGCTGTGCCTGACAACCGAGGCGAACCTGGGCGACGGGCTTTTTCCGGCAGTGGACTACCTGGCCCAGGGCGGGCGCATGGGCATTGGCTCGGACAGCCATGTGTCGTTGAGTGTGGTAGAGGAACTGCGCTGGCTGGAATACGGCCAACGCCTGCGCGACCAGCGCCGCAACCGGCTTTACGGCCAGGACCAGCCCATGGTGGGCCGCACCCTGTATGACGCCGCCCTGCAGGGCGGCGCCCAGGCCCTCGGCCAGCCCATTGGCGCACTGCGCGTGGGCGCCCGGGCCGATTGGCTGGTGCTCGATGGCAGTGACCCCTACCTGGCCACCGCCACCGGCGACGGTATTCTCAACCGCTGGCTGTTCGCCGGCGGGGACCGCCAGGTGCGGGATGTGTGGGTCAACGGAATGCAGGTGGTCAGCGAAGGGCATCATGCCCAGGAGCATGAAAGCGCACAGGCTTTCGCCGGCGTGCTGGGCAGCCTTCTGAACTGAAGGCTACCCGGCGGGACCGGGCATTTATTTGCCGATTTCCGAATCTTTGGCGCGCCAGATCAGCTTGGTGGTGTCATAACCCTGCTGCTGGGCCTTGGTCAGCATCTCTTCACGCACCGCTTTCGAGACGGTAGGGGTGCGCGATAGCAGCCACAGGTATTTGCGGTCGGGGTTGCCCACTACCGCCTGCTTGTAGTCGTCGCTGACGTACAGAATCCAGTAGTCGCCCTTGGCAACGCCCGGCAGCAGCTTCGAGAACCAGTTGTCGAACACCACCCACAACTTGTCGGTCTTGCCCGGCACCTGCGGCGACGCGGTGCCCGTGGCCTCCTCCCATTCACCCTTCTGCGTACGGCAGCGGTTCAGCACCGCGACATTGCCATCGGGCTTGAGCCGGTAATGGGCTTCGGATTGCGCGCAGTTGCGCTGGAAGAACATGGGCAGGCGCGCCAGCTCGTACCAGGTGCCCTGGTAGCGCTTGAGGTCGACATGGTCGACCGTGCGCGGCGCCAGGCCATCGTCGCCCCGGTTCGCGCAACCACCCAACAGTGCCCCGGCGGCCAAGCCACCGAGCAAGAATGCAGCCAGCTTCAAACGACTCATTTCAGACCCTGCCCGGAGTACATGACTACCTTCTCGCCTGCGTACTGAACACTGATGAAGCTGTTCTTGTCACCCCAGGTGCAACTGGAAACGCCCAGCGCGCCGGAGCAGTCAGTGGGGCTACCCAGCAGCTGTTCGACTTCGGCCTTGGTCATGCCCGCTTTGATCTGTGAGTAGTTTTCCTGGTTGATCTTGTTGCACGCTGCAAGCAGCACGCAAAACGACAACAGGGCGATGGAACGCAAAGACATGGAAAGTCACTCCTGGACAATAATGCCGGCCTGGCTGCCAGCTAGAGCTTAGAAGAGAAAAGCGCAGCCAGGTTCCCGCCCTGGCGCGGCATTTATGACCGCCACGAACGACCATCGGTCAACGCACCAAAACGTACATTAATCTTCGTCACAAACCTGCCGACAGTAGATAGCGCTATCTGCGGGCTTCTGGCAGATTGCCACCCCCGTTTGACTCGCCTCTTTGCGTGCAGATCATCTCACATGACAAAAAACCTGAAATTCAGCCACAAGATCCTGATCGCGGCGGCCCTGATCGTGGCCCTGGCGTTCTCGTGCTTCATGCTCTTCAACGACTACCGTCAGCGCGCCACCCTGCATGAAAACACCGAGGCTTCGATGAAGCAGCTGGGCATGCTGACCACCAGCAACATCCAGACCTGGCTGGAAAGCCGCATCCAGTTGCTGCAGTCCCTAGGCCAGCAAGTGGCAGTGGATGGCGACTCAACCGCAAGCCTCACGCGCAGCGTCGGCCTGCCCGCCTATTCCAGCAACTTCCAGCTGACCTACTTCGGCGGCCAGAGCGGCGTGATGTTCTCGGTACCGGCCGGCAACCGCGCAGCCGACTACGATCCGCGCCAGCGCGGCTGGTTCAAGGCGGCGAACGCGGCCCAGCAGACGATCGTTACCGAACCCTACATCGCGGCGTCGTCCGGCAAGCTGGTGATCACCATCGCCACCCCGGTGCGCCATGACAACCAGTTCATCGGCGTCGCCGGTGCAGACATCGACCTGACCAGCATCAGCGACATCATCAATTCGCTGAACTTCGGCGGCCACGGCCACGCGTTCATCGTCACCGGCGACGGCAAGATCCTGATCCACCCCGACACCAAGCTGGACCTCAAGCAGCTCTCGGAGGCCTACCCCCAGGGCGCCCCCCAGGTGTCGCCTGGCCTCAAGGAAGTGCAATTCAACGGCAAGACCCAGTTCATTTCGTTCACCCGCGTAAACGGCGTGCCATCGGCCGACTGGTACGTGGCCCTGGTGCTGGACAAGGACGCGGCCTACGCCATGCTCGGCGAATTCCGCAATTCGGCGCTGGTGGCCACGGTGATTGCCGTGGTGATCATCATCGCCTTGCTGGGCCTGCTGATTCGCATGTTGATGGAGCCGCTGCACGTGATGGGCCGCGCCATGCATGACATCGCCGAAGGTGAAGGTGACCTGACCAAGCGCCTGGTCATCCACGGCCAGGACGAATTCGGCGCCCTGGGGCAATCGTTCAACCGCTTCGTGGAACGCATCCACGAATCGATTCGCGAAGTGTCCTCGGCCACTGGCCGGGTCAACGAAGTGGCGTTGCAGGTGGTGAGTGCCTCCAACTCGTCGATGCTCAACTCCGACCAGCAGGCCAGCCGCACCAGCAGCGTGGCCGCGGCCATCAACGAACTGGGCGCCGCTGCCCAGGAAATCGCCCAGAACGCCGCCCTGGCCTCGCAGCACTCCAGCGACGCGCGCAACCTGGCCGAAGACGGTCAGCAAGTGGTGAACAAGACCATCGAAGTGATGGGCCAACTGTCGGCGAAGATCAGCGACTCGTGCGGCAACATCGAGACCCTGAACGCCAACACGGTGAACATCGGGCAGATTCTGGAGGTGATCACCAGCATCTCCCAGCAGACCAACCTGCTGGCCTTGAACGCTGCCATCGAGGCCGCCCGCGCAGGCGACGCTGGCCGTGGCTTCGCCGTGGTGGCCGATGAAGTCCGCAACCTGGCGCACCGCACCCAGGACTCGGCGCAACAAGTGCAGAAGATCATCGAGGAACTGCAGGTGGGCGCCCGCGAAGCCGTAGGCACCATGACCGAAAGCCAGAGCCAGAGCGAGCAAAGCGTGGGTATCGCCAACCAGGCCGGTGAGCGCCTGGGCAGCGTCACTCAACGTATCAGCGAGATCGACGGCATGAACCAGTCGGTGGCTACCGCTACCGAAGAGCAGACCGCCGTGGTGGAGGCCATCAACATGGACATCACCGAGATCAACACGTTGAACCAGGAAGGGGTGGAAAACCTGCAATCCACGCTGCGGGCCTGCGGTGAGCTGGAGCAGCAGGTTTCGCGGTTGAAGCAACTGGTGGGCAGCTTCCGCATCTGAACGCAGCGGCGCCTGGGAACCAGGCGCCGCTGCTCTGAAGCCTTACTCTTTGTGGTAAGCGGTCACACGCTCGACTTCTTCCTTCGAACCCAGGAACACCGCCACGCGCTGGTGCAGGCCTTCAGGCTGGATGTCGAGGATACGCTGGTGGCCGTCGGTGGACGCGCCGCCCGCTTGTTCCACCAGGAACGACATCGGGTTGGCTTCGTACATCAGGCGCAGTTTGCCGGGTTTCTCTGGCTCGCGACCATCACGCGGGTACATGAACAGACCGCCACGGGTCAGGATGCGGTGCACGTCGGCCACCATGGAGGCGATCCAGCGCATGTTGTAGTTCTTCTTCAACGGGCCTTCTTCACCGGCGGTCAGCTCGCTGACGTAACGCTTCACCGGGGCTTCCCAGTGACGCTGGTTGGACATGTTGATAGCGAACTCGGCGGTAGTTTCCGGAATGCTGATGTTTTCGTGGGTGAGCACGAAGCTGCCCATCTCGCGGTCCAGGGTGAAGCCTTTGACGCCGTTGCCCAAGGTCAGGATCAGCATGGTCTGCGGGCCGTAGATGGCGTAGCCGGCGGCGACCTGCTCGGTGCCTTTCTGCAGGAAAGCCTGCTCGTTGAGGCTGTCGTTCTGGGTCAGGTACTCGGTTGGGCAGCGCAGTACCGAGAAGATGGTGCCGACCGAAACGTTGACGTCGATGTTCGACGAGCCGTCCAGCGGGTCGAATACCAGCAGGTAGGCACCCTTGGGGTACTGACCCGGGATCTGGTAGGCATTGTCCATTTCCTCGGACGCCATGCCGGCCAGGTGGCCGCCCCATTCGTTGGATTCCAGCAGGATGTCGTTGGACAGAACGTCGAGCTTCTTCTGCACTTCGCCCTGCACGTTCTCGGTGCCCATGCTGCCCAGTACACCGCCCAGGGCGCCCTTGGACACAGCGTGGCTGATCTCTTTGCATGCGCGCGCCACCACTTCGATAAGGAAGCGCAGATCGGCAGGGGTCTTGTTGCTGCGGGTCTGCTCGATCAAATAGCGACTCAGGGTAACGCGGGACATGGACGGCTCCGGAGAATGGGGTGGGAAAAAACCCGCGCAGTTTACAGGCTCATTGGCCACCTAGCGAGCAATTGGGGGCGTGGTTGCAGCCCTTCAGACCGGGCTGTAACGATAAAGGTTCACGCCACCGCTCAAGCGTAGCCCGAAAACGACCGCCGGTGGCGCTTATGGCCTCACGGCGAGTTGGGCCGCGAGCGGGTCAGGCTCCAGGCCATGGCCGCCAGTGCCAGCACGCCGATGACCAGCACCAACCACAGGCTGATGCGCTTCCAGTTCGAGGCTGAAGCCACTGCGGCCGATGGCGGTGGTGGCGCGACAATCACCGGCGTAATGGCCGGTTCGGCTACGCCCAGGGTACCCAGCCGTTGCTCGTCCACGCCTGGAATCAAGGTACCGATAGGCAGTGGTGCGCCTTGTACCGCCGCGCTGCCGATGGCCAGGCGGTAAGGCCCCGCGCCCCGCGCCAGGAATACCAGTTGCACAGGCCGCACCGCGACACGCAGCAACGGCGCCTCGGCCCCCAGGCCGCCACCGCGATCGTCCACTTGCAGCTTGAGTTGGCGCAGGGTTTCACCACGCAAAGGTAGCTCGCTCTGCACCGCGTCCTGGCCGTTCTGGGTCAGGCGGTACAACAGGCCGCTTTCCAGGGGCTCCCAGCTGCCATTGGGGTCGTAGCGCCCGAACAGGTCCACGGGTGCCAGGCTGTTGGGCTGGTCCAGGCCTACCTGAATCCGTTCCACCGCCAACGCCGCCGGTAGCATCCAGGTGTATTCATTGGCTTTCAGGCTGCTGCCCTTGATGGGCTCCGACCACACCAGCGGCGATGGCACATGATCCGTGGCACTGCTTTGCACCAGCACCTGGCTCAACACCGGTGCCGACTGCGGCACCTGCCACAACAGGCGCAGGTAGCGGGCTGGCAGGCCTGGCAGGGTGACCTCGTGCTGTTCGATGCGCTCGTCCGCAAACGACAACCGGGCTACCTGGCCTTCCCCCCACGGGCGCCAATGCTGCAGGTCGTCACTGGCTTCGATGCTGAAGCGCTGAAAGCCTTCGCGCTCGCTGCTCCAGTCGAGGCTCAGCTGGGTCAGCGGTTCCTTGATGGCGCTGGTGTCCAGCAACCAGCCGCGCAGCACTTCTTCGCCCGCTTCCAGCTCCTCTTCCGGTTGCACTTCAATGAGGCTGCCGCTGGGGCCGGTCTGTACCCGTACCTTCGGGGTGCCCGGTGCGCTTTCGGCATCATCGTACAGCGGGAACCACTTCACGCTGGCCTGGTGCTCGCTTTGCTGATGCCGCGCACCCTGGTGAATCAATGCATAGGCCTGGGGTTCGCCGGCGGCGTTGAATACCCGCACGTCGCCCAGGTCCGCCTGGCGCGCGCCCAACTGCAACGCCAAGGGCAGGTCCAGCCGGTACCAGGGCCCCTGGCCGCTGACACTCAACGGCACCTGGTTGGTGAAGTCCCCCGGTTGCTCCTGGGCCGCGGCAGCCATCGCCGCCAATAGCCCGAACATTCCACACCACGTCTTTATCATGTGCCCCATGTCAGGTATTGCCCCCTGCCGCCCCTTCGATACGCCGTGGCGGCAGCGGGGCGAAATAACCCACCACCAGCAACAGCACGCCCACCCCAATGAACGAAACGATCCGAGCCAGCCCCCCATGGTTGCTCAGTTCGACGAAAAACAGTTTTGCCACCACCAGCCCGATCAGGGCCGCCCCCACCAGCCAGATATAGCGGCGTGCGCGCAGGTGGCCGCCAATCATCAACCCCAGGGCCACCAGGGTCCAGACAATCGACAGGCTGGCCTGCACCAGCATGGAGCCCAGCAGCGTGTCGAGCTGATACGGCACACCAGCGTAATGGTGGGCAGTGCGCATGACCATGGCCGTGAGCACAGCAAACAGCGTGCCCCCGAGTATCCAGCCCACCGGACCACGCACACGCAGGCGCTGAATGGGCCCGTCCACGCTGCGGGCCCAGACGAACACCGCATAGAGCACCAGCAACAGGCCCAACTCCAGCGGGTTGGCGACTGGCAGGTAGGGCAATGGCTCGGCAGAACCATCGCTGAAGACGTTCGCCAGCCATACCCACGCGACCATCACCAGTGCCAATGGCCAACCGGCCCACCAACGGTACGCCTGCTCGTGAGGACCCAGCGGCCACGGCCACTGCCGTGGACTGGCGACCACCAGCAGGTACAGCGCCGGGAACACCGCCCAGCCCAGCCAGCGCCAAGCGTTGTAGTAACCCGACAACTGCCCCAGGCCATGGCTCAGCTGCATGGCCAGAAGCGAGACCAGCAGCCAGGCACCCAGCACATGGCTGGCCGTCAGCACTCGCGCCCCCAGCCATGGCGCCAGGCGGCGCAAGGCCCAGAAGTGCACGACGAAAAACACCGGCCACGCCAGCCAGCCCAAGTCACGTGCCGGGTTGAAGCCCGCATGCCAGTTGCCCAGCAACACCAGCGTCGCCAAGGGTGCCAGGGCCATCGCCAAGTGCGCCAAGCCTGGCCAGCGCAGGCGCGCGGCCAGGAAGCTGGCCAGTGCGGTACTGGCGCTGAAGGCCACCAGCAACGCGGCCATTTCCCATGCCCAGCGCACCAGCAGCGGCACGCCTGCCAGGCACGCCAGCACCCACCAGATACCGCCCCAGACCAGCAACCCTGTGGCCAGGAGGCTGACCTGGCGCTCTGCGTGCTGGCGCCAGGCACAGACCAGCCCGGCGATACCGATCAACGCGGCACTGAACCCCAGTTCGCCAGTGGGGGTATAGGAGAAAGCGTGTCCGAAGCCTTGCAAACAGAAATAGCCTGCCTCCGCCTGCAACAGCAGCGCGAACCAGCACGCCAGGCGACGCTGCTGGCGCAAGCCCAGCCAATATAGCCCTGCCCCTTCCACCGCCCAGGCAGCCGTGGTCCACTGGGCATCCAGGCCCAGGGGAATCGCCAGGCTGGTGAAGATCACTCCCAGGGCCAGGCAGGTTTCGGTGAGCAATGTCGCCCGCGGTGGCGCCCGGCGGGCCAACAGCCAGGCCAGGACCATGTAGATGGCGCCAAGGCTCAGTGCACTGAAAGCGGCACCGAATTCAAGATGACGAACCAGCGCCCACTGCAAGCCGAACCCCACCAACGGCGGCCCGAACAGGATGCTGCCGTGCACATAGTCACCCTGGCGTGCCGCCCATCGCACCAGTGTCGCCCGGTCGGCGTCAGCGGGCGGCGCCGGGCTGTCCAGCAGGGTACGGCGGGCGAACAACAGGCCGATGGCCAGGTACATCAGGAAGAACAGAACCAGGAACGGCTCGGTGCTCCAGAACAGATCGGGGGTATAGGCGCGCGTGCCCCACGCAAAGCCAATGCCGAAGGTGCCCACGAAGCCGATCAGGTTCAACAGGCGCCAGGCCTTGAACCAGGCAATGGCCAGGATACCGGCGTTGAGCAGAGCGAAGTAGCTGAACAAGGCCACATGGCTGCCGGCCCCTGTCGACGCCAGAATGGGTGCGGCGAAGCCACCCAGGGCCGCCGCGCAGGCCAGGCCCAGGGCGTCCTGCAATACCGCCAGGATCGCCGAGCAAAGCGTCACGGCCACCAGTAGGCCCATGGCAGGCCCCGGGTCTATCAAAGAGTGCACGCGCATGGCGGCAAAGATGGTCAGGTACAGCACCGCCACGCCAGCCCCTTGCAGCAGCAGGCCGTAACCACGCCGCTTGAACCGCAGCCACCAGCCCAGGCCCAGCAGCGCCAGTGCGCTGGTCGCGACGCCGGCGTAGCGCAGTTCAATGGGTACCGCGACGTTCTCAGTGGCATAACGCAACAGAAAGGCCAACCCCAGGAACAGCAGTACCAGGCCCACGCGCAGCACGGTATTGCCGCCCAGCAGCCAGTCGCGGGCCGCGCCGAAGACCGTGCTGAAGATATCGGGCTCCTGCGGGCGCGCAGGCTCGGCGGCCACGGTATCGGCTGTGGCGAATGCCGGCGCCTCGGCAGGCACGGGCTCGGCAACCAGGTCCCATTGCAACGCGGATTCAGGGGCGGTGGCCTCTGGCAGGGGCTGTGGCGTGGCCACCGCGCCTTCGAGCGCATCCAGGCGTGCCTGCACCGCCGTCAGGGCCTGCCGGGCCTGCTCAAGCTCCAGTGCCTGCTGGTCGCTGCGGCGCGCCAGGCTACCCAGGCGCAATGCCTGCCCCAGGCACCAACCCAGGAGGCCACCCACCAGCGCGCCTTCGATGGACTCATCGAAAGCCCCGCCCAGCGCAAGGCCCAGGAGCAAAAGTACCCATTGCATGATCGATTTCCCTAACCGTGTTCCAGTTCCATGGCAGGGAGACAGTATATCGAGTGGGGTCGTAAAAGCTGAGGCTTATTCCTACAGGGGGTAATCAGGCCAAACAACCAGCCGGTCTTCACCCTGTGGGACCGGGCGAAGCTCGGGAAAAGACCGACGCGGTTGACCTGATATTCCGCGTCGTACCTTTCCCGAGCTTCGCCCGGCCCCACAGGGGAAGCAGCGTCAGTCCAGCGCCTTCCAGATATCCTCGGCGTATTCGCGGATGGTGCGGTCAGACGAGAACCAACCCATGCGTGCAGTGTTCAGCACCGCTGAACGCCACCACTGAGCCGGGTCGTGCCAGAGGTCTTCCACGCGTTTCTGGGCGTCCCAGTAAGCATCGAAGTCGGCGCACACCAGGAAGCGGTCGTAGGCGATCAGGCCATCGATCAACCCGGCATAGCGCGAGGCGTCATCCGGGGAGAACACCCCGCCACGAATCGCCTGCAATACGTCGTTGAGGCGGTGCGACGCGGCGATGTCCCCCCCGGCGTTGAATTCGCCACTGCGCTTGCGGGCCTCGACCTGCTGGGACGTCAGGCCGAAGATGAACATGTGCTCGGCCCCTACCCGCTCGCACATCTCGACGTTGGCGCCGTCCATGGTGCCAATGGTCAACGCACCGTTGAGGCCGAATTTCATGTTGCTGGTGCCCGAAGCCTCGTAGCCGGCCGTGGAAATCTGCTCGGACAGGTCCGCTGCCGGAATGATGCTTTCAGCCAGGCTGACGTTGTAGTTGGGCAGGAACACCACCTTGAGCAACCCCCGCACGGTAGGGTCATTGTTCACCGTGCGGGCGATGTCGTTGGCCAGCTTGATGATCAGCTTGGCTTGGTGATAACTGGCTGCGGCCTTGCCGGCGAAGATCTTCACCCGCGGCACCCAGTTGGTGCCAGGCTCGGCGCGAATGGCCTGGTACAGCGCCACGGTATGCAGCAAGTTGAGCAACTGGCGCTTGTACTCGTGGATACGCTTGACCTGCACGTCGAACATCGCCTCGGGGTTCACCACGACCCCCAGGCGCTCCTGGATGATGCGTGCCAGGGCCTTCTTGCTGCTCAGGCGCTGGGCGGCGAAACGTTTGCGGAAATCCGGCTTGTCGGCGAAGGGTTCCAGGTCCACCAGGCGTTGCTCAGGATGGTCGAGCACATCCTCGCCCAGGGCATCCACCAGCATCGAGGTCAGCTCACCGTTGGACTGGAACAGCCAGCGGCGGAAGGTAATGCCGTTGGTTTTGTTGTTGATGCGGTCGGGATACAGCTTGTGCATCTCGGAGAACACGGTGCTGCGCATCAACTTGGTGTGCAGCCCCGACACGCCATTGACGCTGTGCGAGCCGAGGAACGCCAGGTTGCCCATGCGCACCCGTCGGCCGTTGTCTTCCTCGATCAGCGACACCGCGCGCAGCACGTCGAAATCGTGAATGCCTTTGGCTCGCAGCGAATCGATATGGTAGGCGTTGATCAGATAGATGATCTGCATGTGCCGCGGCAGCATGCGCTCCATCAAGCCCACCGGCCAGGTTTCAAGGGCCTCGGGCAGCAGGGTGTGGTTGGTGTAGGCAAGGGTGTTGACGGTGATGTCCCAGGCGGTGTCCCAAGGAATGGCGTGGGTGTCCACCAGCAAACGCATCAGCTCGGCGACGGCGATGGAGGGGTGTGTGTCGTTGAGCTGGATGGCGGCGCCGTCGGCCAGGTTGAGCAGCGAGGGGTGAATGTTCTGGTGGCGGCGCAGCAGGTCCTGCAACGAGGCCGAGACGAAGAAGTATTCCTGGCGCAGGCGCAATTCCTGCCCGGCTTCGGTGCTGTCGGCCGGGTACAAGACCCGGGAAATGCTTTCGGCGCGGGCCACTTCGGCCACGGCGCCCAAGTGGTCACCGGCATTGAAACGCTCAAGGTGCAGTTCTTCCAGCGCCCGGGCACGCCACAGGCGCAAGGTATTCACGCTGGACCCGCGCCAGCCCACCACAGGGGTGTCATAGGCCACCGCACGCACGGTCTCGGCCGGCCACCACACTTGCTTCTGCTGGCCCCCGGCGTCCTGCACGGTTTCCACGTGGCCGCCGAAGCTGATGGGGTAGATCACCTCGGGGCGCTCGAACTCCCAGGGGTTGCCGAAGTCCAGCCAGTTCTCGGTCTGTTCCTGCTGCCAGCCGTCGACGATGGCCT
This sequence comes from Pseudomonas eucalypticola, assembly GCF_013374995.1. Lineage (NCBI taxonomy): Bacteria > Pseudomonadati > Pseudomonadota > Gammaproteobacteria > Pseudomonadales > Pseudomonadaceae > Pseudomonas > Pseudomonas eucalypticola. The sequence continues at coordinate 420,967 of NZ_CP056030.1, read as the reverse complement.
GGCGGAACAGGCCGTGTTCATAGCGAATGCCGTAGCCGTGGGCGGCCACGCCCAAGGTCGACATGCTTTCCATGAAGCACGCCGCCAAACGGCCCAGGCCGCCATTGCCCAATGCTGCGTCAGGCTCCAGCAGGCGGATGCGCTCCAGGTCCACCCCCAGGTCGGTCAGGGCTTCGCGGGCAATGTCCAGCAGACCCAGGTTGCTCAGGCTGTCATACAACAGCCGGCCGATCAGGAATTCCAGGGACAGGTAATACACCCGCTTCTGCGCCTTGCGGTAGATCTGCCGGGTGTGGTCCATCCAGTGCTCGACCATATGGTCGCGGGCCGCCAGGGCGATGGCTTCGAACCAGTCATGATCAAAGGCATGATCGGGGTCTTTGCCCACCGCGTATGTGAGTTTGGCGAGTACAGCGGCGCGAAATTCCGCCACCTCTGCGTCACGGACAAGCGGTTCCTGAGACATTGATGCGTCCTCGGGGAAGTTGACGGATTTTTAGGAGGGGGTTGTCTGAGCCTAGACGGTTCGACACAAGCTGGCAGGGCAGGTTCGCGGTTTTCTGTAAGAACGGTGAAACAGGTTAAAATTTAACCGGCAAATGGTTGTTCACAATTTCACCAGTCCCGGTATGATCGCGCGCCCGATTACGCCGAAACCCGAACCCGATGAAAAGCACCCTGATAGCCGCTGCCGAGATTGACCGCCTCGAAACCTGGCAGAAATTCACCCAGCCCATGTGCGGCGCCTGTATTTCGTCCTGCTGCACCCTGCCCGTGGAAGTGAAGATCAAGGACCTGGTGCGCATTGGCGTGGTCGACGAGTTCGAACTGGGCGACCCACCGAAGAACATCGCCAAGCGGTTGCAGAAGGACGGCATCGTCGAGCGCTTCAACCAGAAGTCGGGCATCTTCACCCTGCAGCGCATGAGCAACAATGACTGCCTGTACCTGGACCGCAAGAGCCGCATGTGCACCATCTACGACAAGCGCCCGGACACCTGCCGCGACCACCCGCGCATAGGGCCGCGCCCAGGCTACTGCGCCTACAAGCCAAAGCCTGCGACCTTCTGACCAGGCATAAAAAAACGCCCCCGGCCTTTCGACCGGGGGCGTTTTTCATTCAGCTAAGGCAGTTGGATCAAGCCTTGGCTTTCTTGGCAGCGCGGGTACGCTCGCTTTCGTCCAGGATCTTCTTGCGAAGACGGATGGACTTCGGCGTCACTTCGCACAGCTCGTCTTCCTGGATGTATTCCAGGGCCTGTTCCAGGGTGAAGCGAACAGGTGGAACCAGGGCGATGGTTTCGTCTTTACCCGAAGCACGCATGTTGTCGAGCTTCTTGCCCTTGGTAGGGTTGACGCCCAGGTCGTTGTCGCGGCTGTTCTGGCCGACGATCTGACCGTTGTAGATCTCCTGGCCGTGCTCGACGAACAGCTTGCCGCGAGCCTGCAGGGTTTCCAGCGAGTAGGTCAGCGCCTTGCCGGTTTCAACCGAAACCAGAACACCGTTCTGACGGCCCGACATGTGGCCGGACTTGACGGCGTCATAACGGTCGAAGATCGAGGTCAGGATGCCAGCACCGTTGGTCAGGGTCAGGAACTGGTTACGGAAACCGATCAGACCGCGAGCAGGGATGTTGTATTCCAGACGAACACGGCCTTTGCCATCCGGCACCATGTTGGTCAGGTCGCCTTTACGCAGGCCCATCTCTTCCATGACCTTGCCCTGCGAATCTTCAGGGATGTCGATGGTGACGTTTTCGAACGGCTCCTGCTTGACGCCGTCCACTTCGCGGATGATCACTTCCGGACGGCCCAGGGCCAGCTCGAAGCCTTCGCGACGCATGGTTTCGATCAGTACCGAGAGGTGCAGCTCACCACGGCCGGAAACCTTGAACTTGTCAGCCGAGTCGCCTTCTTCAACGCGCAGTGCAACGTTGTACAGCAGCTCTTTGTCCAGACGGTCCTTGATGTTGCGGGACGTCACGAACTTGCCTTCCTTGCCGCAGAATGGCGAGTCGTTGACCTGGAAGGTCATGGAAACGGTTGGCTCGTCAACGGTCAGCGGCTTCATCGCTTCGACGTTCAGTGGGTCGCACAGGGTGTCGGAGATGAACAGCTCGTCGAAGCCGCTGATGCAGACGATGTCGCCGGCAGCTGCTTCTTCAACGTCGATGCGGTGCAGGCCGTGGTGGCCCATCAGCTTCAGGATACGGCCGTTGCGACGCTTGCCGTCGGCGCTGATCGCCACAACCGGGGTGTTGGGCTTGACGCGACCGCGTGCGATACGGCCAACGCCGATGACGCCCAGGAAGCTGTTGTAGTCCAGTGCCGAGATCTGCATCTGGAACGAACCGTCACGGTCAACGGCCGGAGGCGGAACGTGGTCGACCACCGCCTGGTACAGCGGGGTCATGTCTTCGGCCATGTCGGTGTGGTCCAGGCCGGCGATGCCGTTGATGGCCGAGGCGTAGACGACTTTGAAGTCCAGCTGTTCGTCGGTGGCACCCAGGTTGTCGAACAGATCGAAGATCTGGTCCAGAACCCAATCAGGACGCGCGCCCGGACGGTCAACCTTGTTGATGACGACGATCGGCTTCAGACCGGCTTCGAAAGCCTTCTTGGTCACGAAGCGAGTTTGCGGCATAGGGCCGTCTTGAGCGTCAACCAGCAGCAGAACGGAGTCGACCATCGACATCACGCGCTCTACTTCACCACCGAAGTCGGCGTGGCCGGGGGTGTCGACGATGTTGATGTGGTAGCCATTCCAGTTGATGGCGGTGTTTTTCGCCAGAATGGTAATACCGCGCTCTTTCTCCTGGTCGTTGGAGTCCATCACGCGCTCGTCGTTGAGCTCGTTGCGCTCCAGGGTGCCGGATTGACGCAGCAGTTTGTCTACCAGGGTGGTTTTACCATGGTCAACGTGAGCGATGATGGCGATGTTACGTAGATTTTCGATCACTTGTGTATCTCGATCAGAGGATTCGGTGTGCTGACAGGTTGTGACAGCGATTTGACTTAGAGTCCGACAATGCCGTTACAGCTTGTCGTTGGCGTCGGGGGGCCGGTGACGCAGGCCACAGGCAAACAGCCCCGGGCGCTTAGCTCGGTCGATAAACGCGCACATTGGCATGTCCCTCACTGAGCAAGTGGTGGGCATGCAGGCGACTCATCACGCCTTTGTCGCAATACAGCAGGTACTGACGGGTGGGGTCCAGTTCCTTGAAACGGCTGTTCAGTGCATAGAACGGCAGTGCCTTGACCTCGATGCCTTCGAGTTCAAGGGGCTCGTCTTCCTGGGCGTCCGGATGACGGATGTCGATGATCACCTGGCCAGCCAGTGCCTGGCCGACTTCCTCGATCTCGATATCCTGGCCCAGTTCATCGATCACGTTGTCGATGGAGACCAGCTTGGCGCGTTCCAGGGCCCGCTCCAGCACGGCCATGTCGAACTGCTGTTCTTCATGGGCGACGCGGTGGGGCTTGGCCTTGGTGGTGGGGTTGACCGAAATCACCCCGCAATATTCAGGCATGTGCTTGGCGAAGTCGGCGGTGCCGATTTCGTTGGCCTGGTCAATGATGTCCTGCTTATGGCTGGCAAGCAATGGACGCAGCAGCAGCTTGTCGGTTGCCGCGCTGATGACGGACAGGTTCGGAAGCGTCTGGCTCGACACTTGCGAGATGGCTTCGCCGGTCACCAGGGCATCAATTTGCAGACGATCGGCCATCCGGCTGGCAGCGCGCAGCATCATGCGCTTGAGAATCACGCCCATGTGGCTGTTGTCGACCTTGCTCAACAGCTCGCCCACCACTTCCTCGAACGGGATGCTGATGAACAGCACGCGCTGGGAACTGCCGTACTTCTTCCACAGGAAATGCGCGACTTCCATCACGCCCAGCTCGTGTGCACGGCCGCCCAGATTGAAGAAGCAGAAGTGGGTCATCAGGCCGCGGCGCATCATCTGGTAGGCGGCCACGGTGGAGTCGAAACCACCGGACATCAGTACCAGGGTCTGCTCCAGCGAACCCAAAGGGTAGCCGCCGATGCCCTGGTGCTGGCTGTGAATGATGAACACGCGCTTGTCGCGGATTTCCAGGCGCACTTCGACGTCAGGGTTCTTCAGCTCGATGCCGGCAGCACCGCACAGGCGGCGCAGTTGGCTGCCCACGTAGCGGTCGACGTCCATGGAAGTGAAGGTGTGCTTGCCGGCGCGCTTGCAGCGCACGGCGAACATCTTGCCTGGCAACTGGTCGCCGAAATGCTTGCGGCACTGCTCGACCAGGTCATCCATTTCGCCCAGGGGGTATTCGTCCACCTGAAGGAAATGGGTGATACCCGGCACGCAGCGCAGGCGCTCGATCATTTCGCGCTGGATCTTCGCATCTTCGACGCGGGTGACGACCGTGAGGTTGTCCCACACGCCCTCGACCACCAGCTTCGGGTCCAGTTCACGGAGCACGACGCGGATGTTCTTGGCGAGCTGGCGGATGAAGTTCTTGCGAACCGGCCGGCTCTTGATGGTGATCTCTGGGAAGACTTTTACGATTAGTTTCATGAAAAAACAGCGCGCCAGGTGCCAGCCGAAAAAGAGGGGGCAGGATTATAGCGGAAATTGCTCAAGGTTTGACCAACTATCGTACAGAAGGTTTTCTGTGCGTCATTATGGTGCGCTACAGATTGCTAGCGCATCAAATCAGTGCGACAAAACGGCGCAATTTGCCGAAAATACGCCGAAACGCCTGGGTTTGGGGCAAAAAACCCATCTCGGGGCACTGGCATGCAAATTGCTCCCTTGTGAGGCAGGTTGCCTTGGCAGACTATCGCGCCCGGCATCACCCAAATTACAGGGCTCACCACTACCAGCCCTTATTCACCCCGGAGGACAACATGTCGAAGTCGGTTCAACTCATCAAAGATCATGACGTCAAGTGGATTGATCTGCGCTTCACTGACACCAAAGGCACCCAGCACCACGTCACCATGCCAGCCCGTGACGCGCTGGAAGATGACTTCTTCGAAGTCGGCAAGATGTTCGACGGTTCCTCCATCGCTGGCTGGAAAGGCATCGAAGCCTCCGACATGATCCTGCTGCCGGACGACGAAACCGCCGTTCTGGACCCGTTCACCGAAGAGCCTACCCTGATCCTGGTTTGCGACATCATCGAACCTTCGACCATGCAAGGTTACGATCGCGACCCACGTGCCATCGCTCACCGCGCTGAAGAATACCTGAAGTCGACCGGTATCGGTGACACTGTATTCGCCGGCCCGGAGCCAGAGTTCTTCATCTTCGACGAAGTGAAGTTCAAGTCCGACATTTCCGGTTCCATGTTCAAGATCTTCTCCGAACAGGGTTCGTGGATGTCCGACCAGGACGTGGAAGGCGGCAACAAGGGCCACCGTCCAGGCGTCAAGGGCGGCTACTTCCCAGTACCTCCGTTCGACCACGACCACGAAATCCGTACTGCCATGTGCAACGCACTGGAAGAGATGGGCCAGGTCGTTGAAGTCCACCACCACGAAGTGGCGACTGCCGGCCAGAACGAAATCGGCGTCAAGTTCAACACCCTGGTGAAGAAGGCTGACGAAGTCCAGACCCTGAAGTACGTCGTGCACAACGTTGCCGACGCTTACGGTCGCACCGCTACCTTCATGCCAAAGCCTCTGTACGGCGACAACGGCTCGGGCATGCACGTGCACATGTCCATCGCCAAAGATGGCAAGAACACCTTCGCTGGCGAAGGCTATGCCGGCCTGTCCGACACCGCCCTGTACTTCATCGGCGGTATCATCAAGCACGGTAAGGCCCTGAACGGTTTCACCAACCCTTCGACCAACTCGTACAAGCGTCTGGTGCCAGGCTTCGAAGCGCCGGTAATGCTGGCCTACTCGGCCCGTAACCGTTCGGCTTCGATCCGCATTCCTTACGTCAATAGCCCACGTGGCCGTCGTATCGAAGCTCGCTTCCCGGATCCGGCTGCCAACCCATACCTGGCCTTCGCAGCGCTGCTGATGGCCGGCCTGGACGGTATCCAGAACAAGATCCACCCTGGCGACGCTGCTGACAAAAACCTGTATGACCTGCCGCCTGAAGAGGCCAAAGAGATCCCACAAGTTTGCGGCAGCCTGAAAGAAGCCCTGGAAGAGCTGGACAAAGGTCGTGCGTTCCTGACCAAAGGCGGCGTTTTCAGCGACGACTTCATCGACGCTTACATCGCCCTGAAAAGCGAAGAAGAAATCAAGGTTCGTACCTTCGTACACCCACTGGAATACGAGCTGTACTACAGCTGCTGATCCCGTGACGCTGGCGCAAGCCGCGTGATTTGAAAAAGGCCTCCTTCGGGAGGTCTTTTTTATGCGTCAATAAAGCCGTCATTCGTATAAAAACAAGGAAAGCCCATGCCCCCTTTCATTTCCCGCACCCTGCTGCTGTGCACCGCAGCCTTCACCCTGCCCGCCTTTGCCGATGCCCCGGCCACCCTTGCACCGCTGCTCGATAGCGTGGCGCAACGCCTGGAGGTAGCGCCCAAGGTGGCCCTGACCAAATGGGACAGCCATAAGCCAGTGCTCGATGCGCCCCGCGAACGGGACGTGATCGCTGGCGCCGGCAAACTCGCCGCCGACTACAAGCTGGACGGCGCCCTGGCCGAGCAGTTCTTCGCCGCGCAGATCGAAGCCAACAAGCTGGTGCAATACAGCCTGCTGTCGCAATGGAACCAGCAAGGCAGTGCGCCCGGCACGCCACGCGCAGACCTGGCCAAGGAGATCCGCCCGCAACTGGATGTGCTGCAGAAACAACTGCTGGAACGCCTGGCCGCGTTCGCCCCATCGCGCACAGATGCCCAATGCCCACGCTGGCTGGCGGCTGCCATCGGTGCACGAAAAGCGGACCCGTTGCAGCATCAGGCGCTGGTTCGCGCCACTGGGGAGCTGTGCAGCGCACCATCCTGAGTCACGCAATTGTCTTCGGGAGCTTCTCACGCTGGTCGCGTCGGCGATGCGTGCGGTGCGCCTGATACTGCGCGGCGCATGTGACGCGGCCGGGTCCGCTGCTACAGGGGAAGCGGGCCATCTGGCGCAACTGCGCCCGGCCATTCTGTTCTATGCTGCGAGCTTGGCCCGCCGGGCCCTCTTTCCATGGTCGACAGGAAGCGCTCATGCGTTCATGCCTCATCTGGTTACTGATGCTGGTGGCCCTGCCCGCAGCCGCCCAGATCTACAAATACACCGATGCCGAGGGCAATACCGCCTATTCCAACCAGCCGCCCCAGGGCACGCCGGCCCAGACGGTAGAACTGCCACCACTCAACAGCGTGCAGCAACAGGCTCCCGTGGCGCCAATGGCGCCTCCACCGCGCCAGCGCAACGACAATAACGTGCAGGCCTACCGCACCTTGCAACTGACTGACATTCCCAGCGAGGAAGCCCTGCGCGCCAACAACGGCACCTTTACCGTAGGCGTGCTGATCGACCCGCGCCTGCGCCCCGAACACCGCCTGCGCCTGCTGCTGGACGACCAGCCCTACGGCCAGCCCACCAATGTGCCGCGCCTGCAGTTGGTCAACATCGACCGCGGCGACCACAGCCTGGCGGTGCAGGTACTGCTCAACGACCGAGTGGTGCAACAGAGCCCCACTGTCACCTTCACCCTGCAACGCTTCCACCTGCCCCCTGCCGGAAAACGCCCATGAACCGCCTGCTGTTGGCTGCCCTGCTGCTGGTGATGTCAGCCAGTGCGGCGGCCGAGGTCTATACCTATGTCGATGCCCAGGGCAACCGGGTCTATACCGACAAGCCCCACGCCAATGCCACCCGGGTGGACATACGCCCAAGCAACAGCATGACCGCCACTCCGCCGCCGCCCACGCCGGCACGCAAGGCCAAGCGCAAACAGGCCATCGCCCACTACGACATGCTGCGCATCCTCATCCCTGAGCCCGATGCCACCATTCACGATGGCGGTGGCAACATGATCGTCACCGTCACCAGTGAACCGGTGCTGATGCCCAACCACGGTTATCGCTTGCTGCTCGACGGCAAGGTCATCGCCGGCCCAACCGTGAGCCCGGTGTTCCCCTTGCAGAACATTGACCGCGGCACGCACCAACTTGCGGCGGAGATCATCGATAACCAGGAAACGGTGATTGAACGCACGCCAGCGCAGCCTTTTCACATGCAACGGATTTCGCTGATCCAGAAGCGTCGCATCAACCCCTGCACGGCAGAAGACTACGGTGTGCGCCCGGAATGCCCGCTGGCAGACAAGCCAGAGGACGACGACTGAGCGACGGGCTATAGTGAACGCCTGCCGCTTCATTTTGGTGCATGAAAAGCCTGGTTTTATGCACGCCCAGCCCATTTTGGGTCAAACCTGAACGAGACAACCGGGGCGGCGTCATTTAATGAGCAGGGAAAGCGCTATTTTTCGTTGGCCGCGCTTCTTTTCGGAGCCTTGGTTTGGTTCTTGCATTTTAGTTGTATCAGCGGATTACCAGCCCGCGCCGCTTCGGACCGAAACCCGGCGGCCGTGAGCCAAAAGAGGTCAACGACAGCAAATGACCATCAGTGATGCACTGCACCGACTGCTACTGGACAACCTGACCACCGCCACCATTCTGCTCAATGCCGAACTGCGCCTGGAGTACATGAACCCGGCTGCAGAGATGCTGCTGGCCATCAGCGGCCAGCGCAGCCATGGGCAATTCATCAGCGAACTGTTCACCGAGTCGGCCGAAGCCCTCAACTCCTTGCGCCAGGCCGTGGAACAGGCACACCCGTTCACCAAGCGCGAAGCCATGCTGACCGCGCTGACCGGGCAGACCCTGACCGTGGACTATGCGGTAACCCCCATTCTGAGCAATGGCGCTACCCTGCTGCTGCTGGAGGTGCACCCACGCGACCGGCTGCTGCGCATCACCAAGGAGGAGGCCCAGCTGTCCAAGCAGGAAACCACCAAGATGCTGGTGCGTGGCCTGGCACACGAAATAAAGAACCCGCTGGGCGGCATTCGTGGCGCCGCGCAACTGCTGGCCCGAGAACTGCCCGAGGAAAGCCTCAAGGACTACACCAACGTCATCATTGAAGAGGCTGACCGCCTGCGCAACCTGGTGGACCGCATGCTGGGTTCCAACAAGCTGCCCTCGCTGGCCATGACCAACGTGCACGAAGTGCTGGAGCGTGTATCGAGCCTGGTGGAAGCCGAGGCACAAGGTGGCATCACCCTGGTGCGCGACTATGACCCGAGCATTCCGGACGTGCTCATCGACCGCGAGCAGATGATTCAGGCCGTGCTCAATATCGTGCGCAACGCCATGCAGGCCATCAGCGGCCAGAATGAGCTGCGCCTGGGCCGCATCAGCCTGCGCACCCGTACCATGCGCCAGTTCACCATTGGCCACACCCGCCACCGGCTGGTGACCAAGATAGAAATCACCGACAACGGACCCGGTATCCCGGCCGAGCTCCAGGAAACCATCTTCTACCCGATGGTCAGTGGGCGCCCCGACGGCACAGGCCTGGGCCTGGCCATTACCCAGAACATCATCAGCCAGCACCAAGGGCTGATCGAGTGTGAAAGCCACCCTGGCCACACCACCTTCTCGATCTTCCTGCCGCTGGAACAAGGAGCTGCTTCGTCATGAGCCGTAGTGAAACTGTCTGGATCGTCGATGACGACCGTTCCATCCGTTGGGTACTGGAAAAAGCCTTGCAACAGGAAGGCATGACCACCCAAAGCTTCGACAGTGCCGATGGCGTGATGAGCCGGCTGGCCCGCCAGCAGCCCGATGTGATCATCTCCGACATCCGTATGCCGGGTGCCAGCGGCCTGGACCTGCTGGCGCGCATCCGCGAGCAGTTCCCGCGCCTGCCGGTGATCATCATGACCGCCCATTCGGACCTGGACAGCGCCGTGGCGTCGTACCAGGGCGGTGCGTTCGAATACCTGCCCAAGCCGTTCGACGTGGACGAAGCCGTGGCACTGGTCAAGCGCGCCAACCAGCACGCCCAGGAGCAGCAGGGCCTGACCGAAGTACCAACCCTGACGCGCACCCCGGAAATCATCGGCGAAGCGCCGGCGATGCAGGAAGTTTTCCGCGCCATCGGCCGCCTCAGCCACTCCAACATCACCGTGCTGATCAACGGTGAATCGGGTACCGGTAAAGAACTGGTGGCCCACGCGCTGCACCGCCACAGCCCGCGCGCCGCCTCGCCGTTCATTGCCCTGAACATGGCCGCCATCCCCAAGGACCTGATGGAGTCCGAGCTGTTCGGCCACGAAAAAGGAGCGTTCACCGGCGCGGCCAACCTGCGTCGCGGCCGCTTTGAGCAAGCCGACGGCGGTACCCTGTTCCTGGACGAGATCGGTGACATGCCGGCCGACACCCAGACCCGCCTGCTGCGCGTGCTGGCCGACGGCGAGTTCTACCGTGTGGGCGGCCACACCCCCGTGAAGGTAGACGTGCGCATCATCGCCGCGACCCACCAGAACCTGGAAACCCTGGTGCATGCTGGCAAGTTCCGCGAAGACTTGTTCCACCGCCTCAACGTCATCCGCATCCACATCCCGCGCCTGTCAGACCGCCGTGAAGACATTCCGACCCTGGCCAAGCACTTCCTCAGCCGCGCCGCCCAGGAGCTGGCCGTGGAGCCCAAGCTGCTCAAGGCCGAGACCGAGGAATACCTGAAAAACCTGCCATGGCCCGGCAACGTGCGCCAGCTGGAAAACACCTGCCGCTGGATCACGGTGATGGCGTCGGGGCGCGAAGTGCACATCGGCGACCTGCCGCCCGAGCTGCTCAGCCTGCCGCAGGATGCCGCCCCCGTGACCAACTGGGAGCAGGCCCTGCGCCAATGGGCCGACCAGGCCCTGGCCCGCGGCCAGTCCAGCTTGCTGGACAGCGCGGTGCCAAGCTTCGAGCGCATCATGATCGAGACCGCCCTGAAGCACACCGCCGGCCGCCGCCGCGACGCCGCCGTGCTCCTGGGCTGGGGCCGCAACACCTTGACGCGCAAGATCAAGGAGCTGGGCATGAAGGTCGACGGTGGGGATGACGATGAGGGCGACGACGCCTGATCCGCCGTACCGTTAAAAAGAGCCCGCCAGCGACCCTGGCGGGCTTTTTCATGCCAGCTCCCACAGTGTGCACCGCGCATTTTTCGTGCACCGGCAGAAGGCATTTTTGCCCTGCTTCAGGTAAAAAATGGCCTGCCGCCCACCCTTCAGAAAAATACCTTTCGTCACCCAACCCACGAAATACAAGGGCTGCGGGCCTGGGGATCACAAAACCGCAACCTCATGAGCGCATTTTTTCAAAACTGGCACGCACGCTGCAATGTAGTAAGGGCAAAGGCAAGAACAGCGACACACCCAGTTTTGGGGTCCTTGGTACAGGCAGGCCGGGGAATCCCCTCTTTACACCGGGACGCGCAGCCCTCGACGAGCGCGGCGGTCCCACACCCGTTTTGGGGACCTTGGTACAGGCAGGCCGGGGATTCCCCTTCTTTACAACGGGGCGCGCAGCACGCGACCAGCGCTGCGTTCCCATCCCGCTTTTGGGGACCTTGGTACAGGCAGGCCGGGGATTCCCTCTTTTATTCCTCCCGGAGGCTGAGCTTCAGCCTCCAGCGCCCTTCCTCTTTCTCACCGCTGATATCCCCCTGCAAGGGGCGCGCCGCGATCACGTTCAGCAACAGGCCGCTGTCTCCCGGCTGGGTACGCCAGTTGGCCTTCTTGCCGTCGATGTCCACCTGGCCGCTACGGGTCAGGCCATGGGCCTGGAACTGCACCACCAGGGCACCGTCCACGGTGGTGGTCTGCACCTTGGGCTCGGCGGTGAACCACAGCACCAGGGCCGCGGGCTCCTCCTCGATCTTGATCAATTCCAGGGTATCGGGGTTGGTCAGTTTGCCGATCATCAGGCCCACCATCAGGCCAATCAGCGCCAGGGAGAACAGTACGCGCGGGAACAGGCTCGGACGCGGGTCCGGTTCAGGGGTAGAATGCTGCCCGTCTTTCAGTTCGGAGCCGTGCATGTTTCACGTCATCCTTTTTCAACCAGAGATACCGCCCAATACAGGCAACATTATACGGCTATGCGCCAACAGCGGCTGCCACCTGCACTTGATCGAACCGATCGGCTTCGAGCTCGATGACAAGCGCCTGCGCCGGGCCGGGCTCGATTACCATGAGTACGCCACGCTCAAGCGCCACGCCGACCTCGCCAGTTGCCTGGAGTCGCTGGGCAACCCGCGGCTGTTCGCGTTCACCACCAAGGGCTCCAAGCCGTTCTACGAAGTAAGCTTCGCCGACGGCGACGCCTTCCTGTTCGGCCCGGAAAGCCGCGGCCTGCCGCCCGAGGTGCTGGACCCGCTGGGCAGCGACCAGCGCCTGCGCTTGCCGATGCGCGAGGGCTGCCGCAGCCTGAACCTGTCCAACACCGTGGCCATCGCGGTGTACGAAGCCTGGCGCCAGCTGGGTTTCGCCTGAGGCTCTACCGCCTGACGGCAGCAGCTACAAAAAAAGCGCCCCGTGGGGCGCTTCTGGCGTGGCGGCAGGGGTTACTGCAGCGACGGCTTCGGCGCTTCGCCAGCTTCCTGCATGCGCTGCAGCTCTTGCGCGTACAGGGCGTCGAAGTTCACCGGGGCCAGCATCAGGGCCGGGAACGAACCACGAACCACCAGGCTGTCCAGGGTTTCGCGGGCGTACGGGAACAGGATGTTGGGGCAGAACGCACCCAGGGTGTGGCTCATGGACGCGTCGTCCAGGTTCTTGATCAGGAAGATGCCAGCCTGCTGCACTTCTGCGATGAAGGCTACTTCTTCGCCGTTCTTCACGGTGACCGACAGGGTCAGTACCACTTCGTGGAAACCTTCTTCCAGCGCCTTCTGGCGGGTGTTCAGATCCAGGGCGACGCTCGGCTCCCACTGCTGACGGAAGATGGCCGGGCTTTTCGGCGCTTCGAACGACAGGTCGCGCACGTAGATGCGCTGCAGGGAGAATTGCGGGGCGTTGGCTTCTTCGGTAGCCGCGCCGGTGTTCTGTTGATCAGTCATCGCAGATCCTTCTTACATTAAGTCGTAACGTGGTTTGAATTCAGGCCTGGAGCAGCACGTCGAGCTTGCCGGCGCGCTCCAGGGCGTACAGATCGTCACAGCCGCCTACATGGCGCTCGCCGATCCAGATCTGGGGGACCGAAGTGCGGCCGGCCTTCTGGGCCATGGCAGCGCGAACCTGCGGCTGGCCGTCGACACGGATTTCTTCGAAGGCAACACCCTTGCTTTCCAGCAGGGCCTTGGCCCGCATGCAGTAGGGGCACCAATCGCTGGAGTAGACGACGACGTGGCTCATTTCACTTTACCAGTGGGAGATTGTCAGCACGCCAGCTGGAAACACCACCTGACAGTTTTGCCGCGTTGTAGCCCGCTTTCAGCAGTTCGCGCGCCGTGGTGCCCGCGTGCTGGCCGATGCTGTCGACGATGATCAGGGTCTTGCCCTTGTACTTTTCAAGCTCCGCCATGCGCGCGGCCAGCTTGTCCTGAGGAATGTTCAGGGCGCCGACGATGTGGCCGGTGGCGTAGTCTTTCTTGGCGCGAATGTCGATGACCACGCCCTGCTCGGCATTGACCAGCGCGGTCAGCTCACGTGGGCTCAGGCTTTTGCCGCCACGGCTCGCTTCCAGCGCAAGCAGCATGATCAGCAGGATGGCGAAAGCGCCGACGAGCAGATAGTGATTTGTGGCGAATTGAAGCAGGTGATCGACCATCAGCAAATTCCAGGGCGTTAAAATGTCGGCCAGTATACACAGCCGTCAAAGTGGGCCAAAGCCCGCCGGGCGCAACCTTCATGGAACCGGGCCCCCAGGGCCTTGTCTGTGGTTCATAAGTGCGATTGATGAAGGTTATTCGCAAGCGTCGGCCACTATGCCCTAAAATACGCTTCTCCTTTTCCCTCTGACATACCCGCGAGTGGATCTATGACAACCACGCCTAAACCTTTGGTCCTGATCATCCTGGATGGTTTCGGTCACAGCGAAAGCCACGACTACAACGCTGTCTATTCGGCCAGGAAGCCGACGCTCGACCGCCTGACCAAGGAAATGCCCAACGGCCTCATCTCCGGCTCCGGCATGGACGTGGGCCTGCCCGACGGGCAAATGGGCAACTCCGAGGTGGGCCACATGAACCTGGGTGCCGGCCGCGTGGTGTATCAGGATTTCACCCGGGTGACCAAGGCCATCCGCGATGGCGAGTTCTTCGAGAACCCCACCATCTGCGGTGCCGTGGACAAGGCTGTCAACGCTGGCAAGGCCGTGCACATTCTCGGCCTGCTGTCGGACGGCGGCGTCCACAGCCACCAGGACCACATCGTGGCCATGGCCGAGCTGGCCGCCAAGCGTGGCGCCGAGAAAATCTACCTGCACGCCTTCCTGGACGGCCGTGACACCCCGCCCAAAAGCGCCGAAGGCCCGCTGGAGCTGATGGACAAGACCTTCGCCCGCCTGGGCAAGGGCCGCACCGCCAGCATCATTGGCCGCTACTTCGCCATGGACCGCGATAACCGCTGGGACCGCGTGGCCGCTGCCTACGAGCTGATCGTCGACGGCACCAGCGCCTACGACGCCGCCACTGCCGTCGATGGCCTGAAGGCTGCCTACGAGCGCGGCGAAAGCGACGAATTCGTCAAGGCCACCAGCATTGGCGACAAAGTGCGCGTCGAAGATGGCGACGCCGTGGTGTTCATGAACTTCCGCGCCGACCGTGCCCGCGAGCTGAGCCGCGTGTTCGTCGAAGACAACTTCGCCGATTTCCCGCGCAAGCGCCAACCGAAAACCGCCGGTTTCATCGGCCTGACCCAGTACTCGGCAAAGATCCCGGCGCCAGCCGCGTTCGGCCCCAGCAGCCTGCACAACGTGCTGGGCGAGTACCTGGCCGCCAACGGCAAGACTCAGCTGCGCATCGCCGAAACCGAAAAATACGCCCACGTGACCTTCTTCTTCTCCGGCGGCCGCGAAGAGCCGTTCCCGGGCGAAGAGCGCATCCTGATCCCGTCGCCGAAGGTCGCCACCTATGACCTGCAGCCGGAAATGAGCGCCCCCGAGGTCACCGACAAGATCGTCGACGCCATCGAAAACCAGCGCTTCGATGTGATCGTGGTCAACTACGCCAACGGCGACATGGTCGGCCACAGCGGCGTGATGGACGCGGCGATCAAGGCCGTGGAGTGCCTGGACACCTGCGTGGGCCGCATCGCCGCCGCGCTGGAGAAAGTGGGCGGCGAAGCGCTGATCACCGCCGACCACGGCAACTGCGAGCAGATGGAAGACGAGTCCACCGGCCAGGCGCACACCGCGCACACCACCGAGCCGGTGCCCTTGATCTATGTGGGCAAGCGCAAGCTCAAGGTACGCGAAGGCGGGGTGCTGGCTGATGTGGCGCCCACCATGCTGTACCTGATGGGCCTGCCCAAGCCGGAAGAAATGACAGGCCACTCGATCCTGAGCGAAGGCTAAGCTCATTGCGGGGGCCACGGCCCCCGCCCTGGATGAAACGTCGGGCAGTTGCCCCATGGACGTTTTTTTTGCAGCTCGCGGCGGGCATACTAAGCCCGTCTCCACATTGGTATCGCCCACCCCCATGCTTCGCGCACTGATAGCCCTAGCCCTGACCTGCCTGCTGAGTACGGCCTACGCCGACGACCGTGAGCAAACCCAACAGCAGTTGGACGCCACCAAGCAGGACATCGCCGAGCTGAAGAAACAACTCAGCCAGGTGCAGGAACAAAAGAACGGCGTGCAGAAAGACCTGCGCGGAACTGAAACCCAGATGGGCAAGCTGGAAAAGCAGGTGGAGGCCCTGCAACAAGAACTAAAAAAGACCCAAGGCGAGCTGGATCGCCTGGCCCTGCAAAAAGATCAACTCCAGCACAGCAAAACTGAACAACAGCACCTGATCGCCATCCAGGCCCGTGCCGCCTACCAAGGCGGCCGCCAGGAATACCTCAAGCTGTTGCTCAACCAGCAGAACCCGGAGAAATTCGCCCGGACGCTGACCTATTACGACTACATGAGCAACGCGCGCATGGCGCAGCTCAAGCAGTTCAACGAAACCTTGCGCCAGCTGGGCAATGTCGAGAAAGACATCGCCGGCCAGCAGGCCCAGTTGCTGGCCCAGCAAAGCAGCCTGGACAGCCAGCGCCAGGACCTGGACAAGGTGCGCAAGGAACGCCAGGCCGCCCTGGCCAAGCTCAACGACAGCTACAAGCAGCAGGACCAGAAGCTCGCCGCGCGCCAGCAGGACCAGGAAGACCTGGCCAAGGTACTCAAGACCATTGAGGAAACCCTGGCGCGCCAGGCCCGCGAAGCCGAGGAAGCGCGGCAGAAGGCCCTGCTGGCGCAGCAGGAAGCCGAACGTCAGCGCCAGCGTGAAAACGCCCAGGCCAACGCGGATGATGAACCAAAACGGCCCAAAACCGTGCCGGGTGCACTAGTCTCCAGTGGCGGTGCCAATTTTGGCGGGCCATTTGCTGCGGGCCGGGGAAAACTTCCATGGCCTGTCGATGGTCGACTGTTGGCGCGTTTTGGTGAAACTCGCGGCGATGACGCCCGCACCAAGTGGGATGGTGTCATGATCAGTGCACCGGCCGGCACCCAGGTGCGGGCGGTACACGGTGGCCGGGTAGTGTTCGCCGACTGGTTGCGCGGCGCAGGACTTCTGGTCATTCTCGACCACGGGGACGGCTATTTGAGCCTGTATGGGCATAACCAGAGCCTGCTCAAGGGCGCTGGTGACGTAGTGAAAGCCGGCGAGGCCATCTCGACGGTAGGCAGTAGTGGTGGGCAGGACACGCCGGCGCTGTATTTTGCCATTCGCCAGCAAGGTCGCCCCAGCGACCCTGCACAATGGTGCCGCGGCTGACGCGGGTACCGACAACAAGGGCGTTATGGCCGTCGTGACCGACGGCACGCCGATGCCCCGAAAGGCGCAAAACCAGGATTAGGAGTTCGTTCGTCATGCTGCACTTGCCCCGCCTTACCTCGCTGGCCCTGACGATCGCCGTGGTGATCGGCGCCCCACTGGCCCGCGCCGCCGAGCCCGCGCGCCTGGCCGCCACCACCACGACTGCCCCTGCGCCCGCCACCGCACCCGTGGACCCCGCCAAGGCACCATTGCCCCTGGACGAGCTGCGCACCTTCGCCGAGGTGATGGACCGCATCAAGGCCGCCTACGTGGAACCGGTGGACGACAAGACCCTGCTGGAGAACGCCATCAAGGGCATGCTCAGCAACCTTGACCCGCACTCGGCCTACCTGGGCCCGGAAGACTTCCAGGAGTTGCAGGAAAGCACCAGCGGCGAATTCGGCGGCCTGGGCATCGAAGTCGGCGTGGAAGATGGCTTCATCAAGGTGGTGTCGCCCATCGACGACACTCCGGCCAGCAAGGCAGGCATCGAGGCCGGCGACCTGATCGTGAAGATCAACGGCCAGCCCACCCGTGGCCAGACCATGACCGAGGCCGTGGACAAGATGCGCGGCAAGGTCGGCGAGAAAATTACCCTGACCCTGGTACGCAGCGGCGGCACACCGTTTGACGTGACCCTGGCCCGCGCCATCGTGCAGGTCAAGAGCGTCAAGGCGCAGATGCTCGAAGACGGTTACGGCTACATCCGCATCACCCAATTCCAGGTCAAGACCGGCGAGGAAGTCTCCAAGGCCCTGGCCAAGCTGCGCAAGGACAACGGCAAGAAACTCAACGGCCTGGTACTGGACTTGCGCAACAACCCAGGCGGCGTGCTGCAAGCCGCGGTCGAAGTGGTGGACCACTTCATCAGCAGCGGCCTGATCGTGTACACCAAAGGCCGCATCGCCAACTCCGAGCTGCGTTTCTCGGCCACCGGCCACGATGAAAGCGACAGCGTGCCATTGGTAGTGCTGATCAACGGCGGCAGCGCCTCGGCTTCCGAAATCGTCGCTGGCGCGCTGCAGGACCACAAGCGCGGCGTGCTGATGGGTACCGACAGCTTCGGCAAGGGCTCGGTGCAGACCGTGCTGCCGCTGGCCAACGACCGCGCGCTAAAAATCACCACGGCGCTGTACTACACGCCCAACGGCCGCTCCATCCAAGCCCAGGGCATCGTGCCGGACGTGGAAGTACGCCAGGGCAAGCTCACCAACGACCAGGACGACGAGAACTTCAAGGAAGCCGACCTGCAGGGCCACTTGGGCAACGGCAACGGCGGCGCCGACCGCCCTTCGGCCAAGAACCCGATCGGCAAGGCCAAGGCCCGCCCGCAAGACGGCGACTTCCAGTTGAGCCAGGCGCTGTCGCTGCTCAAGGGCCTGAGCGTCACCCGCAACAAGTGATGCCTCTACGCGCGGTCCTGCTCGCCCTGTGCTGCCTGTCCGGCCTGGCCCATGCCGCGCCGGACAATAGCGACGCCAAGCCCCGCAAGGCCTACTTCACGCTGATCATCGATGACCTGGGGCAGAACCAGCCCCGGGACAGCCGCGCCCTGGCGCTGCCTGGCCCGGTCACGCTGGCGGTGATGCCCGACACCCCCCATGCCGCCGATTTCGCCCGCCAGGCGCACAAGGCCGGCAAGACCGTGATCGTGCACATGCCCATGGACCCCGCCACCGGCCCATTCGCCTGGCACCCTGACCTGCCCATGGACGAACTGCGCACACGCCTGCAAGCCGCCCTCAAGGCCGTGCCCTATGCCGCGGGCATGAACAACCATGAAGGCAGCAAGATGACGTCGCAACCCGAGGCCATGGCCATGCTGATGGGCGAACTGCAGGCGCGCAGCCTGTTCTTCGTCGACAGCCGCACCAGCGCCGCCACCGTGGCAGCCGCCAAGGCCCAGGCCATCGGCCTGGCCCATGTTTCGCGGGACGTGTTCCTGGACGATGTGCGCACTCCCGAAGCGGTTGCCAAGCAACTGCAGACGGCCATCGCCCATGCGAAGAAATTCGGTTCGGTAGTGGTCATCGGCCACCCTTACCCGGTGACCCTGGACATGCTGGAACGCGAGCTGCCCAACTTGAAAGCCAACGGCATCGACTGGATTCCCATCCGCCAGATGATCGCCCAGCGGGCCAACCGCGCCATGCCGGCCCACGGCAAGGACGGCACTTACACGCCACGGCCGTAATCAGCGCAACGGGGCGACTTACAGATAGCGGTTGAGAATGTCGTCCACACGGCCTTCGGCGCGTAGCTGGTCTAGGGCCTGCTGCAGCCTGGCCACCACTTCGTCCGGTACCGCCTTGTTCAACGCCAGGTAAAGCTCGGCGCTGTTGAAGCGCAGCACCGTCTTGAGGTTGCTCACCCCTTCGAGCCGCGCCAGGTAGCGGCCGGCCGGGTCGCCCGTGGCCCACACGTCGATCTCGCCATCCATCAGCTTCTGGGCATTGTCCTGGTCACGCAGGGCAATGACCGGGTGCAGGCCCAGGCGGCCCAAGGTCTCTGCAATGGCGTCGCCTTTGTAGGCGCCGATCTTCAGGTGCCGGGCCTGCTCCAGCCTGTCGAACTTGAGCTTGCTGTCCGGGCGTGCCAGCAGAATCCAGTCATCCGGCCCGATGGGCCCCACCCACTTGAACGATTGTTCACGCTCGGGCAGCCGCGCGGTGACGAACACCCCATAGTCGGGGTTCTGCATGGCGAGCTTGTAGATGCGGTCCCAGGGGAAGCGCAGGGTCATGCTGTAGGCAATACCGGCGCGCTTGAACATCTCGCGCACCACATCGGCGGCGATGCCCTGGATGTTTTCCTCCCGGGCAAAGTTCTTGCCGTCGGCGGCCATGTTATAGGGCGGGAAGTTTTCGGTGAGCAAGACCAGCGAATAGTCAGCTGGCACCTCGGCACGAACACCCGCGGCGAACGCCAGGCAGACGCTGGCCAACAAGACAAACACGCATCGCTTCATGACAGTCGAGCCCCGAATCCATGGCACTACCGACTGTAGGCGCCGACTTGCCAGCGCCTACACCCACCTTTCACAACCGGGTCAGCGAACCACGATACCGCGCTGAGCCATGTACGCCTTGGCTTCCGGCACGGTGTATTCACCGAAGTGGAAGATGCTGGCGGCCAGTACCGCGCTGGCGTGGCCTTCGAGCACGCCATCGGCCAGGTGTTGCAGGTTACCGACGCCGCCCGAGGCAATCACCGGAATGCCCAGAGCATCGCTGATGGCACGGGTGACGCCCAGGTCGAAACCATTCTTCATGCCGTCCTGGTCCATGCTGGTCAGCAGGATCTCACCCGCCCCCAGGGCCTCCATCTTCTTGGCCCACTCCACGGCGTCCAGGCCCGTGGGCTTGCGGCCGCCGTGGGTGAAGATTTCCCAGCGCGGGGTTTCACCCGGCGCGGAAACCTTCTTGGCGTCGATGGCCACCACGATGCACTGGGAACCGAAGTGCTGGGCGGCCTCGCCTACGAACTCTGGTTTGAACACCGCCGCGGTGTTGATGGACACCTTGTCGGCACCGGCATTGAGCAGGTTGCGGATGTCCTGCACGGTGCGCACGCCACCGCCCACGGTCAGCGGGATGAACACCTGGCTGGCCATGCGCTCCACGGTATGCAGGGTGGTATCACGACCGTCGACGCTGGCGGTGATGTCCAGGAAGGTGATTTCGTCCGCACCCTGCTCGTCGTAGCGACGGGCGATTTCCACCGGGTCACCGGCGTCGCGGATGTTCTCGAACTTCACACCCTTCACTACACGGCCGTTGTCCACGTCCAGGCAAGGGATGATGCGTTTGGCCAGCGCCATGGGTCAGTCCTCAGCCTTGGTAGGAATCGCAGAACGCCTGGGCTTCGGCGACGTCCAGGGTGCCTTCGTAGATGGCACGGCCCGTGATGGCGCCGATGATGCCAGGGGCCTTGGCGTCCAGCAGGGCCTTGATGTCGCCCAGGTTGTGGATGCCGCCGGAAGCGATGACCGGGATCTTGGTGGCCGCCGCCAGGGCAGCGGTGAACGGTACGTTGCAGCCCTGCATCATGCCGTCTTTGGCGATGTCGGTGTAAACGATGGCGCTGACGCCGTCGGCTTCAAAACGCTTGGCCAGGTCGATGACCTGCACGCTGCTCACTTCAGCCCAGCCGTCGGTGGCGACGAAACCGTCCTTGGCGTCCAGGCCAACGATGACCTTGCCCGGGAAGGCCTTGCAGGCCTCGGCCACGAACTCGGGCTGTTTCACGGCCTTGGTGCCGATGATCACGTAGCTCACGCCCGCTTTCACGTAGTGCTCGATGGTTTCCAGCGAGCGGATGCCGCCGCCGATCTGGATCGGCAGCTGCGGGTAGCGCTTGGCGATGGCGGTGACCACTTCGCCATTGACCGGCTGGCCTTCGAAGGCGCCGTTCAGGTCGACCAGATGCAGACGGCGGCAGCCGCCCTCCACCCACTTGGCAGCCATGCTCACCGGGTCATCGGAGAACACTGTGGAATCTTCCATGCGGCCCTGGCGCAGACGTACGCAGGCACCGTCTTTAAGATCGATAGCGGGAATAATCAGCATCTGGCAAACCTTCAATTCGATTTTTCAGCGATGCTCGAGATCAGTTTTTCTCGAGCGCCCACAGGTCGCTTTCAATGCTCTCGAAACGCTCCTTGAGGTGCGCCTGAACATCGAAAATCGCCCTGTTGTAATAGTGCGGAGCAATTTCTCGGGTAAACAGCTCAAGAATCTCCGCCGCCTCGAACGACCCCAGGTCCAGCTCGAAGCGGTCCTCCATGAAGCGTTTGATCTTCGTGGTGGCCTGGCTTTCCTGCTCGGGGGTGAGCGTGAGGATCGGCGGTTTCTTCTTGCTCATTACCAGCGGCCATCCCAGGCGGCGAAGTTCTGCAGCAGTTGCAGGCCATGGGTATGGCTCTTCTCCGGGTGGAACTGCACGGCAAAGCGCGAGCCTTCGGCCAGGGCGGCGGCGAAGTCGACGCCGTAATGCCCGCGGCCAACCACCTGGTTGGCCTTGGCGGCGGCAATGTAGTAGCTGTGCACGAAGTAGAAGCGCGCCTGGTCCGGAATGTCATGCCACAGCGGGTGGTTCACCGACTGGCTCACTTCGTTCCAGCCCATGTGCGGCACCTTCAGGTGCGCGCCGTCTTCGTGCAGGTCCTTGCCGAAGAACTTCACATTGCCGGGGAACAGGCCGATGCAGTCCACGCCGTCGTTCTCTTCGCTATGGTCCAGCAGGGCCTGCATGCCCACGCAGATGCCCAGGAACGGGCGGTCCTGGCTAACCTCGCGCACCAGGCTGTCGAAGCCCAGGCGCTTGATCTCGGCCATGCAGTCGCGAATCGCGCCCACGCCAGGGAACACCACGCGGTCGGCCTCGCGGATCACCGCGGCGTCGCTGGTGATCAGTACCTTGCCGGCCCCCACGTGCTCCAGGGCCTTGGCCACCGAGTGCAGGTTGCCCATGCCATAGTCGATAACCGCTACTGTCTGCATTACAGGCAACCTTTGGTGGAAGGCATCTGCCCGGCCATGCGTTCATCCAGGGTGATGGCCATGCGTAGGGCGCGACCAAATGCCTTGAACACGGTCTCGATCTGGTGGTGGGTGTTGTGGCCACGCAGGTTGTCGATGTGCAGGGTCACATTGGCGTGGTTGACGAAGCCCTGGAAGAATTCCTGGAACAGGTCCACGTCGAAGCCGCCAACGCTGGCGCGGGTATAGGGCACGTGCATCTGCAGGCCCGGGCGGCCGGAGAAGTCGATGACCACGCGCGACAGGGCTTCGTCCAGCGGCACATAGGCATGGCCGTAGCGGAAGATGCCTTTCTTGTCGCCGATGGCCTGGTTGAACGCCTGGCCCAGGGTGATACCCACGTCTTCCACGGTATGGTGGTCGTCGATATGCAGGTCGCCCTTGCACTCGATATCCAGGTCGATCAACCCGTGGCGGGCGATCTGATCGAGCATGTGTTCAAGGAAGGGAACCCCGATATCGAATCGGGCCTTTCCGGTGCCATCCAGGTTGATCGAGGCTTTGATCTGGGTTTCCAGAGTGTTGCGCTCGACGGACGCCTTACGTTCGGCCATCACCAGCTCCGCAAAATCATTGGGCGAAAAAGGCAGACATTATAGGCCGTGCGGGCAGCAAACAGAAACAAAAGGCTTACATGAACTGACCGGTGAGAACACTTCAGCGGCCAAGGGTGCTGCACGCACCCTGAGGGACACAGGGTGCGTGCAGGTGACGCTGGCTTATCAGTGGAACAGCACAGCGGTCTTCTGCAGCGTCACGATCACGCCCCATGCCAGCGGAATACCCACCACCAGCCAGGCCAACACCGCCAGAGGCCGGGTGCCTGGCGCGGCTTTCCACTCCAGCACGGTGCGGCTGTCGGCGCCCTTGTCATGGCCCAGCGCCTGCTCGGCGGCCAGTTGCTCTTCGGTCATGAAGTGCTTGTCAGCCACCGGTCGCACCAGCGCATTGCACACGAATCCCAGCACCAGCAGGCCCGCCAGGATGTACAGGGTGATGTCATACACCGCGGCGCGCGGTACGCCCACGCTCAACTGGTACTCGCGCAGGTAGTTCACCAGCACCGGGCCCAGCACCCCGGCTGCCGCCCAGGCGGTCAGCAGGCGGCCGTGGATGGCGCCGACCATCTGCGTGCCGAACAGGTCGGCCAGGTAGGCCGGCACGGTGGCGAAACCACCGCCGTACATGGACAGCACCACGCAGAACGCCGCCACGAACAGCGCGACATTGCCCAGGTGACCCAGGTTCGGCACCAGCGCGTACAGCGCACAGCCCAGGGCGAAGAACACGAAATAAGTGTTCTTGCGGCCTATCAGGTCCGAGCAGGACGCCCAGAAGAACCGCCCACCAATGTTGAACAGGCTCAACAGCCCGGTGAAGCCGGCGGCGATGGCGCCGATCTGCGCCAATTGCGCGGCATTCAGTTGGCTGAAGGTCAGGTCGACACCCAGCAGCTTGCCACCGAACACTTCCTGCAGCAGTGGCGAAGCCATGCCCAGGATGCCGATACCCGCCGATACGTTAAGGCACAGCACCAGCCATACCAAGGCGAACTGCGGGGTTTTCCAGGCCACGCTGACGTGGACATGGCGGTGGGTGATCATGGCATTGCTGGCCTTTTTCACCGGCGGGGTCCAGCCCTCGGGCTTCCAGCCGGTAGGCGGCACCCGGTAGGACAGTGCGCCACCGATCATGAACACGAAGTAGATCGCCGCCATGGCCACGAAGCTTTGCCACACGCCCACGCTGTCCGGCGTCGCGAAGTGGCCCATCAGCGCCGCGGCCAGTGGCGCACCCACCATGGCACCGCCGCCAAAGCCCATGATCGCCATGCCGGTCGCCATGCCGCGCTTGTCCGGGAACCACTTGATCAGTGTCGACACCGGCGAAATGTACCCCAGCC
Organism: Pseudomonas eucalypticola; assembly: GCF_013374995.1. Classification (NCBI taxonomy): domain Bacteria; kingdom Pseudomonadati; phylum Pseudomonadota; class Gammaproteobacteria; order Pseudomonadales; family Pseudomonadaceae; genus Pseudomonas; species Pseudomonas eucalypticola. The sequence goes on along the minus strand of NZ_CP056030.1, from coordinate 396,570 downwards.
CCAGGCCGATACCGCCGATCACACCGGAGCCCAGCCACATCAGCACGATCTGGTGGGTGTACACCCCCAGCGCCGAAATCAGCAAGCCGCCACACCAGCACAGGGCCGACACAGTACCTGCCTTGCGCGGGCCGGCGTGTTCCAGCCAGCCGCCCCAGATGGCCGCCGAGCAGCCCAGGAAGATGAAGAACAGGGTGTAGATCCAGCCCAGCATGGAAATCGGCCAGTCGCAGCCGGTGGCGAACATTTGCTCGAAAAAGCCCATGTCGGTCGGGCAGGCAGTGGCCGCGGTGACCCCGATGGCCTTGGACAACGGCAGCCAGAACACCGAGAACCCATAAGCCATGCCGATGCACAGGTGAATGGCCAGGGCCGCCGGTGGTACCAGCCAGCGGTTGAAACCTGGCCGGGCGATGATGCGCTCCTTTGAGAAGAAGGCCGGCCGTTCGCTGGCGATCCCCCCTGATGTGACTGTGCTGCTCATTTTTATCATTCCCCCTTGGATTTTTTTTGCTCGATGGCCCCGGGTGGCCGCCCACGACCTTGAAGCACGCAGGCCTTCAGTCGTCTTATCGGCACCACCGGACATTTCGCGACCATTGATAGCGCTTATCGGCTCATCGAGGCGGCAGAGAGTATCACCCGAGGGTTACAGTGAAGGCTATTCGCCACCTGCATTTGGTAGAAACATCACGAAACAAGGATCTGAACAAGCTGGCTGGCCAGCGGGTGCCCTGCCCGCCATCTTGGGGCGCTATACTCGCGGGCTGAATTTGAATCCAACACTACAAGGACTCGCCCATGAAAGCGTTCGGCAAAATCCTGGGGCTGTGTTTTCTCGGGCTGTTGCTGATCCTGGTGGCGCTCGGCTTCGCCGTGACCCACTTTTTCGATCCCAACGACTACAGAGACGAGATTCGCAAGCTGGCCCGCGACAAGGCCCATGTCGAGTTGACGCTCAACGGTGATATCGGCTGGAGCCTGTTCCCGTGGCTGGGCCTGGAGCTGCACGACGCCAGCATCGCGACCCTGCAAAACCCCAGAACGCCGTTCGCCGACCTGCAGATGCTGGGGCTGTCCGTGCGCGTGCTGCCGCTGCTGCGCCGCGAAGTGCAAATGAGCGACGTGCGCGTCGAAGGCTTGAACCTGACGCTGACCCGCGACGAGAACGGCCACGGCAACTGGGAAGACATCGGCAAGGCGTTGCCCCGGGAACCGGCCGCCGGCGAGCTGCAGGCACCCAACGTCGCCAATGCCGAGCAACCGCCCGCCAGCGCGCCGGACAAGGCCGACCGGCCCGTGAAGCTGGACATCGACAGCCTGACCGTGAACAACGCCAGCGTGCACTTCAGCGATGCCAAGACCGGTCGCGAGCTGACCGCCGAAAGCATCCAGCTAAGTACCGGCGCCGTGCACGACGGTATCGACATTCCGGTCAAGCTCACCGCGTTCCTGGGCACCAACCAGCCGAACCTGCGCGCGCGCACCGAACTCAATGGCCAATTGCGCATGGAGCGCGCGCTGAAGCGCTACCAGTTCAGCGACATGAAGCTGTCGGGTGAAGCCAGCGGCGACCCGCTGCAAGGCAAGACCGTGACCTACTCGGCCCAGGGCAACCTCAACGTCGACCTGGCCGCCAATGTCGCCAACTGGGAGAACCTGAAACTGTCGTTCAACCAGCTGCGCGCCTTGGGCGACCTCAGTGCCCGTGACCTGAGCACCGAGCCCAAGGTCGCGGGCGGCCTGTCCATCGCTCAGATGAACCTGCGTGCCTTCATGGACGGCCTCAACCAGCCGCTGCCGGCCATGGCCGACGGCAGCCTGAGCCAGTTCGAAATGGTCGCCCGCCTGGAGGGCACCCGCAACAGCCTGGCGTTGAACGACCTGGCGGTGAAACTGGATGGCAGCAGCTTCGCTGGCAACCTGGCGATCACCGATTTCGCCAAGCAGGCACTGCGCGTTCAGTTGCGCGGCGACAGCTTCGACGCCGACCGCTACCTGAAACCCAAAAGCGCCGAGGCCTCCAGCGCCGGTGCGGCCCGCGATGCCGAGGTCAAAACCACCGAGGCCACCGCCATTGGCGGCGCTGGCGACACGCCGCTGCCCAACGCCCCCACCCAGGGCGCCTGGAGCAACGACACCCTGCTGCCCGTGGAACGCCTGCGCAAGCTGAACCTGCAAGGCGACCTGAGCTTCACCAAGCTGGTCATCAACCAGTGGCCGATCGACAACGCCACGCTCAAGGTCCAGGGCCAGGACGGCCTGATTACCCTGGAAAACCTGGCGGGCGGCCTCTACGACGGCAGCTTCAGCACCAAGGGCAGCCTGGATGCGCGCCCCGAGAAGCCATTGGTAGCGCTGCAAACACAACTGACCAAGGTGCCGGTGGAGCACTTCATCAAGGGCAAGAACGGCAGCGCGGCGCCGCTGCGCGGCCTGATGACCCTGAACAGCAACCTGACCGGCACCGGCACCAGCCAGAAGGCACTGATCGACAGCCTCAACGGCACCGCCAACTTCGACCTGACCGACGGCGTGCTGGTCAACGCCAACCTGGAGCAGCAGTTGTGCCAGGGCATCGCCACCCTCAACCGCAAGAGCCTGACCGGCACCCCGCGGGGCAAGGACACGCCCTTCCAGGAACTCAAGGGCAGCGTGGTGGTGCGCAACGGCGTCGCCAGCAACCCGGACCTGAAAGTGCGTATACCGGGCCTGACCGTGAACGGCGATGGCGACATCGACCTGCGCGTGCTGGGCATGGACTACAAGGTGGGCGTGGTCATCGAAGGCGACAAGAGCGACATGCCCGACCCGGCCTGCCAGGTCAACGAACGTTTCGCCGGCCTTGAATGGCCACTGCGCTGCCGCGGCCCGATCGAACTGGGGGCCAAGGCCTGCCGTATCGACCGCGACGGCATAGGCAAGGTAGCAGCCAAGGTGGCCGGCGACAGGATCACCGAAAAACTGGAAGAAAAATTCGGCGACAAGGTCAGCCCCGAGCTGAAAAACACGCTGAAAGGTCTGTTCAAACGATGAACCCAGAGCAATTTTCCACCGCGGTACTGGAATGGTTCGACCGCAACGGCCGTCACGACCTGCCCTGGCAACAGGGCATCACCCCCTACCGGGTGTGGGTGTCGGAAATCATGTTGCAGCAGACCCAGGTCAGTACCGTCCTCAATTACTTCGACCGCTTCATGGCCTCGCTGCCCACGGTGCAGGCCCTGGCCGAGGCGCCGGAAGACGAAGTGCTGCACCTGTGGACCGGGCTTGGCTACTACACCCGAGCGCGCAACCTGCAGAAAACCGCGAAGATCGTCGTCGAGCAATACGGCGGCGAATTCCCCCGCGACGTCGAGAAGCTGACTGAGCTACCCGGCATTGGCCTGTCCACCGCCGGCGCCATCGCCAGCATCAGCATGGGCCTGCGGGCACCCATTCTCGACGGCAACGTCAAGCGCGTGCTGGCTCGCTACACCGCCCAGGAAGGCTACCCCGGCGAACCCAAGGTGGCGAAACAGCTGTGGGCCAATGCCGAGCGTTACACCCCCCACACGCGGGTGAACAACTACACCCAGGCGATGATGGACCTGGGCGCCACCTTGTGCACCCGCACCAAGCCCAGCTGCCTGCTGTGCCCGCTGGAATCAGGCTGCCAGGCACACATGCTGGGCCTGGAAATACGCTACCCGGTGCCCAAGCCAAAAAAGGCGGTGCCGCTCAAGCACACCCTGATGCCGCTGCTGATGAACCGCGAGGGCGCCATTCTGCTGTACCGCCGCCCGTCCAGTGGCTTGTGGGGCGGGCTGTGGAGCCTGCCTGAGCTCGACCGCTACGAAGACATCGAGCATTTGACCCAGCAGCACGCCCTGGCCATGGACGCCCCACGCGCCCTGGAGCCCTTGACCCACACCTTCAGCCACTTCCAGCTGGCCATCGCGCCGTGGCTGGTGCCCGTCAAGGAGTCGGCCCAGCACGTGGCCGAGGCCGACTGGCTCTGGTATAACCTCGCCACCCCGCCGCGCCTGGGCCTAGCCGCCCCGGTGAAGAAGCTGCTCAAACGCGCGGCCGATGCCTTGAATGCAGGAGAGTTGTCATGACCCGCACCGTGATGTGCCGCAAGTACAAAGAAGAACTGCCAGGCCTGGAGCGCCCGCCGTACCCGGGCGCCAAGGGCCAGGACATCTTCGAACACGTTTCCCAGAAAGCCTGGGCCGATTGGCAGAAGCACCAGACCCTGCTCATCAATGAAAAACGCCTGAACATGATGAACGCCGAAGACCGCAAATACCTGCAAGGCGAGATGGACAAGTTCTTCAGCGGCGAAGACTACGCCCAGGCCGAAGGCTACGTGCCACCGAGTGAATGAGCGCTGGAAAACGTAACCGAAGGAATTAATTAAAAATTTTTGCGATCTTGCTTGACGCAAGGTCGAAAAAGCCTTTTAATGCGCCCCGTTGCCCAGATAGCTCAGTCGGTAGAGCAGGGGATTGAAAATCCCCGTGTCGGCGGTTCGATTCCGTCTCTGGGCACCACCTTCCGTTTTCAGGTGGTGTTCACATCACCTGAAAGCAACCAAAAAACCCGCCTAGTGCGGGTTTTTTGTTGTCTGCAATTCGTCGCCAGTGCTTTGCCACTACGGATGGATCTGTTCTAAGCTTGCCTTTGCTCCGCCTGTTGATGGAACAAGCACGAGGCAGCCTTCCTGCGCTCGTCAATCTCTCGCCCCCCGCGCCGCCCAAGGATTGCCAAGCAAATGAAGCATCGGATCTTTCACTCCACCGACCTGCCTGAACGCTTGCCCACACTGGCCGTGGAACTGAACGCCTCGCTGGACGACCTGCACGCGGTGTATTCCTGGGGCATGACCAACAACATCTGGTTCGCCGAAGGCGAAGGCGAACAGGCGCGCTACAGCATTTGCTCGGTCAACATCGAGACCACCATTCCCGACCCTCTGGCCAAGCGTCTGTACCAGCGCTTGCGCAGCGACATCCCCACCACCCTGGTGCCCCGCTACGGTAAAAACTGGCCCACCCTCAAGGACCGCTGGCTGCGGGTGTGGGAGCAAACCTACAACATCGTCATCAACAAGATACCCAGCCACCACCTGCGCCTGACCTGGCTGCGCCTGGGCGGCGCAAAAATCGGCAAGGGCTCGACCATCTGGCGCAACACCGAAGTGCTGGGCGTGGAGAACCTGGTAATGGGCAAGGACAGCGTGATTGCCTGGCATTGCCAGATTGACGCACGCGCAGGGCTGATCATTGGCGATCACGTTGCCATCGCCTCCCATGTCCTGATCATCGCTGGCACCCACGACCTGACCGCCAAGGAGTTCTGGTCGGTATCGGGCCCTATCTACATCGACGATTACGCCTGGATCGCTTCGCGCGCCCTGATCGCCCATAGCACCCGCATCGGCCGTGGCGCGGTGGTGACCGCCAACACCCTGGTGGCGAAAAACGTCGCGCCTTACAAGATTGTCGGCGGCAGCGGCGCCAAACCCATGGGCGAGCGCCCTCGGGACCTGGACTACAAGGTCGGCGGCCTGGGGCTGTTTACCCTGCTGCATTAACGATTGCGAGCGCCGCACCCCCTCGGCTGGTATCGTGCACGGCTGAATACTGACTGCCGAGGGGCCGATGATGAGCACACAGGAAAAAATGACCGGGGACCTGTTCGAAGTCGACAAGCGTCTGTCACTCAAACCGGTGGTGGACTTCAACACCTACCTGCGCGCCGCCTTCGGCGACGGCCGTTGCACCTGCGTGCGCTGCATCACCAGCCAGGGTGACGAAACCGACTATGAATTCCAGCACACCTTCGACCTGGGTGGCCAAGCGCTGAACCGCCGCTACGCCCTGACGGCGGGCAGCGATGTGCTGCTGGCGTTGAAAAAGGCCTGGCTGTCGTACACCAAGGCCGAACTGGGCAACGGTGCGATCCTGGACCTGACGGCCATCAAGGCCTTCGTCGAACCCGAACTGCACAAGCGCCTGGTACCGCTGTTCCTGGCCAGCGGCCTGGTCAAGGACATCGACGGCAACCTGCACATTCAGCCCCAAGCTGCCTGATACACAGCCTGGCGCACTTGCGCGGGGCACGCCGGCACGCCAGTATTCGCGCTCTGCCAAGTAACAGAACGCATACACCCATGAACATGCTGAAACGGATGTGGCTGGACCATACCCTCAAACGTGCCCTGCGCCAGCACCGCTGCCGCGTTGACTGCGGCATCCGCGGCCTGCGCGGCAAGGTCAAGCTCACCCTGGAACGAAACGTGAAGCTGCACGGGGTCAAGGTGTTCTCCAAGGACCTGCGCATCGGCGCCTTTACCGATATCGTCAGCAACACCGAACTGCGCGACGTCAGCAGCATCGGCCGCTATTGCTCCATCGGCACCAACTGCGTGCTGGGGCAAAACCGCAAGCAGCACCCCATGGACTGGCTATCCACCAACGTTGCGCTTATTGACACCCGCTTGCAGGCCATGCCGTCGCCGCCCGCGGACTGGGACGTGACACCCACCACCATCGGCCATGACGTGTGGGTAGGCCGGGACGTGATCATCATGGAAGGCATTACCATCGGCACCGGCGCGGTGATCGGCGCCCAATCCCTGGTAACCCGCGATGTACCACCCTACGCCGTCGTCGCCGGCTCACCGGCGAAAATGATCCGCTACCGCTTCGACGAGCCACTGCGCGAGCAACTGCTGGCCAGCCGCTGGTGGGAGCACGACCATAGCGAGTTGGCGCAACTGCCCACCGAAGACCCCGCCGCATTCCTGGCCGCGCTGGCCAAGCTGCCTCCCAAGCCGATCAGCGATGCGACGGTGCAGGTGTCCACCTCACCGCTGCGCATCAAGCGCTGACTGACGACCCCGGCAATCCAGGGAAGCGCTCGCCCACCTGGGCCGTGGCGTACCAGGCGATGATGGCTTCCATGCCCGGTTCACCCTCGGCGACAGTCCAGGGCATGTAGTCGTGTTCTGGAATGGGCGTGTACACGCCATCCTTCACCTCGAAGATCACCGCGCCTTCATCCAGCGACAGCACCGCGTGCCAGACCCCGGGCGGGGTCTCGACCATCATCGCCTCTTCGCCCAGCACCACGCGGTCGGTCACCTGGCCTGCGTCGTCGAAATGCAGCACCACGAAGCGCCCCCGCAGCGAGTGCAGCAGCTCGAAGGTGTGCGGGTGGCGGTGCGCGCGCACGTAGGTGCCCGGCTCCATGGCCACGGCCAGGCGCTGGGTGGGGTCGGACAGCTCAGGGTGCATGTTGTGGTGGGCGCGCAGGCGTGGGGCTTGCTGAGCGCGGGCGGTGAGGTCGTCGAGCAGGGCGGTGGTGATCTGTTTCATCAAGGGCGGGCACGGTTCAGGAAGAAGGCAGCCAGTATGCACAGCCGATCGTGAAATTCTCCTGAACAAAAAGGCCGCTGTCATCGCTGACAGCGGCCTCAACCGGGTCTTGCAGCCTGCCAGGAAGGCAGGCGGGCATCAGTTACCCAGCACCGTACGCGCTTGCGGCTGCGCCTTGCGACGACGGTCGACCAGCAAGCCGGCAGCAACCACGGCGATGGTCAGCAGGCCAGTGGCGACGATCTCGATGCGGTGGTCCACTCGGATAGCCATCACGGTCAACACCGCAACGATGAACACGATCACCGCCCAGGTCAGCACCGGGAAAGCCCACATCTTGAACTCGACCTTCTCACCTTTCAGTTCGCGCTGCTTGCGCATGCGCAGTTGCGAAACGGCGATCACCAGGTACACCAGCAGGGCGATGGCGCCGGAGCTGGCCAGCAGGAAGTCGAACACTTCCGACGGCGCCACGTAGTTGGCGAACACAGCCAGGAAGGCCGCGGCAGTGGACAGCAGCACGGCCCAGTAAGGGGTGCCGGCCTGGCTGGTGCGCTGGGCCATTTTCGGCGCGTCGCCACGCTTGCTCAGGGAGTAGAGCATGCGCGAAGAGGTGTACAGCGCCGAGTTCAGGCAACTGGTCACGGCAACCAGTACCACCACATCGACGATCATCTTGGCGTTAGGCACACCGATCAGGTTCAGCACGGTCTGGTACGAACCAATGGCCGGCAGCGCAGGGTTGTTCCACGGCACCAGGGCCACGACCAGGAAGATCGATACGAGGTAGAACAGGAAGATCCGCCAGATCACCGAGTTGGTGGCCTTGGTGATCTGCTTGCCCGGATCCTTGGATTCGGCGGCGGCGATGGTGACGATCTCGGTACCCATGAACGAGAACATGGTGGTCAGCATGGCCGCAACCACGGCGCCCAGGCCGTTGGGCATGAAGCCCACGGTGTCGACGACATGGCTGACACCGCTGACCTGGCTGCCTGGCACCAAACCAAATACGGCAGCGGCGCCCAGAACGATGAAGCCCACGATCGCGATCACCTTGATCAGCGCGAACCAGAACTCGAACTCACCGTAATTCTTCACGTTGAGCAGGTTGGTACCGGTCAGCACCAAGGTAATCACCAGGGTGAACACCCACACGGCGATGTCGGGGAACCAGGCATGCAGGATGCCGGCGGCGGCGTTGGCTTCCAGTGGAATAACCAGTACCCAGAACCACCAGTACAGCCAGCCGATGGTGAAACCGGCCCAGTGGCCAATGGCGCGGTCTGCGTAAGTGGAGAACGACCCGGTGTCAGGCTGGGCGATGGCCATTTCGGCCAGCATGCGCATGACCAGGACCACCAGGGTACCGGCGGCAGCATAGGCCAGCAGTACCGCGGGGCCGGCTTCGGCGATGGCGTGGCCGGAGCCCACGAACAGGCCGGCGCCAATCACACCAGCAATGGAAAGCATGGTGACGTGACGCTGTTTGAGCCCCGACCCGAGGTCGTTATGGTTGTGCTTAGTGCTCATAAAACTACCTATGCAGAGAATAGCGTTCGGTCCAGCATTTGGCGTTACACCTACCCGTGTTGTGGGAATGCAACATGCCGTTGAGGATTTTTTACGCAAATATTGCGCCAAAACCCTTCAGGAATGATGCCAAAGCGCTAGGACGGCCTTTTGAGCCTTGTAGGTCAAGCCCTTGATCAACATGAATTTTCAGTACACCTGTAACCAAGGGTTACCGGCCTACACAATAACAGGACGAAATGTCGCACCAAAATCTTACGTCGGTAACACCAACGCACAAATTCAGTGCAACCAAAGGTGCAACCCTGGCCAGGGCTTTGCGACAAAAATGTGCAACCAACGGACATCAGTGAGCATTGCGCACACCGGTCGGTTTAATGAAAGGTTGCTTTCCATTGGCGGCCAAAACTGGCACCATCGCGCCTTTTTTCACGCGCACCCGCTTGCGCGCGGGGCCCATGACGCTTGGTCGGCGACACGCCGCTACAACCATGCGACACCTCGCGCCCGCGCCCACTGCCATAACGGCGCCGCCATGCTAGTTTGGCGCACCGCACCGGGGCGGGAACGCAACCGTATAGATGAGGACCGCACATGGCCCAGGCCACGCCCGCGCTGGAAATCCGCAACCTGCACAAACGTTACGGCCAGCTTGAAGTGCTCAAGGGCGTTTCCCTGAGTGCCCACGATGGCGCCGTGATCTCGATCCTGGGCTCGTCCGGCTCGGGCAAGTCGACCCTGCTGCGCTGCATCAACCTGCTGGAAAACCCGCACCAGGGCGAGATCATCGTGGCCGGTGAAGCGCTCAAGCTCAAAGCCGCGCGCAATGGCGAACTGGTGGCGGCCGACAGCCGGCAGATCAACCGCATGCGCAGCGAAATCGGTTTCGTGTTCCAGAACTTCAACCTCTGGCCGCACATGACCGTACTCGACAACATCATCGAGGCGCCGCGCCGCGTGCTGGGCCAGAGCAAGGCCGAAGCCACCGAAATAGCCGAGGCCCTGCTGGCCAAGGTCGGCATCGCCGACAAGCGCCACGTGTACCCGAACCAGCTGTCCGGTGGCCAGCAGCAACGCGCCGCCATCGCGCGCACCCTGGCCATGCAGCCTAAAGTCATTCTGTTCGACGAGCCCACCTCGGCGCTGGACCCGGAAATGGTCCAGGAAGTGCTCACCGTCATCCGCAACCTGGCCGAAGAAGGCCGTACCATGCTGCTGGTGACCCACGAGATGGGCTTCGCCCGCCAGGTATCCAGCGAAGTGGTATTCCTGCACCAGGGCCTGGTGGAAGAACAAGGCACGCCGGATCAAGTTTTCGACAACCCGGTGTCGGCACGATGCAAACAATTCATGTCCAGCAACCGTTAACGGAGCATCACGCATGCAGACCTACAAGAAATTGATCCTGGCCGTTGCCGCCAGCCTGGCGATGAGCGCCAACGTGATGGCCGACACCCTGAAGATGGGCATCGAAGCCGCCTACCCTCCCTTCAACAGCAAGGACGCCAGCGGCAACGTCGTGGGCTTCGACGCCGACATCGGCAAGGCTCTGTGCGCCAAGATGAAAGTCGAGTGCGAAGTGGTCACTTCCGACTGGGACGGCATCATTCCTGCCCTGAACGCCCGCAAGTTCGACTTCCTGGTGTCGTCCATGTCGATCACCGACGAGCGCAAGCAGGCCGTCGACTTCACCGACCCCTACTACACCAACAAGCTGCAGTTCATCGCCGCCAAGAACGTCGACTTCAAGGTGGACAAGGACGCGCTGAACGGCAAGATCATCGGCACCCAGCGTTCGACCCTGTCGGGCACCTGGCTGGAAGACAACATGCCTGACGTCACCGTCAAGCTGTACGACACCCAGGAAAACGCCTACCTGGACCTGACCTCGGGCCGCCTGGACGGCATCCTGGCCGACAAATACGCCAACTACGAGTGGCTGAAATCGCCGGCCGGCAAGGACTACGAGTTCAAGGGCGACCCGGTCGAGCAAAGCGACAAGATCGGCATCGCCGTGCGCAAGGGCGACGCCCTGCGCGAGAAGCTGAACGCCGCCCTGAAGGAAATCAAGGCCGACGGCACCTACAAGAAGATCAACGACAAGTACTTCCCGTTCAGCATCGAATGACCTGCCCGACCGCCGCTGCGCCCCGTGCGCGGCGGCTGGTCCCTCAATAAAGCCTGCCCATGAACATTGATCTCCACGGATTCGGCCCGGCCCTGGCGGCTGGCGCGCTGATGACTGTCAAACTCGCGCTGTCGGCCCTGTGCCTGGGCCTGGTCCTGGGCCTGCTCGGCGCACTGGCCAAGACCTCGCCCTACAAGGCCCTGCAAGCCCTGGGCGGTACCTATTCGACCATCGTGCGCGGCGTGCCCGAGTTGCTGTGGGTACTGCTGCTGTACTTCGGCACCGTCAACATGATGGCCGCGCTGGGCGCCTGGCTGGGCATGCCCGACCTGACCCTGAGCCCCTTCGCTGCTGGCGTCATCGCCCTGGGCCTGTGCTTCGGCTCCTACGCCACGGAAGTATTCCGCGGCGCGATCATCGCCATCCCCAAGGGCCACCGCGAAGCCGGCCAGGCCCTGGGCCTGTCGAAGCTGCGCATCTTCACCCGGCTGATCCTGCCGCAAATGTGGCGCATCGCCCTGCCGGGGCTGGGCAACCTGTTCATGATCCTGATGAAGGACACCGCCCTGGTGTCGGTCATCGGCCTTGAAGAGATCATGCGCAACGCCCAGAACGCCGTCACCGACACCAAGCTGGCGTTCAACTTCTACATGGTGGCCGCCGTCATGTACCTGGGCCTCACGGTACTGGCCATGGTGGGCATGCACTTCATGGAAAAATACGCCGCACGCGGCTTCACGAGGGCCGCGCAATGAATTGGGAAGTCATCTTCAAATGGCTGCCACGCCTGACCCAGGGCGCCACCGTAACCCTGGAGCTGGTGGCTATCGCCGTGCTGGCCGGGCTGATCCTGGCCATCCCGCTGGGCATCGCCCGCAGCTCGCGCAAGTGGTACGTCAGCGCCGTGCCCTACGGCTACATCTTCTTCTTCCGCGGCACACCGCTGCTGGTGCAACTGTTCCTTGTGTACTACGGCGCCGCGCAGTTCGACGCCGTACGCCACAGCGCGTTGTGGCCCTACCTGCGTGACCCATTCTGGTGCGCCGCCGCCACCATGACCCTGCACACCGCCGCGTACATCGCCGAAATCCTGCGGGGCGCCATCCAGGCCATTCCCAAGGGCGAGATCGAAGCCGCACGCGCCCTGGGCATGTCGCGCACCAAGGCGCTGCTGTACATCATCCTGCCGCGTGCCGTGCGCATCGGCCTGCCCGCGTACAGCAACGAAGTGATCCTGATGCTCAAGGCCAGCGCCCTGGCCAGCACCGTCACCCTGCTGGACCTGACCGGCATGGCCCGAACCATCATCGCCCGCACCTACCTGCCGGTGGAAATCTTCTTCGCCGCCGGCGTACTGTACCTGCTGATATCGTTCGTGCTGGTGCAAGGCTTCAAACTGCTGGAACGCTGGCTGCGCGTAGACGCCACCCAAGGCCGCTAGGCCCACCCCCACCTGCCGGCACCCTCCATAGGCGCCGCCGGCAGGCTGCGAAGGCGCGCAGCGCGCCCCACAACCCCAAGCCGGGCACACCCCATGAGCCTACCCCCCGCCGACCTGCTCACCCATTTCCAGGCCCTGGACGCCTTCCTGCTGGCCCACCAAGCCCTCTGGCGCCCCAAACCCTTCACCTACCTGCACCTGCCCTGGGAAACCAACCATCCCGAGCTGGCCCACTGGCTACGCGCCCGCACGCTCGCCCAAGCCGAAGCCGAGTACAACCACCCCGAACTGCTCGCCGCCCCCGCCCCCTACCCCGTCCTCGCCGCCCAGGCCGCCACCCTCAGCGCCGTCGACGCCTTACCCACCGGCGCACTGCACCCCTGCAGCCCCCGCCTGAACGTCGACGTACCTGGCCGCAAATGGCAGCAGATAGAAGCCTTCGCCGACGCCCTCACCTTCCAGCAACCCGTATCCGGCTGGCTGGACTGGTGCGCCGGCAAAGGCCACCTGGGCCGGCGCCTGCTGCAGCCTGGCCAGGAACTCACCTGCTACGAATACGACCCGCAACTGGTCGCTGCGGGCCAAGCCCTCAGCCAGCACCACCACCTGAGCGCCGAACACCGCTTGCAGGACGTCATGGCCGACAACTGCCAGCTGCCAGCAGAGCGAACCGCCGTCGCCCTGCATGCCTGCGGCGACCTGCATACAAGGCTGCTACAGCGCGCCACCGCCGCGGCCTGCCCGCAACTGGCCATCGCCCCCTGCTGCTACAACCGCACCGCCGCCGAGCACTACCAGCCACTCTCCCGCGCAGCCGCCGCCAGCACGCTACGTTTATCCCGCGACGACCTGGGCCTGCCACTGAGCGAAACCGTCACCGCCGGCGCCCGTGTTCGCCGCCAGCGCGACCAGTCGATGGCCTGGCGCCTGGGATTTGACCTGCTGCAGCGCGAAGCCCGCGGCTCGGACGAATACCTGCCCACCCCATCGTTGCCGAGCGGTTGGCTGGCAAAGCCGTTTGCCGAGTACTGCAGCGGCTTGGCCGACCTCAAGGAAATCGCCCTGCCCGCAAGCGTCGACTGGCAGGTAGCCGAAAAGGCCGGCTGGCAACGCCTGGCCCAGGTGCGCAACCTCGAACTGGTCCGCAACCTGTTTCGCCGCCCGCTGGAGCTGTGGTTGGTGCTGGACCGCGCACTTTATTTGCAGGAGAACGGCTACCAGGTGCGAGTGGGACTTTTCTGCACTTCCACCCTCACCCCACGCAACCTCATGGTACTGGCAGGACGTGCCAAACCGTTTCAAAATGGCAACACTACCTGTGGATAACTCTGTGGGCAGAATGCCCAGCAAGCTAATAAAATCGCTGGGTATACCGTGCTTTAATGGCTGGTCATTTTTTGTTCATCATTTATTTGGTTGGAAAAACAGGGGTTTGCGTGGGGGGTGCAAAATCGTCGCCGCTTGGGTGGGCCTTTGGTCTGTTCACCGGGGGATTGTGCATAAGCGTTTTTGCCGGTGGGTGGTGGCGGCAATAAAATAGTGCAAATTGGGGGTTGCCTAGGGGCGTTGAGTCGCTATAATCAGCGCCCTCAGATGCCGGTATAGCTCAGATGGTAGAGCAACTGACTTGTAATCAGTAGGTCCCGGGTTCGATTCCTGGTGCCGGCACCATATCCAGCTCCATCGCGTTCCACCGAATGCCTTGGAAGCCCCTAAAACCCGCCCTTTGGCGGGTTTTTTTCGTTCCAGGACCCTCCATCGGATCCAAAAAAATACCCCATCCCCGGGGGTATTTTTAGGGTACAGCGTCTTGCCTGCATGGAGAACGTACCCTTATGCCACGTCTAGCCGTTCCTCTCAGCGACCTCAAATGCCGTACGGCGAAACCTCGCGAACGCGCCTACAAGCTGTTCGACGGTGGCGGCATGTACCTCCTCGTGAAACCCAATGGCGTGAAAACGTGGCGATTGCGCTACTTCAAGCCCAGCGGCAAGGAAGGCACGCTGATCATCGGCAACTACCCCATCATCTCGCTGGCCGTCGCGAGGACCAAGCGCGATGAAGCCAAGGCCCTGTTGATCGACAACCTCGACCCGATGGAAGAGAAGAAGAAAGCGAAGCTAGCTGCTCAACGAGCTTCCCTGCTTTTCGAAACCGTCGCCCTGGAGTGGCACGCCGAAATGTCCCGGCGCTGGACGGAGGGACACGCCAAGACGGTAATGAGTCGGTTGCGCACCCACGTCTTCCCCCTGATCGGCCAACGCCCCATCGCTGAGCTTGATACTCATGATCTGCTTGAGGTAACCCTGCGTATCAAAGAACGCGGCACCATGGACGTTGCCCTGCGCGTGCAGAATTATCTCTCCACGATCATGCGGGGCGCGAAGCGGGCGCGGCAGATCAGCCAGAATCCGGCGCTCGATCTGGCAGGCTCGATTCATGCCCCGCGTACCGTGCACCGCCCTGCCCTCTCACTCAACCGTCTCCCCGAACTACTCAGCCGGATCGACAACTACAACGGCCGTGAGCTAACCAAGCTGGCTGTATTGCTGACGCTGCACGTGTTCGTGCGCTCCAGCGAACTGCGCTTTGCGCGCTGGGATGAGTTCGACCTGCAAAGGGCGATGTGGGAAATCCCGGACACCCGTAAGCCAATCGACGGCGTGCGCAATTCTACCCGTGGCACCAAGATGAGCGGAGACATACAGATGGTGCCGCTCTCTCCCCAAGTCATCGCGATCCTTGAACGGCTGCGCGGCTTAAGCCGCTTCTCCGAACTGGTGCTGCCCGGTGACCACAAGTACTGGAAGCCAATGTCGGAGAACACGGTTAACCAAGTGCTGCGCAACGTCGGCTACGACACATCCAAGGAAGTATGCGGGCATGGATTCAGGACCATGGCCTGTAGCGCCTTGCTGGAGTCAGGGCTGTGGACAGACGCGGCTATTGAGCGACAGATGTAGTGGTCTAATGAAACCGGACACCCATTTAGGCGAGAATGCTCGCCACAGAGAGGTGTCTGATGACCAAGCAACGTCGTACCTTTACCCCTGAGTTCAAGCGCGAGGCTGCGTGCCTGGTGCTCGATCAAGGCTACAGCCATACCGAGGCAGCCCGTTCGCTTGGGCTGGTTGAGTCGGCCTTGCGTCGCTGGGTGAACCAGCTCCAGCAAGAACGTGGCGGTGTCACCCCGACCAGCAAAGCGTTAACACCTGAGCAGCAAAAAATCCAAGAATTGGAAGCCCGAATCAATCGTCTGGAACGGGAGAAATCGATCCTAAAAAAGGCTACCGCGCTCTTGATGGCCGAGGAGCACGAGCGCTCGCGTTAGTCGATCAGCTTCACTCCGAGGAGCCGGTTGATCTGTTGTGCTCGGTATTTGAAGTCACCCGATCTTGCTACTACGCATACTGTCGAAAACGCCGATCCCCTGATGCCGAACGGGTGATTTTGCGCAGCCGCGTGAACGAACTGTTTACTCAAAGCCGAAGCGCTGCGGGCAGTAGAAGCATCATGCTGATGATGAAAGAGGACGGCATGCAAATCGGGCGATTCAAGGTACGTAAGTTGATGCGCGAGATGAACCTGATCAGCAAACAACCGGGCTCCCATGCCTACAAAAAGGCCACCGTGGAGCGACCTGATATACCGAACGTACTTGATCGAGAGTTCAGCGTGGCATCCCCCAACAAGGTCTGGTGCGGTGACATCACGTACGTTTGGGCCGAAGGTCGATGGCACTATCTGGCAGCGGTGATCGATCTGTATGCGCGCCGGGTCGTAGGCTGGGCGTTCTCAGTCAAGCCTGACGCTGACTTGGTGATCAAGGCATTGGATATGGCCTATGAGCAGCGTGGCCGGCCTCAGGATGTGCTATTTCACAGCGAGCAGGGCAGCCAATACGGCAGTCGAAGTTTCCGCCAGAGACTATGGCGATACCGCTTCACACAGAGCATGAGTCGGCGCGGCAACTGCCACGACAACGCGCCGATGGAGCGGCTATTTCGTAGCCTGAAAACTGAATGGATACCGACGGTGGGCTACATGAGCGCCGTGTTGGCTAAACAAGATATTGGACGTTTCCTGATGGAGCGGTACAACTGGCGGCGACCACATCAGTTCAACGACGGCTCGGCGCCTGCCGTTGCCGAGGAAAAACTTAACGCAGTGTCCGGGATCAGTTGACCACTACAAATCAGCTATGAGTTGGGGCACGGTCGGATCGATGTGGTCGCGGCCTACATTGGAGGACGCATATGAGTAAGCCATTCGATATGGAACTGTTCTTGGCTGCGGTGCTCACGGGATCGTACGCAACGCGGCAGCGCCATTTACGGCAAGCAAAGCTCATCCAAGCGGAGATATCTGAACGCTGGCAGCTAGAAACACCTTGGGGTTGGAAGAGAAAACATGTTGCTTGGTTTCTCGACCACCGACTAGCGAGGCAATGCAAAGCAACTCGATATTACTACCTGCTGACCGTGCGGCTGCTGGCTCTTCGTTTGGAAAGAGCATGGTTCTTCAAGTAAGAAGGTCTGACTATGATAATCATGACCGACCGCAACCGACCCAAAACGGACGGTGGCGGCAGTAGCAGTCGATCAACTTTTGGCTATGCTAACCAACAGCTCGCATCGACTCCACTGCTTGGTCAATGAGCCACCTATTAGGACCGGCAACCTTGGGGCACAAGCTGCCGCTCATATGTTCCCCAATCAATCCCCTATCAAAATCCATAAGTTTTCCAATCGTAATATGCCATAAGCCGACGGAAATGATATCTATTATTGCAAGTTATGAGATGCTCATAGTTTTTACGAAGATAGTCTCCTAAGACTTGTGAATCTGCGAGCGGTAGCAGTGGGGTCATACTGAATATCTCAGACTCTGTCGCCGAGGCAAGAAACTCTGCAAAAGGTGTTTTGGAATATTTAGCTGCCTGAAGGAGGCTCGCAGTTGCAAAATCCTCTGCCTTTTTGTTAACGAGTTGGTCAAGTTTGAATCCTGATCGATCATACTGAGCTTTAGAGCTGATACCTAACTCTCGCAAGTATTTAAACACTGGAACAAATCTTGTTCGGCTTGGCAATAGGGATAGAGTTGTATCGACTAGTTTTTTGGCATCGAAATTTTTATTATTTGAGATAAGATCTTCGAAGATATCACCGATGGAGATACCTTTGTATCCCGTCTCACCTACTTTTCCTATAACGCCAAGCCCAAATACAACTTCAATGTCGTTCTTGTTTTGAACCTGATCATAATCGATGACTGCAATTTTTTTGTCGGGATTCTGCCCTTTTACGATTTCATATACGCGTTCTTTACAAAACCTAAGAACTCGGGCTGGTAGCTTACGCTCGAATTGTGCGATGGCATTATAAACTGGGGTATAGTTTTTAGTTTTAACAACTTTGACGGGTATCTGAATTGAGTCAAATTGAAGGTACGAAGTTTCAATGGTGGGGCCGCCAGCGGGTTCATTTCTATCAATAAATATTAAATTATCTCTGAGCTTGTCAATATTTTCCTTGCCAATGCAGAGCGAAATAGACTTTAGAAGCTCCCTAATGTTCGTATCTGAAATCGAGTAGCCAATAAATACAACTGGATGCTCTACAAAAATAGTAATTAGCTTTGAAGCCAGGTAAGCATTGCGATTATTATAGTGATGATAGTCGGAGTCCGTCAAAACCAGCGAGTCTGCTTTACTACAGCATCCGTGAACTTTATAGATTTCGCCAATATTCATTGTATTGGAAAATAGAAGCTCTTTTTGACCGATATATACTGTGTGATCCGGAAAAAGACTCTCAGCAAACATATCCCAGTTCGTAGTGATTATTCCATCGACATCGCATTCTTTCAAAGCGTTAATTTCTTCAAGAATAGTCGGGGAAATCTCAGCGAGGTGCTTATTTTTAAGGTGCTCACAAATTTCCAGGCGAAGCGGGGATGTCCGATCATTAATTAGGTGCGCCAACGCCTCTCTTTTCGCCTCATAATTGCCGTGGCTCCACCACAAATCATGAAATTCGTCAGCGATGAGTTGGGCTGACGTGGGGGTGTGATTATTAGCGCTACTTTTATAATACGGGTAGGGTTTCCCCATCAGACAAAATCGACTGAGCAAACCTTCCCAATCCTCAAGGCCTATATATCGCCGGGAAAAACCGGAACCGAGGAACAAAAATGGGCCGGATGATCTTTGAGAGAATACTGAGCTGAGTTCTGCTTCGATGTCCATATGCGGTAATCCTTGAGAAACGTCATATTAACGTGGAGAGTGAGGGGGCATCACGCCAAAAAAGTTTAAGAAGTGTGCTGAGGACCGAGGTGGAGGTCAATGGGGGAGGGGGCAAATCGTTTGATGCAACGTATCTGCCACATTGGGACGTCCGCTCCTGGCCGATATGGGTCGATCGCAGTCAGCCGTTCGTGACTTTACCAGGCCATCGCTTGTAACCCTTTGCCAGCATCACACAGAGCTAATGACAGCGAACAGGTTTTTCATGACTGGAACTTGTAGCGTTTGACCCACCTAGCAGCGTCGGGCGAGAAACCGTGTCGACTCGTCAGCCGTGTTTGTCACAACGACGGCGGCAGATGATCGTGTGCGACAGCGCCAAGGGCATGACAGGACATCAAGGCATCCAAGCGCGCTCTGGGTCGATCTGCGACAAGGGGTTCAACGGCGGCACGTCCGCTGAGCGATGCCAAATTGACATCCTGCTTTGATCAAAGCTAGGCTCATCTGCTGCAACAACGGCAAGGACTCCGCCCCCATGACACCTCGCGACCGGTGGCTACATCCTCTCGCGCCAAGGCCCCTGCGACTGGGTGGCTGCACTGCGCTGCAACTTCGACGCCTTTACCCGGCCCTCGGACCGATGGGTATTTCCGCACGACAATCACTTGTGACATTTGCTGCTGAATACTGGCCCGACGATCCGTCAATCGCAACGTCTGTCCCAGATCCTGGCCGCCGTCGGCGATCTGGTCCGCAACCGCTTTTTTTCCCTAGTGTATCGCTGTGATACCTCCCCAAACCGCAACTTATCAACCGCAGAGCCACAAGTTGAACGTTAAGTCCACCAGCACCGAAAGGGCCCTGCCCTCGTCAGAACAATTCACATACATTATCGGCAACAACGGCATCGGAAAGAGCATCGCGCTCGAGAAAAACGCACAAAACACAAGTGAACATACTAATGTCGTGGTCATTTCCTCTGGTTTAAGCGACAGATTCAAATGGGGCAGCAAGAAGAAAGATAGAAAAGGGGGCGGCAGCTATACCTACCTTGGCAATCGCACCGTAGGCAATGGCGTCCATATGAATACACTGGCTGCGAATGCAGTACTGAACTACGTCATCTGTCTAGAAAAACAAAGAGATTCTGTATTGAAGGGGCTACTTCAAGACATAGGATTTAAAAGCGAGGTATGGATAGGACCACGCGAGGTAAAGAAACGAAAAAACGATAATCACTCGCAATTGGCCGGGACCTTCGTCAAAGCACCACTGGACCTTGGTTTCGTAGAAAGAAATCGCGCAATTCTGGATCACCCGCTCAAGCCATTCGAACTCATGCTCAGAAAGGACGACGAGGTCCTACCGTTTTCCTTGTTTAGCTCTGGAGAGCAGAACATGGTGTCGACGGGGTTGAAAATCTTGTCTCATTGTGCGCCGAATACACACTTCTATATTGATGAACCAGAGATAAGTCTACATCTTGAGTGGCAATTGGCATGGCCTAAGACTATGCAACAGATCGTCGCCAACGTGCTCGATTGCAAATTCACCGTTGCCACTCATTCGCCGGTCATAATTGCGAGCGCCCTGAAGCTGGGCTCTGCCTGCTATAACATGGCTGGTGAGTCTAAGATTCAAAAAATCGAAGAAATTTCCAGCAATGTAGAAAACCTTATCTTCGAGGAATTTCATACTGTCACCCCGAATAACAAAGCGATCTACGAAAAATATGCGACGGTTCTCAATATGGCATTGGAGCATGCCAACACCGAGATTCACAGCATACAGGAAGTAAAAAATGCATTAACTCTCCTGGAGGAGCACACCGTATCAGCTGCTGCCATGGCTGGTGAAAGAGCGGAACTGCGTAAGTCTGTAGAGGATTTCAAGATCGCTATTGACACCATCCTGCAAAGGGTGGCTTCCCATGGATAGTGATATCACCTGTTTCTTGATGCAGATTTACCCGAGAGCTGCTCATGCACCCGACCGCGCCGCTGCCTACCAGCAAATCTTACTGTTCTACAGAGGGGTAAGGAGGAATTTTCCGCCGGATAAAAATATCTGGGCGAAATTCTACAATACAGATAAAGGAGCCTATCTTCACAGAAAGCTCCGTGAATATCTCGCGACTCGACAAAATCAGTTGTGCTGCTATTGCCAAGACAAAATTTATCATCACATAAATTCTAACATTGAGCATATATTACCCATCAAGCACTACCCCTATTTTGCATTCTCCTTTGATAATTTAGCCTTATCCTGCGCGACCTGTAACGCATTGAAAAGCGCAGACGACTGGTTCAAGCTAGCGAGCGTGAAGCAGTCATACAGGAGGAATAAATTCGATTGTTTCCATCCCCGCTATCATAGCTACCATGAACACATTGAAATGATCAGGATAGGAACTAACAAGGTTGACGTTAGAGTATTTATTGGAAAAACCAAGGAAGGTAAGATTATTTGTAAAAACCTTCTTGGCAAAGTATCCAATTTCTTCTTAAAAGAAAAGACTTGCCCAGAAATATCGAAAGCAATTACATCATTGGAAAACTATATCAGCAACAACCCCGATGCCGCCAGCCTCGCGCTTGAGCAAATAACAAAAGTGCTGTACTCGAAAATTTAGATAAACATAGGGCAGTTAAACGCCCTTAGTGAATATTTTTGAGCGCTCGCTTTGGCCGATTGCGGTCCACCGCGAACGACCGTTATGGGTCGATAGCGGTCGTCTGTAAGAGGCTGTTTCAAGACAATTTGTGCCTCTCCCTGGCTAGTATTCGAAACCGGTGATCTCAGATCTCACTGAAGCATTCAAAATTTCTTCAGCAGCAGAGGTCCTATTGTATAGCAGCAATCGATAGAGCCCCAAAATGCCCGATTCGATTCCACAGAAATCCATAACTAGCTGATTTTTTTGTAGATACCCTTTGAGGTACGTCGAAAAATCCACGAAATTCCAGTCCCGCCAAAATTGGGGCCTCACAGCCAACAACCGTTCGTCTGGTGCCGCCACAGCGTTCCAGCGGCTGCCATGGAGCCCAAATTCCAAAACATCCTCAAATTTTCACACGGTCCGGCTCGAGCGGCTTTTTTCACCCACACGCCAGTTAGTTGCTAACCTAACCTCTCGGCCGCCTTGCGATAGACCAATTCCCGCTCGCGCTTATCCACCGACACTACAAACACCACGACCTCATGGTCGATCACCTGATAAACCAACCGATAGCCGCTGCTGCGCATTTTGATCTTGTAGCAATCACGCAATGCATGCAGACGGTTGGCTTCAATGCGCGGATTGACCAGGACCGTAGCCAGCTTCTTCTTGAGTTGCTGGCGCACGGTATCTCCCAATTTTTGCCACTCCTTTAGCGCACGCGCATCGAATTCGAGGCTATAGGTCATCTAATGAAACCTTGACCCGTTGGGGATCAGCCAGCCGCTCGCGGACCGTCGCGATCATGGCTTCATCGTCCTCGGTCATCAGGACAGGCTTGAAGGGTAGCTGGCCACGCTCCGCTACGTACTGCAAAGCTTGGCGCATCAGTTCAGAAGGGGTGACGCCGAGTCTTTCCAGCTCTTGGTAAGCACGAGCTTTCAAGTCGTCGTCAATCCGGATATTGATAGATGCCATGGGACGGACCTCAATGTAAAGACAATCGTCATTACACTGAAGCAAAAACCGCGTTTGGGCAAGCCTGCAAACGGTTGTTTTTTACACAATTCACAGAGCTGAGGTGCTGCATCTGCCTACGTCGATGAACGCCCCGCCTGCGGGCTGTAAAGGCGGGCTATGCACCATGTTGGACCTGACCTTCGTCAGCGGTCAGCAATTTGCATTGGGCATGAGCGATGACCTTAAGGCTCGCCGGGGGCTGAAATCTCTCGCCAACGAGCAGGCTTTTCGGACCGCCAAATTGGGCAACACAGACTGGACGGTGAGGTGGCGCCAGATCCCAAGATTCAGATAGGCGCCGACTCCGGCTTTCTGGAGGCACTAGTCCAAGCAACGTCTTACGACCTTACTTGGACCTCCGCTTACCTGCGCCCCTAACTCATGAAGTACAGCGCGAATCCAGACCACCCACAACCACCGCCATCACCCGCGCCCTCTCCTCCCGCGATAGCCGATGAAACGCCACCAGCAACCGCGCCTCATCATCATCCTCGCTGTAGAAGTAAGCAGCAGGCAGCTTCAGCACCTGAGCAATCTGCAAAACCGTAGCCGGGTTCGGCGCATGCTTGTCCTTCTCGTACTGGTTCATCCGTGCACTGGCCGACGCAGGCTCGATCCCCGCCTCAATCCCCAGTTGCTGCTGTGAGATCCCGGCCGCCTTCCTGGCTTCCTTCAACCGCTTGCTGAACGTGCTCATTTTTTAGCCACTAAAAGGCTAAGAGATTCTTAGATTCACGTTGACCATGTACTAAGACTTACTTAGTATTCGGCTGAATCTGTGCTTTCTTTACTGGGGCACTCCTGCGCGGCCAAAAGGGACGGCTGCGATTGAAGCTGTTAGGACGAGGAGCGCGGCGGGGTCATGCTGGGCTTTCGCAAGGATTAGCTGCTGTGAATGTCGAGAAGTACGTGCGGAATTTTCAATATGAGCTTCAACGGTTCATCGTTTCTGGCGAGCCGGTGGACGTTGAGGTGCTGAAGGAATGGCAGGCGATGCATGGGATTTTGCAGATCTCGTTGGAAGGGCTAAGGGGAGCTGTGCAGAGCGCTGCAGATGTCCATGATGGGATGACGTTGATGGCAACGCTTCTGGACGCTGCGCATACTGATCGGCTGGATGCTGATCAGGTCAGATGCTTGATTGAGCCTTTACGGCAGCAGCTGTGGGTCGCCGTTGAAGATGCTCGGGAATCCTTTTGACGGTCCCCGGATGACTGTGGATAACTTGCGATTTCACAGGTACTGGGGGCGGCCCAGAATGATGTGGATAAGTTCATGCTTCGCGCTGTGGATAATTTTATACACAGCGCGAGTGCCTGTGAAACCGAGTGCAAAGACAAGTTATTCATATGTATAACTTGCTGATGCACATGGTTTTATTGTCAGTTTCTTCTGCCGTTTCCTTGCTGGGATTTGAGGGCGTTGCAGGATGGTCGCGAGACCGCGCCGTTTGCTTCCCGAGCTTGCGCCCGGTCCCACAGTGCCGGAGGAGTGCCTGGTGGACCGGGGTAAGGTGATTCCTGCGTTCGCCTGGCCCTGCACTGACCGAGCACCATGTCACGTCTTCAACCTTCGCCGCAGACACGCCAACCTCCAAGCCATCCGCCAAAGATGACCGGCAATGGCAAGACCCACACCGACTACCAGGCAGAACGCAGTGCGGGCCGAATTGTATTGGGTGTAAGCCTGCGCGCCATGCTGTTCGAGCACAGTGATGCTATGGCCGACGATCCCCACAGTCGTCGGCAGAAACACGAGCACCACCATCGCGGCCATGCACGCCAGCGGCAGGCAGCGGGCGAAGAAGGCTGGCTCTACCTGGGCCAGGGCGTTGTGTTTGTCATGCTGGGGGACGGCGACCTGGGCCGCGCAGCTGATTTCCTGGTACCAGGCGCCGTAGAGGATCGCCACCACCGCCATCAGCAGGCTGGCGGCCGAGATGTCGTCGCCGGTCATGGCACGTACACCGCAGGGGTGGCGCCCAGTTGTGCGCAAAGCTGTTCGTAGGAGGACTTGAGGATCTCGTAGGTGGCCACGCTGCCGCGCTTTTTGGCGATGGAGGGGAGTGTGCCGTCAATGGCGGCCAGTTTCTTGTTGAGTTCTTCGATGACGTTGACGCTGTTCATGGTGACCAGGAAGGGCCCGTTGGCGGTTTCGGCGGTGGCGCCTTGAAGTACGTCCTTGAGGGTCTGGTCGATGGCGTCGCGCAGCAGGTATTGGTATTTGGAAATGATGGAGCGCAGCAGGCCGCGGCTTTCGGTGGCGGTGGTCTGGAAGATCTTGCTGATGGTCTGCTCGTCCGGGATCTGACCGGCGAATACCGTGTCCACCAGCAGGAACAGGCGGTATTCGTGGATATCGGTGCCGCGCTTGAGGGCTTTTTGGCCGCGCATCATGGCCAGGTATTCGCGCAGTGCGGCTTTGCCATAGTTGCCGAGGGCTGCGGGAACGTCGGCGGGCAGGCAGCCGATGATCTGGCCGATTTCGGCCGTTTCCTGTGGGGTCAAGGTCAGGTCGAAGGTGATTTTCATCCGGTACTCCCAGGGAATTGCACGGTTGTGGAGTTGCGCCTGGCCCCAGGTGTTGGGCGACGCCTGTACGGACTTGGGTCCGCTGGAAGGGATGTTCGGCGGGGGTGGTATTGATAGCTGTAGGAAATTTCCCAAGCTTGGGTTTGGGTCGTGGGCGGGTTCGGGGCGGCCATGAGGCTTCATGCCTGGCCGGACAGTGCTAAAGTCCCGCCCACCAACCGCAAGAGGCCTACCCCGTGGCAAGCAAATCCTACATCCAGAGCTCCCTTTCCGCCGGCGAACAGATCGAGGCCGTGTTCAAGCTGCATTGGCTGAACTGGGTACATGTGTGGCTGTGGGTGCTGCTGGCGGTGGTGACCGTGGGCATTCTGTCGCCAGTGGCCATCTACAAGTGGCTGAGCCTGCGCTGCCAGGAGAACGGGGTGACCAACAAACGGGTTATCCACAAGCGCGGCATCATCAGCCGTACCACCGAGGAAATGAAGCTATCGTCCATCGAGACGGTGGACCTGGACCAGAGTGTGATGGGGCGCTTGCTGGGCTTCGGTACGGTGCGCATCACCGGGCGCGGGATCAGTGACCTTGTGCTCAAGGGCATCGATGACCCGCTGCAGGTGAAGCGCCAGATCGAGGGGGTCAGCAACCCGGTGCGCTGAGGCGCCGTGGCGCGGCGGTGGACGTGCAACTGGTCGTACCCTGCCTGCTCTCTGTACTATGAACGCCGTCTATCGCGCCTTGCTGCGTCAAACCCTGTCCATTTATCGGGTAACTGATCATGAAGCGTCTGCTTTCCCTGTTGTGTGTATTGGCTGGTTTTCATCTTTCCATCGCGGCGGCCGATGCGCCTTCCGCCCAGCAAACCACCCAGGCGTTCTACGCCTGGTACCTCAAGCGCCTGAACGATGACAAGGTGCCCTTGAATGACAATCCGCAGCAAATGCAGCAGTACGTGGCCGACAGCCTGATCAAGGCCATCGACAAGCAGGCCAAGAGCGAGGACGGGCTGGATGAGGACTACTTCATCAAGTCCCAGGACATCGACGACAGCTGGCTGACCCACATCCAGGTCACCGAAACCGCGACCAAGGGCGCTACCGCCCAGGAAAACGTGGTGCTGGGCACGACTCAGGACAACAGCCAGGTCTTGAAGGTGACCTTGGGCAAGGACAAGGACGCCTGGAAGATCACCGCGGTAGAAGTGGTACCGACCGAGCAATAACCCCAATAGGGCCTCAACGCCCCGTAGCAGCGGACCCGGCCGCGTCCAAGCCACCGCGCGGCCCCAGGCACTCCGCCTGAAGCCAGCCAACACTCAGTGCTGATCGTCGACCTGGTAGTGCTTGAAAGACTTCACCACGGCATCGAAGGCCTGTTCGTCGGCCTGCTGGTTCGTGGCATCGGTCTGCAGCCACAGGGTGTAGTTGATGCCAGAGTCGGCGCCAGTGCTGCGGTATTCGACGATGGCGCGGTGCAGGTAACTGCCATCCTTCCATTGCGCCTGCTCGGCAGGCTGCGAATCCAGCACCACGGGCTGGCGCTGCACACTGGCGGGGTCCACGTCCGATAGCTCGCTGTCCATCAGTGCCTTGGTGCTGCCAAGTTCCGCGGCGTCGTAGCTGGCGTTGACGGCGATCTCGCGGTCCCCGCCCAGGGGAATCAGCACGCCATCATCGGTAGCATTGCCCTGGTAGACGTCCGCCACCCCTGGCATCACACCGAAACCGAACATCACATTCTGATATTCTGCCCGACCACTGTTTTTGATCAGGCCGTCTACCCTTTGTTGTTCTGCCGCGCTGAGGGTAACGACGTCTGGTGCGCCGACGCTGATAGCAGCTGCCAATAGCAAGCCGGTGGCAGCCGACAGGCGGGTGGGCCAGCAAGCGAGGATTCGCGGCATGACAGCAACGTCCTGTAGTAAATATCCGCCGATAGTAACCCAAGGCTCGCGGAACGAAACCTGGCTGTCGTAACCTAATGGCGTTGCGCGAGCATCCTTGTTCAGATAGATACAACCCGGGCGGCCCAAAGGCGCGTGCCACGGGCTTGAAGGAATACCGGTAACCATGACCGCCCCATCGACCGCCCAGGATTTATCCCCCCGGCCAAGCGCCCCCTTGGTCAGCATCGTGGCGCCTTGTTACAACGCGGAAAAATACCTGGAAAGCTCGCTGCGCAGCATTTTTGCCCAGGATTACCCCAATTTCGAAGTGATCATCGTTGACGACGGTTCCACCGACAACAGCGTACAGATGCTCACGGCCTTGCAGCAGACCTATGATTTCCAGCTCTACACCCAGCCCAACCAGGGCGTCAGCGCCGCGCTGAACCATGGCCTGCGCCATGCCCGTGGGGTGTACGTGGCAACCCCCGACCTGGACGACATCATGCTGCCCGAGTCGGTGCGGGTACGCGCCGAATACCTGGACAAGCACCCGAACGTGGGCTGCGTGGGCGCGCTGATCATCTACATGGACCGCGACGGCAACGATATCAAGCAGCAACGCGTACGCGGCCTGCGTTGCCTGAAGCTGGACGAGATCATCAGCGGCGCCATCGTGATGGGCGCGCCGGTATCCCTCTACCGCATGGCCGCGCTGCAGAAAGCCGGCTTCTACGACCCGGCCATCAAGGTGCAGGACCTGCAGATTACCCTGCGCGTCGCCAGCCACGGCTACGAGGTACACCAGTTGCCCGTGCACGTGACTCGCTACCGCCGCCACCCGCAGAACCTGTCGCGGCGCTACCGCACGCTGCTGGAGGCCGACTTGTTGGCCCTGGCGCCATACCAGGCACACCCGGGCTACCCACTGGGGCGGGCAGTCACTATCAACAAGGCGTTGAAATACGCGGTGAAGGCGGACAAGAAAGAGGCATGGCGCCTGTTGCGTTCCATTCCGCTGCGCTATTGGAACGCGGTGACG
This sequence comes from Pseudomonas eucalypticola, assembly GCF_013374995.1. Lineage (NCBI taxonomy): Bacteria > Pseudomonadati > Pseudomonadota > Gammaproteobacteria > Pseudomonadales > Pseudomonadaceae > Pseudomonas > Pseudomonas eucalypticola. The sequence continues at coordinate 368,720 of NZ_CP056030.1, read as the reverse complement.
TTGCGGCGGCTCAAGAGCCTACTGCTGAGCCACCGCAACCCACGCTGATCCGAATGAGACAACGATGAACCTGTTCGAAAAGCTCAGAACAAGAAAACAGCTCAAGCAAGTGCGCACCTTGGAAAAACTGCAGCGCGGCCAGGCGAAGTTGCAGTTGCGCTACCCAAAGTATGAAATCGGCGCGGCCAGCTACGGTAAACCTGAGGTGGTCGAGTTCGGTGATGACACCACGTTCAGGGTGGGCGCCTACTCGTCCATCGCCGAAGAGGTAACAGTGCTGTTGGGCGGTGGCCACCGCACCGACTGGGTCACGTGCTTCCCCTTCCCGGCCTTCGTCGATGGGCTGGAAGACGCTGGCGACTACAAACCCACCAAGGGCGACGTGGTCATCGGCAGCGATTGCTGGATTTGCCGCGGGGTAATGATTCTTTCCGGCGTGACCATCGGCCATGGCGCCGTGGTTGGCGCGGGCGCAGTGGTTACCCGCGATGTACCGCCTTATGCGGTAGTGGGTGGCAACCCGTGCCGCTTCATCCGCTGGCGGTTCGAGGAAGACGTGCGCGAGCGCCTGCTGGCCAGCGCCTGGTGGGACTGGCCCTACGAGGAAGTGAAGGCCGCGGCGCGGCACTTGTGCAGTAATGACATCGAAGCCTTCCTGGCGCTGGCCGAAGCCAGAAACAGCAAGCCCCGCTGAGTGCGGGGCTTGCTGGCATCACGCGTAGGACAACCGGATCAGAAAATGTTGATCGGGTAGTCGACGAATACGCGTACTTCGTTACCGCTGACGTTGTAAGCGCTGACGTTGTCAGACACACGCAGGATGGAGCTGCGCAGGCGCACGGTCAGGTCCTTGACCGGACCTTGCTGAACCACGTACTGGAACTGGTTGAAGATTTCGCGCTCGGTACCGCCGGTTTCGTCGCCTGCGGTGATGTTGTCACCCCGCACGTACGCCACCTTGTAGGTCAGGCCAGGGATGCCATAGGCACCGAAGTCCAGGCCGTAGGCCAGTTGCCAGGAGCGCTCATCCTGACCGTTGAAGTCCGACCAGTAGGAGTTGGTCAGGTAGATGGAGGTACCACCGTCACCCACGCCGCCGCCACGCTGGTAGCCACCGTAGTTGTAGCCGGTGCTGCCGGTGCTGCGCTGGTGCGCGACCATGAACGAGTGCGGGCCCACGGCGTAGGTAGCCGCCAGGCTCCAGATGGTGTTGCTGCTGCCATCGAGCTCAGCCTTGGTGACCTGCTTCTGGTCCAGTTCGGTCTTGTAACCGTTGAAATCAAACGTCAGCGACTGGTCTTTCTGCAGCGGCAATACGTAGGTCGCGCCCAGGTATTGCTTCTTGCCGACGTTTTCGATGGTGGTGCCGTACAGCGACGCCTTGAACTGGTCGTTGAAGGCGTAGCTGCCGCCATACACGTTCAGGCTTTTCAGTTCGCCGCTGTCACGACCTTCGGCGCTCTTCTGCGCTTCTTCGGTGAAGTGACCCACGTTCAGCTCCAGGCCCTTGATCTCTTTGGAGGTGATCAGGGTACCGGTGTAGCTTTCCGGCAACAGGCGGCTGTTGTCGTAGCTCAGCACAGGCAGCGAGGGCATCTGGTCACCGTACTTGAGCACGGTGTTGGAGAAGCGGAACTTGACCGCCGCGCCAGCGCGGGCCAGGTCGCTTGCAGGCTCCCCACTATCGCCACGGCGGAAGAAGTCGATGCCACCGGCGCCGCTGCGGCTGGTGTTCTGGTCCAGGTTCTTGGCGTACAGGCCGAAGGCATCGACGCCCACGCCCACGGTGCCTTGGGTGAAGCCAGAGGTGAAGGTGCCGATGAAGGCCTGGCCCCATTCAGCCTTGTCCTTGTTGCCGTCTTTGTAGTCGCGATTGATGTAGGCGTTGCGCGCCAGCACCGACAGGTGGCTGTCTTCGACAAAGCCCTTGGCATCGTCTTGGTCGCTGGCGAAGGCTTGGGTGGCGCTCATCAAGCCCAGGGCGATCAGACCGATACGGTTATTCAACATCTTGTTTTCCTTATTGCTGGTTAAGACGCCGCCCAGCCGTTTCCCCGACGTTAAACGCAAAGGCCCGCGTGCAGAATTGCAACGCGGGCCTTCTCGAATACTGGACAGGTGGCGGATAGCCACAGGCGTTGGGCGGAATCCTAGCGGCGGCCCGGCTTGGGTGTCAATTTACAAGGTGTTCGCAGCTTATAACCAAAAGTGCGCAGGAAGGGATTTGAGCAGAAGGGAGGCTCCATGCCTCTGGGACGCGGCGTCGTGACCGCTGCTAGTGGTGGAACGAACCCAGCAAGGCTTCAAGCTCTGCCTGCGTGAGCAACCCCGCGGGGTAGCGCTCGGCAAGCACCTGAACTGGGTCATGCTTCTGGACCTTGATACTGCCATTGCATTTCAACCATTGCGCCAACCGCTGCAGGGTCTCGGCAGATGGATGCGAAGCCGGCTCACTCATTACGTTCATGGCGACACCTGTTTTCCCGGTTTCGTGAGCGGCAAAGTTACCCACGCTTTATGACAGTACGACAGACACGTACGGCCATTTAAGCCACTGATTACGATACAAAACCTGTGCCACGGGATAGCAAGATGTCCGAACCGGTACAAAAAACCCGTCAGCTGACGGGTTCTTCATTTGACACTGCGATCAGGCCTTCACAGGGGCCGGCTGCTGTTGTGTCAGGCAATGGATATTGCCACCACCCAAAAGCATCTCCCGGCCAGGAATCATGATCACTTCATGATCGGGGAAAATACCCTGCAAAATTGCCTTGGCTTCGGCATCTTTCGGGTCGTTGAAGCTCGGCGCGATGATGCCGCCGTTCACGATCAGGAAGTTTACGTACGAGCCTGCCAGGCGCACGGAGGGGTTTCGCTCCTGGCTGCCAGCCACCAGATCCACGCCTGCGCATTCGTCTTCGGTTGCATACAAAGGCCCAGGAATGGGCATCTTGTGCACTACAATGGTGCGACCACGTGCATCCTGGGTCGCCTCCAACACCGCAAGTGCGGCCCGGCAGCGAGCGTAGTTGGGGTCTTTGGAATCATCGGTCCAGGCCAGTAACACTTCGCCTGGGCGCACGTAACAGCAGAAATTGTCGACATGGCCGTCGGTTTCGTCGTTGTACAGGCCATCAGGCAGCCAGATGATCTTGTCCACGGCCAGGTGGTCGCTCAATACCGCTTCGATCTGCTCGCGCGTCAGGTGCGGATTGCGGTTGCGGTTGAGCAGGCACTCTTCGGTGGTCACCAGGGTCCCTTCACCGTCGACATGGATAGAGCCACCTTCCAGCACGAAACCTTCCGTGTGGTAACGGGCGCAACGCTCTATTTCCAGCACCTTGCTGGCCAGTTGCTCGTCACGGTTCCACGGCGCATACAGGCCGCCGTCGAAGCCACCCCAGGCGTTGAAGCCCCAGTCCACGCCCCGCACTTCACCTTGGTCGTTGATGACGAAGGTAGGCCCGGTATCGCGCACCCAGGCATCGTCATTGCTGATTTCCACCACACGGATGTTCGGTGCGTCCAGGCGGGCGCGGGCGTTGTCGTATTGGGCAGCTGACACGGCGACGGTGACCGGCTGGAAACGCGCGATGGCCTTGGCCAATGTCACGTGGTCGGCCTGCACGGGCTTGCCGCCCAGGCGCCAGTTGTCGGGGCGCTCTGGCCACACCAGCCACACTTGGGTCTGCGGGGCCCATTCGGCGGGCATGTGAAAGCCGTCGGCGCGTGGGGTAGTTGTCAAAGTGGTCATGGTTGTTCAGGACTCCAGGGAACCATCGAGAGTTTTAAGGGCACCATACAGGTTCGGGCGACGGTCACGGAAGGTGCCCCAGGCGCTGCGGGTATGCTCCAGTGCGTCCAGGTCGAAGCTGTGCACCAGCACGCCTTCTTCGGTCCGGTTCAGCTCCTGGACCTTTTCCCCGAATTGGTTGGCGATGAAAGAGCTGCCATAGAAGGTAATGTCGTAGCCGGCCTGCGCCTCGTTGCCGATACGGTTGCTGGCCACCAGCGGCATCAGGTTGGCGCCGGCATGGCCTTGCTGCACGCGCTGCCAGTGGTCGCGCGAGCTGATGGTCTGGTCATGGGGCTCGCTGCCGATGGCAGTCGGGTAGAAGAGTATTTCCGCGCCTTGCAGCGCCATGCTGCGGGCGCATTCGGGGAACCACTGATCCCAGCAGATACCCACGCCGATTTTCGCGTAGCGGGTTTGCCATACCTTGAAGCCGGTATCGCCGGGGTTGAAGTAATACTTTTCATGGTAACCGGGGCCGTCAGGGATATGGCTCTTGCGGTAGACGCCCAGGTTGCGGCCATCCGCGTCGATGATGGCGATGCTGTTGAAGCGTGCCCGGCCTGCCAGTTCGAAGTAGCTGATGGGCAGCACCACCTGCAATTCACGGGCGATCGCCTGGAAATGCTCGATGGCCGCGTTCGTTTCGGTAGGCGTGGCCAGCTGCAGATAGTCCGGGTTCGGCTTCTGGCAGAAGTACGGGGTTTCGAACAGCTCCTGGATCAGGATGATCTGCGCGCCTTTGGCCGCAGCCTCGCGCACCAGTTTTTCGGCGGTGGCCAGGTTGGCTTGACGATCCCACGAACAGGCCATCTGGGTGGCGGCGACGGTGACGATACGGCTCATGAACAATCTCCTCAGCAAGAAAGACCGATAAATATCCGGAATGCTTTATAGCCGATATTTATCTGCCTTGGAAGCGGAGGCACGCCCTGAACGAAAGATAGCGCCGCTGTATTCCTGAGCAATGGCATTGGCACAGCTAGAAAATCGCTGACAGGCTAGCGCCTGCCGAGCGAGCATTTAACCGATAATAATCTGCTTTAGATATCTTCGCAGAGCACCTTGTCCACGCAGTCGACAAAGAAGTCCACGCTCTGGCGCGTGGTGACCATCGGCGGCTTGATCTTGAGAATGTTGAGGTAATCCCCCGTCGGCTGCATGAAGATACCCAACTCACGCAGCCGCTGGCACAGCAGCGCGGTTTCTTCCGTGGCCGGCTCCAGGGTATCGCGGTTGCGCACCAGTTCCAGGCCCAGGTAAAAGCCGGACCCGTGCACCGCACCCACCAGCGGGTGCCGGGCGGCCAATGCCTGCAGGCGAGCCTTGAAATGCCCGCCCACCTCGCGGGCGTTGTCCCACAACCGCTCTTCGTCCATCACGTCCAGCACCGCCATGCCTACCTGGCAGCTGACCGGGCTGCCACCGGCCGAGGAAAAGAAATAGCCCTCGGCCTCGAGCGCCTCGGCAATTTCGCGGCGGGTGATGACCGCGCCCAGTGGCTGGCCGTTGCCCATGCCCTTGGCCATGGTGATGATATCGGGCACCACGCCCTGCTCTTCGAACCCCCAGAAATACTCACCCAGACGGCCGTAGCCCACCTGCACTTCATCGGCGATGCACACACCCCCCAGGGCACGGACCCTGGCGTATACCTGTTCCAGGTAGCCGGGCGGCAGCGCGATCCCACCGGCGTTGCCGTAGACCGGCTCGCAGATGAAGCCCGCTACCTGGCGATGCTGCGCGACGAGGCTCGCCAGCGTTTGTTCGACATCACGCACATAGCCTGCGGCGCTGTCCGGGCCACGGAAGGCGCCGCGGTAGGTATTGGGCGCCGTGACCGGGTGCACCCAGTCCGGGCGGGTGCTCAGGGCTTGCGGGTTGTCGGCGATGGACGTGGAAATGGCATCGGTGGCTACCGACCAGCCATGGTAAGCCTCGAGCACGCTGAGCATGTCGCGCCCGCCGCTGGCCGCCCAGGCCAGGCGAATGGCCAGGTCGTTGGCCTCGGTGCCGCTGTTGACCAGGAACACCCGGTCGAACCCCGGCGGGGCCAGCGCCAGCAGGCGCTCGGAAAATTCGACGATACCCGCGTAATGAAACCGGGAGTTGGTGTTGAGCAGCGACCACTGCCGCGCTGCCACGGCGGCCATGCGCGGGTGGCCGTGGCCCAGTACGGCGACATTGTTGAGCATGTCCAGGTAGGAACGGCCCTGCATGTCGATCAAATGGTTGCGCCAGCCACGCTCGACCTGGGGCGGCGCCTCATAATAGTGCTTCTGGGAGCGGGCGAAACTGGCTTCACGGCGCGCCAGCAAAGCCTGGGGATCAGCCAGCGCGGGCGCATCGCAATCGAACCCCAACAAGGGCCGCGGCGAGGGGCACAGCGCCAGCCACGCGGCCGACCTGGAAGGCGAAGCGAATAACGGCGGGCTGATTTCCTCGGCACGGCATAGCTGTACCAGCAAGGCGCCACTGCTGGTGCCCAGGCCCTGGCCGGCCGCCAGCGGTGTGTCGGCGGCCAGTTCGCTTTCCACGCCCCACAGGTGCAGGCTGACCCCGTCACCCACCAACCACAGCCCGGCATCGGCGGTGCGACGCAGCACACCGGGGAACGGCGCCTGCACCCGTGCGCCGGCCGGCACGCTCAATTCGACATGCAGGGCACAGGTTTCGGGTTCCGTGGCGCAGTCGATGCGCGTGCGCGACAGCCGGTACTGACCGTACAGCGAGCTGCCCTGGGCGTGGGCGCCAAGCAAGCGCTCATCGATACCGGGCTGCTGCCAGTTGCCATCGATGAAGTGTTCACTCAACACGCCAAGGTCGACCGTCTGAAACGCAGTGGCGTCCAGGTCCGGCAACAAGGGCAGGCAACCGGCCAGATCCACAGGCTGCAGCGGCTGGCCCACAGCTTGCAGGATGGCGGCCTCCATCAGGTCGAGCGGCACGCAGGTTGCCACGTCGAATATCTGCCACTCGTGGGCGATGTTATCGCCGATGTAATCATTGCCAGGCGCCACGCTCAGTTGCTGCTCGCTGCTGAGCACCAGCACCGCGGCCCTTGCGACCACCAATGGCCAAAGGGCCAGCGCCTCGGCGCGGGCCAGGGGATTGCGGGCGTGATAGGCGCTGATGGCCGGCAAGATGGCGAAAGGGTCGCCACCGACGTGGTGCAGCAATGCCGCGCAGGTCACGCTGAGGTCGGCCACGCGCCACGTGCGAACCAGGTCGCCGAAGTCGATCAGGCCATTGAGCTGCCAGCGACGCTGCGCATCGCGATGCCATACGCTGTTGTCATCGGTGATATCCAGGTGCACCGCCTGGCTGGGCAAGTCGTGCGCCACGGCCGCCAAGCGCTCCAGGGCTTGAGCGGCGGCGTCGGCGACCTGGCTGCGCCGCTCTGCGTCGGCGAGTACCGGCAACAGCTGGGCTACCATCGCGTGGGCATGGCGTGGGTCCCACTGGAGCACCCGGTCGAGGCCCGGGTGGTCGAAGTCGGCCAGGGCATCATCGACCTCCGCGCAAAGCCGGCCCATATTCGCCAGCATGGGGGCACTAAAATGAAGTACACGGGTCAGAGGCTGGCCCTCGATGTAATCGAGCAGGCGTAACTTGATAGCCTGTCCGTCGACGGTGTCGCTCAACAGGTCCGCGCCGCTGCATGCCACCCGCACATCCGGGGCTGGCAGCCCCTTGGCCCGTAAGTGTCCGAGCGCTGCATGCTGGGCCTGAAGCTCAGGGGTGGCGTATTCGCCATGGCAGATCTTGAGCACGAAGCGTCGATCACCGGTATCGAGCAGAAAGTTGAGGTCCTGCTGGCTACCCAAGGGCGTCAATGTCCCGCGCAGACCGTAGTGAACCTGCACCAATGCCTGCGCTTGGGCAATACTCACGGCAGGGCTGGGCTGGCACGACCTGTGAATCAATGTGGCGAGCGACATTGCGGCAATCTCTTGTGGTTTTTGCTGCCATATATCGCCATCGACCCGCAAGTTGCGCAAGTCGATGACCAAGATTTATCGCTTCGTGTTTTTTTGTGACTGTTTGTCAAAGAATCGAGCTTGCGCCAGGGCAATACTTACCCACAAGCTATGCTCCAACCGCTCACTGTCAGTTTATGGAAGAAGGCAAATCGACATGCGAATTCTGATCACCGGAGGTGCCGGCTTCATTGGCTCTGCCCTCGTTCGCCATTTGATTGAAAACACCGAGCATGAGGTGCTCAACCTCGACAAGCTGACCTATGCAGGCAACCTGGAATCGCTGACCAGCATCGCCAGCAACAGCCGCTACGAGTTCGTCCAGGCAGATATCGTCGACCAGGCCAAGGTCAGCGCCATCCTGGAGCGGTTCGAACCCCATGCCATCATGCACCTGGCAGCCGAATCCCATGTAGACCGGTCCATTGACGGGCCGTCCGACTTCATCCAGACCAACATCGTCGGCACCTACAGCCTGCTGGAGGCCACGCGTGCCTACTGGGCCAAGCTGCCCGCGGCGGAAAAGGAAGCCTTCCGCTTCCACCACATTTCCACCGACGAAGTGTATGGCGACCTGCACGGCGTGGATGACCTGTTCACCGAAACCACCCCGTATGCGCCCAGCTCGCCGTACTCGGCCAGCAAGGCGGCGTCCGACCACCTGGTACGCGCGTGGCAACGCACCTACGGGTTGCCGGTGCTGGTCACCAACTGCTCGAACAACTACGGGCCGTTCCACTTCCCGGAAAAACTCATTCCGCTGGTGATTCTCAACGCCCTCAAAGGCAAGCCACTGCCGGTGTACGGCGACGGCAAGCAGGTACGCGACTGGCTGTTCGTGGAAGACCACGCCCGCGCCCTGTTCAAGGTGGTGACCGAAGGCCAGGTAGGTGAGACCTACAACATCGGCGGCCACAACGAGCAGCAGAACATCGAAGTGGTACGCAGCATCTGCGCACTGCTGGACGAATTGGCACCCCAGCACCCTGCCGGCATCAGCACTTATGCCGAGCTGATTACCTTCGTCAAGGACCGCCCGGGCCACGACCTGCGCTACGCCATCGACGCCAGCAAGATCGAGCGTGAACTGGGCTGGGTGCCGGCGGAAACCTTCCAGAGCGGCCTGCGCAAGACCGTTCAGTGGTACCTGGACAACCAGGAATGGTGCCAGCGCGTGCAGGATGGCAGTTATCAGGGCGAACGCCTGGGCAATACCGAACCAAAGGATCTGATCGCATGAGCAAGGGTATCGTACTGGCCGGCGGTTCCGGCACGCGTCTGCACCCCATCACCTTGGGGGTTTCCAAGCAACTGCTGCCCATCTACGACAAACCGATGATCTACTACCCGGTCTCGGTGCTGATGCTGGCAGGCATCCGTGAAATCCTATTGATCTCCACCCCCGCCGACCTGCCGCAGTACCGCCAGCTGCTGGGCGACGGCAGCCAGTTCGGGGTGAATATCAGCTATGCCGAGCAGCCTTCCCCGGATGGCTTGGCCCAGGCATTCCTGATCGGCGAGGAGTTCATCGGCAACGACCCGGTGTGCCTGATCCTGGGCGACAACATCTTCCATGGCCAGCACTTCAGCGAGCAACTGCAACGGGCCGCCAGCCAGCCCAAGGGCGCTACCGTGTTCGGCTACTGGGTCAAAGACCCGGAACGCTTCGGCGTGATCGACTTCGACGAAAATGGCAAAGCATTGTCCATCGAGGAAAAACCTGCCGAGCCCAAGTCCAGCTACGCGGTTACCGGTTTGTATTTCTACGACAACGACGTGGTGCAGATCGCCAAGGACGTCAAGCCGTCGGCCCGTGGCGAGTACGAAATCACCGACGTCAACAATGCCTACCTCGAGCGGGGCGACCTGCACGTCGAGCGCTTCGGCCGCGGCTTCGCCTGGCTCGACACCGGCACCCATGACAGCCTGCTCGAAGCCTCCCAGTACGTGCAGACCATCGAGCACCGCCAGGGCCTGAAGGTTGCCTGCCTGGAAGAGATTGCCTACCAGAATGGCTGGATCGACCGGGAACAATTGCTGGTGCGCGCCAAGGCCTTTGGCAAGACTGGCTATGGCCAATACCTGTTCAGTATCGCGGGGGAAACCCGATGAATGTAATCGCCAGCGAAATACCTGAAGTGCTCATCATCGAGCCCAAGGTATTTGGTGACGAACGTGGTTTCTTCTACGAAAGCTTCAACGCCAAGGCTTTTGAACAAGCTACCGGTATTACCGACGCGTTCGTCCAGGACAACCATTCACGCTCGCAGAAGGGCGTGTTGCGCGGCCTGCATTATCAAATCGAAAACGCCCAGGGCAAGCTGGTGCGGGTCACCGCCGGGGAAGTGCTGGACATTGCCGTGGATATCCGCCGCAGCTCGCCCACCTTCGGCAAATGGGTAGGGGTGCGCCTCAGCGCGCAGAACAGCCGTCAACTCTGGGTGCCCAAGGGCTTTGCCCATGGTTTTGTGGTGCTGAGCGACTATGCTGAGTTCCTGTACAAGACTACCGACTACTACACCCCTTCTGCCGAACGCTGCATCCGTTGGAACGACGAGACACTGAACATCGACTGGGAGCTGCAGGAAGCGCCCCAGTTGTCGGCCAAGGACCAGCAAGGCAAATCCCTGCAAGAGGCTGACCTGTTCCCATGAGCCAGAAAATCCTCATCAGCGGCCAGTTCGGCCAGGTGTCGCGCGAGCTGCAGCAACGCCTGGGCGCCCTTGGCGAGCTGCATGTGCTGGGCCGCGACCAGTTGGACCTGGCGCAGCCCGAAGGCATCCGCGAGGTGGTGCGCAGGCTGCGCCCGACCCTGATCATCAATGCCGCCGCCCACACGGCGGTCGATCAGGCCGAAACCGAGGAAGACCTGGCATTTGCCATCAACGGCATCGCCCCCGGTATTTTTGCCGAGGAAGCGGCTGCGCTGGACATCCCGCTGATCCACTACTCCACTGACTACGTGTTCGACGGTCGCAAGGAGGGTGCCTACAACGAGGATGACGAACCCAACCCGCTCGGGGTGTACGGTCGCAGCAAGTTGCAGGGCGAGCGAGCCGTGCGAGCCGTGGGTGGCAAGCACCTTATCCTGCGCACCAGCTGGGTATATTCCCTGCACGGGCGCAACTTCCTGCTGACCATGCAGCGCCTGCTGCAGGAAAAGCCGGAATTGCGCGTGGTGGCCGACCAGATCGGCGCGCCCACCTGGGCGGGTACCATCGCCGGCACCACCCAGGCGTTGGTCGAGCACTGGCTCGCTGGCCAGGCAGGGCCCTGGGGCACCTACCACCTGACCGCCAAGGGCGAAACCTCGTGGTTCGGCTTTGCCCAGGAAATCGGCAAGCACCTGCTGGCGCAGGACAAACCCTGCGCCACGCTGGAGCCCATCCCTTCCAGTGCCTACCCGACCCCGGCCGTTCGCCCGCTGAACTCGCGCCTGGATTGCAGCCGCCTGGAACAGCAGTGGAACGTACACCTGCCCAACTGGCGAGACGCGTTGATCGAGTGCCTGGCACCCCTGGCATGACGCATAATGCGCCGGATACCTTCCGGCGCATTGGCTTCCCACATGACACCCTCACTTCCCCGCCGCCCTCGCTGGCGCAGCCTTGCCTTGCTGGCCCTGTGCCTGGCGCCCTTGCTGTGGCCCTTGCAGCACCTGGCCGAGCGTTACTACCGTAGCGAGCTGGTCAGCCAGAACCGTCAGACCCTCGACCTGTTCGTGGCCAACCTGCTGGGCACGCTGCACCGCTACGAGACGTTGCCGCAGATACTGGGTGACCTGCCTGCGCTGCGCAGCACGCTGCAATCACCCACCGACCCGCAGGTAGTGGACCATGCCAACCGCCTGCTCAAGGACATCTGCGACCAGACCGGCGCCGAGGTCATGTACCTGCTCGACCCCAGCGGCAACACCCTGGCCGCGTCCAACTGGCAGGCCAAGGACAGCTTCGTGGGCCGCAACTTCGCTTTCCGGCCCTATTACAGCGATGCCATCGCTGGCCGCGTGGGGCGTTTCTTCGGCATGGGCACGACCTCGGGCAAGCGCGGTTATTTCTTCGCCGCCGCCGTACACGAAGGCGCCAGAGTGGTCGGCGCGCTGGTGGTCAAGGTAGACCTGGACCACACCGAGACCTTGTGGGGCAAAACCCCGGAGCAACTGGTACTTACCGACCAACACGGCGTGGTGATCCTTACGTCGCGGCCTGAATGGCGTTTCCGCGCCACCCGCCCGCTGACCGACGAAGAGCACCAGGCCATCGCTTCGATCCAGCCCTACCCCACCCAGGCGCCGCAGCCGCTGAGCCTGGACGACCAGGCCTGGCTGATGCAGACCCACCCCATTGCCGAAACCGGCTGGAACGCCAGTATCCTCGCGCCCCGGGCGCTGATCGACCGACCTGTGCGCACGGTCGTGGCGATCGGCGGCGCCACCTTGCTGGTGGTCATGCTGCTGCTGGGGCTGATGATGCAACGGCGGCGCAACTACCTGGACCGCATCGCCTTCGAGGCCAAGGCACGCCGCGAGCTGGAAATGCGCGTGATCGAGCGCACCAGCGACCTGGAGGCACTCAACAGCCGCCTGAAACAGGAAGTGCTGGAGCGTGAGCAGGCCCAGCAGGAGCTGGTGCGGGTGCAGGACGAAGTGGTGCAAGCGGGCAAGCTGTCGGTATTGGGCACCATGTCGGCGAGCATCAGCCATGAACTCAATCAGCCACTGGCCGCCATCCGCAGCTACGCCGAGAACGCCGAAGTACTGCTCGACCACCAACGTACCGAGGACGCACGGGGCAACCTCAAGTTGATTGGCGAATTGACCGGGCGCATGGCTTCGATCATCGCCCACCTGCGCGCTTTCGCACGTCGTGACCGCCATGCCCTGGAGAGCGTGGCCCTGCAACCGGCACTGGACGACGCCCTGGCATTGCTGGCCAAACGCCGACGGGCGATGGCGGTGGAGCTATTCCGCGACCTGCCGGACGCGCCGCTGTGGGTGCAGGCTGGGGAAACCCGCCTGCGTCAGGTGTTGAGCAACCTGCTGGCCAATGCCCTGGATGCCCTGACCGAGAAGGCCAACCCCCGCTGCCTGTGGATAAGCGCCGAGCAGACCGCCGATGGCGTTGCCCTGCTGATCCGCGACAATGGCCCCGGCTTTACCCGTGAATCCCTGGCCCGCGCCCGCGAACCTTTCTTCACCACCAAGACCCGCACCCAGGGCCTTGGCCTGGGCTTGGCGATCTGCGATACCCTGATGCGCGCCCTGGGCGGCGAGCTGGTGCTGGCCAACCACCCCCAGGGCGGCGCGCAACTGACCCTGCGCCTGCGCAGCGCGCCCCCGGGCGTCAACCTTCAACCGCCAGAGGACCCTTCCGCATGAGTACGGCTGCTGCCATCGACAGTCAGACCCAGGTTGTGCTGATCGATGACGACCCACACCTGCGCCAGGCCCTCAGCCAGACCCTGGACCTGGCCGGCCTGAAGATTCTGTCGCTGGGCGACGCCAATGGCCTGGCCGGGCGCATCGAGCGTGACTGGCCGGGCGTGGTGGTCAGTGACATCCGCATGCCAGGGCTGGATGGCCTGGCGCTGCTGCAGCAACTGCATGCCCAGGACAGCGAGCTGCCGGTATTGTTGATCACCGGCCACGGCGATGTGCCATTGGCGGTGCAGGCCATGCGGGCTGGCGCCTACGACTTCCTGGAAAAACCCTTCGCCAGCGACGCCCTGTTGGATAGCGTGCGCCGCGCCCTGGCACTGCGCCGCCTGGTCCTGGACAACCGCAGCCTGCGCCTGGCGCTCAGTGACCGACACGAGTTGAGCGCACGGCTGGTGGGGCAGTCGCCATCGATCCTGCGCCTGCGCCAGCAAATCGGGGCGCTGGCCGCGACCAAGGCCGATGTGCTTATCCTGGGTGAAACCGGCGCCGGCAAGGAGGTAGTGGCCCGGGCACTGCATGACTTGTCCAGCCGCCGCAACGGCCCCTTCGTGGCCATCAACGCCGGGGCATTGGCCGAGTCGGTGGTGGAGAGCGAACTGTTCGGCCATGAGCCGGGAGCGTTCACCGGCGCGCAGAAACGCCGAATCGGCAAGTTCGAGTTCGCCAACGGCGGCACGCTGTTTCTCGATGAAATAGAAAGCATGAGCCTGGACGTGCAGGTCAAGCTGCTACGCCTGCTGCAAGAGCGTGTGGTTGAGCGCCTGGGCGGCAACCAGTTGATCCCGCTGGATATCCGCATCATCGCCGCCACCAAGGAAGACCTGCGCCAGGCCGCCGACCAGGGTCGTTTCCGTGCCGACCTCTATTACCGCCTGAACGTGGCCTCGCTGCGCATTCCGCCCCTGCGCGAACGGGGCGAGGACGTGCTGATCCTGTTCGAGCACTTTGCCGACGCCGCCAGCGACCGCCATGGCCTGCTGCCCAACCAGTTGCAGCCTGCCGAGCGTGCCCTGTTGATGCGCCACGGCTGGCCCGGCAACGTGCGCGAATTGCAGAACGCCGCGGAGCGTTTTGCCCTGGGGCTTGATCTGGAGCTTGAAAGCCATGTGGCGGGCGCTGGACCGCAAGCACCCGCAGCCATGACCGGCAGCCTGAGCGAACAGGTGGAAAACTTCGAACGCGCGCTCATCGCCGCGGAAATGGTTCGCCAGCATAATTCCATGCGCAGCCTGGCCGAAGCGCTGGGCATTCCGCGCAAGACCCTGCACGACAAACTGCGCAAGCACGGCCTGACCTTTGCTGCCGGTGACGAGGGAGAAGCCTGAGGCCATGAACCAGGATTGCATTGAACTGCAGGCCATCCTGCACAACGACATTCCCTTGACCCGTGACATGGGCCTGGCAGTGCTCGGCTGGCAGGGCGCCACCTTGCGCCTGCACCTGCCGCTGGCACCCAATGTCAATCACAAGAGCACCATGTTCGGTGGCAGCCTGTACTGCGGCGCTGTGCTGGCGGGCTGGGGCTGGCTGCACCTGCGCTTGCGCGAGGCGGGCATCGAGGATGGCCACATCGTGATCCAGGAAGGGCAGATCAGCTATCCGCTGCCGGTCACGGGGGACGCCGAGGCGGTATGCGGGGCACCGGACGAGAAGATCTGGAAGCGTTTCCTGGCAATGTGGCAGCGGCATGGGCGGGCGCGGCTGGAGCTCAGGACCTACCTGGCGAACCAGGGAAGTACCGAGCAGGCTGTCACGTTCACGGGCCAGTACGTTCTGCACCGGTAGCGGTGCACCCTTGCCGAGCCTCGCCCAGCCCCGCAGCGTCAGACCTTGGCCAGGCGCAACAGGGTCTCGCGCCAAGCCGCCTGGGCAGGCAACGCCAGGAAGAAGGTATTGAGCAACGACTCGCGTGCCGGGTAGGTAAATACCTGCCCTTCAATATCCAGTACTTCACCGCCAGCGCCCTCAAGCACCCCCTGGGCAGCCGCGGTGTCCCATTGCGAAGTGGGCGCCAGGCGGGGGTAGCAATCAGCCGCCCCTTCGGCCAGCAAGCAGAATTTCAGCGAGCTGCCAACGCTGGCCAGCGCCAGTTCCCCCAGGCTATCGGCCAACCCCGCCAACAGACGTTCCTGCTCCGGGCTGGAATGACGACGGCTGGCCACCACGGTAAAGGCTTCACCCGCCGGTGGCGCGGTGCGCACGCGAATGGGTTGTGGCGCTTGCCCGGCATCGGCCCGCCAGGCGCCCAGGCCTGCGCCGCCAAAGTAGCACCGGCCATTGGTAGGCATGGACACTACCCCGAACACCACGCGGCCCTGTTCCACCAGGGCAATGTTGACGGTGAATTCCTCGCTGCCGGAGATGAATTCCTTGGTGCCGTCCAGCGGGTCGACCAACCACCAGCGGGTCCAGCCCTGGCGCTCGGCCAGGGCGATACCGCAGTCTTCCTCCGACAGGATCGGGATAGTCGAATCCAGCGCCTGCAAGCCCGCGACAATGACGTGGTGCGCGGCGAGGTCAGCGGCCGTCACCGGCGAGTCGTCCGCCTTGGCGGTGACCGCCACATTGGCACGCCAGAACGGCAGGATGGCCTCGCCAGCCTTGTGTGCCAGCTCGATCACGCCCGGCAGCAACGGATGGGAAAAGGTCATAGGGGAAATGCTCCACGCTGGATCAACAGGTCACGGGCCAGGTACAAGGCAGCAAGCGCCCGGCCTTCGGAAAATTGCGGGTGGGTGGCCAAGGCCGACAGTTCGCGCAGGTTCACCTTGTCCAGGCCCATCGGCTCGGGCTCGTCACCTTCCAGGCGCTCTTCGTAGAGGTCGGTGGCCAGCACCACCTGGATCTTCTGGCTCATGTAGCCCGGCGACAGCGACAGCTCGGTCAAGTGTTCCAGCTGATGGGCGCCGAAACCGGCTTCTTCCTTCAGCTCGCGGTTGGCAGCGGCCAGAATGTCTTCGCCCGGCTCGATCAAGCCCTTGGGCAGCGACAACTCATAGGTGTCGGTGCCGCCGCAGTATTCTTCGATCAACACCGCATGCTCGGCATCGAGCATGGCCACGATCATGACCGCGCCGTAACCGTTGCCACGCCCCACCAGCCGCTCGTAGGTGCGTTCAACGCCGTTGGAAAAGCGCAGTTGCACCTCCTCGACCCGGAACAGACGGCTACTGGCTACAATTTCGCGGGCAAGTACGGTGGGTTTCTGGCGCATGGGGCGGCTCCTTGGCGTGAACGGGTTACTATACCGTGGCTTGGCGGCGCAAATGCCACTCTTGTCCATTTACAGCCTGAGAATCTTTGGTATGCAAGCCATAACCTGGCGCGATATAGACACGGTCCTGCTGGACATGGACGGCACGTTGCTGGACCTGCACTACGACAACCATTTCTGGCTGGAGCACTTGCCCCAGCGCTATGCCGACACCCATGGGGTAAGCCGGGCGATGGCGGAAATGGAGATGCGGCCGCTGTTCGAGAAAAACGCCGGCACGCTGAATTGGTATTGCCTGGACTTCTGGAGCACCGAGTTGCGCCTGCCGGTGCGCGAGCTGAAGCTGGAAACCGCGCATTTGATCGCCATGCGCCCCCATGCCGATGCCTTTCTGGCCGCCGTGCGCCAGGCCGGCAAACGGGTGATCCTGATCACCAATGCCCACCGCGACTCGCTGTCGGTAAAACTGGAACGCGTGGCGCTGGCCCCCTATTTCGAGCGCCTGATCAGTTCCCACGATTATGGTTTTCCCAAAGAGAGCCAGAACTTCTGGAGCGCACTGCGGGACGATATCGTCTTCGACCCGGCGCGCAGCCTGTTCATCGACGACACCCTGCCCATTCTGCGCAGTGCCCGCGCCTTCGGCATCGCCCATCTGCTGGCAGTTCGTGAGCCCGACAGCCGCAAGGGCCCCAAGGACACCGAGGAGTTCAGCGCGGTGGACAGCTACCTGGAGCTGCTGCAGGGGCTGTAACCGATCGAAGCGGTCTATGGCGGCATCGGCACGGGCAACTGGACGACGTGCCAGCAGGGGGCATAGGCTTGACGTAGATATCCACCTTGGGACTGCCCCATGAATACGCCCGCCCTGGATCTTGCCGCACCTGCGGCCAGCCAGACCTACAGCTACCACAACCTGGACAAGGGCGATGAAGCCAGCACCGCGCTGGCCGAAGAAGTGGCGCTGGCCATTGCCTATAACGGCATCAGCCAGGCCGTGATGCTGGTCAGCCCGACTGACCTTGAAGACTTTATCGTCGGCTTCAGTATCGGCAGCGGCATCATTGGCTCGGCGGATGAGATCTACGACCTCAAGCTCAGCGGCTGCGGCTCGGCCATGCAAGCTGAAGTGGAAATTTCCAGCCGTGCATTCTGGAACCTCAAGGACCAGCGGCGCCAACTGGCCGGCACCAGTGGCTGCGGGCTGTGCGGCGTGGAAGCAGTGGAACAGGCCTTGCCAGAGCTTGCCGTGCTGCCAGGTGCGCCATTGCCTCCCCTCCCGTGGCTGGACGGCCTGCGCCAACGCATCAGCCAGTTTCAGCCCCTGGGCCAGCATTGTGGCGCGGTGCATGCGGCTGTGTTCATGAACGGCCGAGGCGAATTGCTGATGGGCCGCGAAGACATCGGGCGCCATAACGCACTGGACAAGCTCATCGGCGGGCTGATTCGGCAACAGGTAGATACCCGCGAAGGGGTGGCCATTGTGACCAGCCGGTGCAGCCTGGAGTTGATCCAGAAAGTGTTGCGCGCCGGCATCCAGACCCTGGTCAGCCTGTCATCCCCTACCGGGCTTGCTTTGCAATGGGCACGGCGGCACAACTTGAACCTGATTCACCTTCCGCAAAAAAGCGGCCCACGGGTGTACAGCGCGTCGAAGGTACCAGGGGGCTGATTTCTTCAGCTTCTTCATGTACGAAAAAGCCAATGAAAAAGGCCTTTCCATCGCTGAAAAGGCCTTCCCGAAGTACATCTGACCGAGCAAAACTCACAAAGTTTCATCTTGAAAACAATGAGTTATTGAATTGTGTACAAGTCGTGTTATTCGTCGGTTTTTCGTTGTCAGCCGCGTTACAGAGCCTCAGGATCGCGCCGTCATTCCACTGAGACTTTGTCTATGAAGTACACCTCGATTCTCTTGTTGTCCCTGAGCCTGGTCAGCGGCTTCGCGTCGGCTGGCGGCACTGCAGAAGCAGGTATCGGCGGCGCATTGGGTGGGGTACTCGGCGCAGCGGTCGGCCAGCAACTGGGCGGTAGCACCGGTGCGGCCATTGGCGCCGGCCTGGGTGGTGCTGGTGGCGCCGCGGTAGGCGCCAACAAGCACAGCCGTGGCGAAGCCGCCATTGGCGGTGGCCTGGGTGCAGCGGGCGGCAACGTGCTGGGCCGTAGCGTGGGCGGTAGCACGGGCGGCCTGATCGGCGCGGCGGCCGGTGGTGGCGCTGGTGGCGCGCTGGGTAACTACATGGGCAATGAAAGCAACCGTGAGGCTCACAGCCGCGGACATTACGACGACCGCCGTCATTACCGCGGGCATGACCGTCGCCACTGGGACCGCCACGACCGTCGCGATTGGCACCGCCGTTAAGCCCCTGCGGGGCCCTGCAGCCTCTCCCCCTGTAAATCAGAGGAGCCGCTGCAGGGCCTCGCGCAGGTTGGCAGGGATGGCCACCGGCTGGTTGCTGGCGCGGTCGACGAACACATGCACGAAGCGCCCCGCCGCACAGGCATCGGCCTCCCCTGCCTTGAACACCGCCAGCTCATACTGCACCGAACTGTTGCCCAGCTTGCCAACCCGCAGGCCTATTTCGATGCGCTCGGGAAAGGCGATGGAAGCGAAGTAGTCGCAGGATGAACTGACTACGAAACCCACTACGTCGCCGTCATGAATATCCAGGCCGCCCGCCTCGATCAGGTAGGTGTTCACCGCCGTATCGAAGAAGCTGTAGTAGGTGACGTTGTTGACGTGGCCATACACGTCGTTGTCATGCCAGCGCGTGATGATCGGCTGAAAGTGCCGGTAGTCTTCGCGCTGGGGCATTGCTTCGCTCATCCGTGGGTCACCTGTGCAAAAGTACCGCCCTCGCGGGCCAGGCGACTGATCAGGTCAGCCGGCTGCCAATGCTCGCCGAAGCGGCTCTTGAATTCCAGCAGGCGGCGCTCGATTTCGGCCAGGCCCTGCTTGTCCGCCCAGGCCATGGGGCCGCCTCCTTCCTTGGGAAAGCCATAGCCGTTGAGGTACACCAGGTCGATGTCATGGGCCGATTGCGCGATGCCCTCCTGCAGGATCTTCGCGCCTTCGTTGACCAGCGCCAGCACACAGCGGTCTACTATTTCCTCGGCACCAATGGCGCGGCGGTCGTAGCCCATGCCACGGCTGACCCCGACCACCAGCGCGTCGACCTCGTCGTCGTGCTCGGCCTGGCGGCTGTCCTGCTCGTAGTGGTAATACCCGTCACCGCTTTTCTGGCCGAAGCGGCCCATCTCGCAGAGGCGGTTGTCGACCTGCACCTCAGGTGCATCCATGCCTTTGCCTGACATCTGCCGTGTGCGCCACTCCAGGTCGATGCCCACCACGTCGTACATGCGGAACGGGCCCATGGCAAAGCCGAAGCCTTGCAGCGCCGTGTCCACTTCGAAAGGCAGCGAGCCTTCGAGCAGCATCATGCGGGCCTCCTTGGCGTAGGGGTGCAGCATGCGGTTGCCGATGAAGCCGTGGCAGTTCCCCGACACCACACTGACTTTGCCCATGCGCTCGCCCAGCGCCAAGGCAGCCTGCAGTACCTCGGGCGATGTCTTGGCGCCGCGTACCACTTCCAGCAGTTTCATGATGTGCGCGGGGCTGAAGAAATGCAGGCCCAGTACCTGCTCGGGGCGGGCGGTGACAGCGGCGATGGCGTCAATGTCCAGGGCCGAGGTGTTGCTGGCCAGGATCGCCCCTGGCATCAGCCAGCGGTCAAGGTCGCGGAATATCTGCTGCTTGAGTTCGAGGTTTTCGTACACCGCCTCGATCACCAGGTCCACGTCGTGGATAGCCGCGTAGTCGGCCACCTTGCTGATGCGGGCCAGGCGCCGATCGGCCTCGGCCCGGTCAATGCGGCCCTGCTCGACGTTGTGAGTCCAGGTGTGCCCCACGGTTTCCAGCGCCTGGTTGAGCATCTGCGGGTTGGTGTCCATCCATTTGACCTGAAGGCCCGCCGCGGCCAGGCACATCACGATGCCTCGCCCCATGGTGCCTGCGCCGATCACGGCGGCGCGCTGAATGTCGTAGGTGCTTTGGCTCATGGCAGATCCTCTGATGAAGGTAGCTGGGCAATCCACAAACCATAGAACAGCGGGGGCGGCTTTTGAACTTTATTCGTGTGATGGGCGTTATTCAGCGAGTGAATCGCCAACGGGCAACGCTTTGCCGCGCGCATAAAAAAACCGCCCCGAAAGGCGGTTCTTTGAAGACCCAGGCTATTACAGCTGAGGGCCGGCGTTGCGGATGGCGTCGCTGACGTCGAACTTCTTGAAGTTCTCGATGAACAGCTTGGCCAGGCCTTTGGCGGCCTCGTCGTAGGCCGCTTGGTCAGCCCAGGTATTGCGTGGGTTGAGCAGCACGGTGTCGACGCCCGGAACGGCCTTTGGCACGTCCAGGTTGATGGTGCCCAGGTGCTCGGTTTCAGTGCCAATCAGAGCGCCGCTCTGGATGGCCGCGATCACGCCACGGGTGGTCGGGATATTGAAGCGCTTGCCCACGCCGTAGCCACCACCGGTCCAGCCGGTGTTGACCAGGTACACCTTGGAGTTGAAGCCGCGGATACGCTTGATCAGCAGTTCGGCGTACTCACCCGCCGGGCGCGGGAAGAACGGCGCGCCGAAGCAGGTGGAGAAGGTCGACTTGATGCCGGCGCCCGAACCCATTTCAGTGGAGCCAACCAGTGCGGTGTAGCCCGACAGGAAGTGGTACGCGGCCTGCTCTTCGCTGAGGATGGACACTGGCGGCAGCACGCCGGTCAGGTCGCAGGTCAGGAAGATGACGGCATTGGGCTCGCCGCCCAGGTTCTTCGGTGCACGCTTCTCGATCAGCTCGCGCGGGTAAGCGGCGCGGCTGTTCTGGGTCAGGCTGTCATCGGCGTAGTCGGCTTTCTTGGTGACCGGGTCCAGGACCACGTTCTCCAGAACGGCGCCGTGCTGGATGGCTTTCCAGATGACAGGCTCGTTCTTCTCCGACAGGTCGATGCACTTGGCGTAGCAGCCGCCTTCGATGTTGAAGACAACGCCTTCGCCCCAGCCGTGCTCGTCGTCGCCGATCAGGTAACGGCTTTCGTCAGCCGACAGGGTGGTCTTGCCGGTGCCCGACAAGCCGAAGAACAGGGTGACGTCGCCGTCTTCGCCCATGTTGGCCGCACAGTGCATTGGCAGTACGTCGGCAGCCGGCAGCAGGAAGTTCTGCACCGAGAACATGGCTTTCTTCATTTCGCCGGCGTAACGCATGCCAGCGATCAGTACTTTCTTGGCGGCAAAGTTGATGATCACAGTGCCGTCGGAATTGGTGCCGTCACGCTCGGGTTCGCAGACGAACCACGGGGCGTTCATGACCTGCCATTCCTGCTTGGCGCCCGGGTTGTAGGTTTCCGGGTTGATGAACAGGCAACGGCCGAACAGGTTGTGCCAGGCAGTCTCGGTGGTCATCTTGACGGCCAGGTAGTGCGCTTCGTCAGAGCCGACGTGAACGTGGGAGACAAACCGCTCGCGCTCGCCCAGGTAGGCGGCAACGCGGTCCCACAGGGCGTCGAACTTGTCGGCGGGGAACTTGCGGTTGATCGGGCCCCAGGCAATGGCGTCCTGGGTCGAGGCTTCTTCAACGATAAAGCGGTCAACCGGCGAACGACCGGTACGGTGACCTGTTTTCACGACCAGCGCGCCGGTATCGGCAAGCTCGCCTTCACCGCGCTTCAGGGCTTCTTGTACCAGCTCATCGATGCTCAGATCGGTGTACACGGTGTTATTAGCTTGCGTCATGAGGTTCCCCGTCGGCCAAGGGCCGAGTACTCCAAACGTTTTGTAGTAGAGACAAAAAAACTACTACAGCTCTAAAAGTGGGCCGGATTATGCCAGAAACGCCCAGAAATAGTAGAGCCCTCCTGTCGAAACGGCGGCAACCCGGCGGCACTTACGCGATCTGGTTCTACTTAAACGTTTCAGTGACGGGTATCTGACGGAACCTCGAGTCCCCCACCGGCGAACAACTGGGCAACCTCAGTGCTATCAAAGAGATAGCGCTGGCTGCAGAACTGGCAGTCGATTTCGATCACGCCGCCTCGCTCGGCCACCAACGCCTGGGCATCGGCTTCGCCGAGGCTGACCAGCGCGCGCGAAGAGCGCTCGCGCGAGCAGCTGCAGTGGAAACGCAGCGGTTGCACGTCGAACAGGCGCACGGCCTGGTCATGGTAAAGGCGGTGCAGCACGGTCTCGTTGTCCAGCCCCAACAGCTCTTCGGCGGTAAGAGTGCCGGCCAGCACGGTCGCGTCCTGCCAGCTGGCTTCGCGTTCTTCGGCGTCTTTCAGTTTGTCGGCCGGCAGCTGCTGCAGCAGCATGCCGCGCGCCCGGGAACCGTTGGCATTGAGCCAGAAGCGCGTGCCCAACTGCTCGGAGACCTTGAAGTAGTTGGTGAAGCACTCCGACAGATCGGCGCCGTCCAGTTCGACGATGCCCTGGTAGCGCTGACCCTTGTTCGGGTCTACGGTCATTGCCAGGACACCGTTGGGCATCAGGTCGGTCAACGTGGCGCCCGCGGTGATGGCGTCGGCCTCATAACGCGCCAGGCCACGAATGTCGCGCTCGCTGGAGCATTCGATCATCAGCAGTGGCACCGGGCCGTCGGAGCGCGCTTGCAGAATCAGCAGGCCGTCGAACTTCAGGGTGCCTACCAGCAGTGCGGCGGCCGCCATGAACTCACCCAGCAACTGGGCCACCGGTTCCGGGTAGGGATGCTTGGCCAGCACTTCGGCATAGCTGCGCTCAAGCGAGACCATCTCACCACGAATGTCACATTCGTCGAAGATGAAACGTTGGGTGTAATCGGTATCCGGTGTGTCGTGCATAGGGGTCTGGGTATCTGATAATAGTGACAAGATGTTTACAAGGGCCTATAAAAGCCCGTTTTAGAGCACCAGCCTGGTGCGGATCGCTCTGTCTGACATAGAGGTATCTTATGAACAAACCCGCACTGTTCCAAGCAAGGTGGAACGTACGAGGGCTGCTGCTGTGTAATCTAGTACCGCTGGCGCTGATTGGGCTGTGGTTGCTGCCGTCCGGTCATGCGCTGTTCACGTCTTTCGACGAATGGCTGTTCCACCTGCTCAACCAGCCATTGGCGGATCACACCGTGTGGCGTTCGATCTGGGCAGTGGCCAGCATGCGGCCCTTCGACATCATCGTCGGGCTGATCCTGCTGTCGCTGCTGATTCGCGGTGACTGGGTGATCGAGGCTATCCATGCACGCCAGGCGACCATCGCCTTCGTGTCGATGCTGATACTGCTGCTGATCATCCGCGCGGTGTTCGACAAGGTCTGCGACGTCATGGGTTGGCAACATCACAGCCCGTCGCTGGTACTGCCCGATGCCATCAAGCTGGGCGACCTGTACCCCAACATCAACCCGCACCTGGAACTCAAGGATGGCTCGAACCAGAGTTTCCCTGGCGACCACGCCTCGGTATTGCTGATCTGGGGCATGTTCATGAGCATTTTCGCTCGCCGCTTCGGTCAGTATTTCGTGATCTGGGGGCTGGTGCTGCTGTTTTCAATGCCACGGCTGGTCGCTGGCGCCCATTGGGGACAGGATGACTACATCGGCGGCGTGGCCATGGCCTTGATGGCGCTGGGCTGGGGCTATTACACCCCGTTCGCCGCGTGCGTCTCCACCTGGCTGCTGCGCGTGACCCAGCCGCTGTTCAAAGTGTTGCAGCGAATTCCGCTGGTCCGCTGCCTGAGCGTGGTCAGCGCTTAAGATTCGCTGTGGAACTGATGGAGCTGCCGACGCTGTTTCTTGGTCGGCCGCCCATCGGTGGTCACACCCAGCGATCCCGCCTTGCGCAGTTGCGCGGCCTCTTCGCGCTTGGCCACGCTCTGTGGCGTTTCTTCATATAGCTGCTGTGCTTCGGGCGCCCCGCGACGCACCACCGAGAGTGCCCTGACCACCACCGTGCGCTCGTCGAAGCCGGTACGCAGCTGGAATTCGTCGCCTACCCTGGGCTCCTTGCCTGGCTTGCAGCGCTCGCCCCGGCAATGCACCTTGCCGCTTTCTATGGCCGCCTTGGCCAACGCACGGGTTTTGTAGAAGCGCGCCGCCCACAACCATTTGTCCAGACGAACCTTGTCGTCCTCTTCCTGTTTTTGTGCCACTGCCATACCTCAACTCAGGAATTTAATGGAACTGTACTACCGTGCCTGTCGGATGCAAGGTCGGACGCCTGCCGGTTACAGTTCAGGGCCGCACAGGAGGATAGGCGGATGAACGAAATCTTCAGGTTGTTACTCAATATCTATCGCCATTTGCACCGGTTTCTGCGTGAATACCGCGCTTTGCGCGCCAGGCCGTTCCGCCCTCCGTTACCGGCGGCTATGCTGGGGTTGAAATTGCCCTTGCCCGGCACGCCGTGGCGTGTGGGCCATGGCCGGAAACCTTTTATTGTCGGTTGCCCTTTTGAAGACATTTGATCATTTGACCGTTATTGGCCTGCGCGAGTGGGTGGCGCTCCCCGACCTGGGGGTCGCCGGCCTGCGCGCCAAGATCGATACCGGCGCCAGCACCTCTAGCCTGCACGCCACGGAGATAGAACCGTTCGAGCGCAATGGCGAAAAATGGGTGCGTTTCAACGCTCACCTGGGCTCGGTGGTGCAACTGCGCCACCGGCGCTGCGAAGCGCCCATGGTGGCGATGAAAACCATCAAGAGTTCCAACGGCCACGCCCAGACCCGCTACGTCATCCGCACCACCCTGGCGCTGGGTGACCGGGTGTGGGAGGTGGAATTCACCCTGGCCTGCCGCAAGGCGATGCGTTATCGCTTGCTGCTGGGCTCCAAAGCCCTGGTACATGGCCAACTGGTGGTCAACCCGGGCATTACCTACGTTCAAGACAAGCCGGTGTTCCCGGCCTCTACTACCTCTACCACAGGTGTTGCATGAAGATCGCTGTGCTGTCGCGGAACCCGCGTCTGTATTCCACCCGCCGCCTGGTTGAAGCCGGGGTCGCTCGCGGGCATGAAATGGTAGTGATCGATACCTTGCGCGCCTACATGAACATCGCCAGCCACAAGCCGCAGATCCATTACCGCGGCAAGCCGCTGGAAGGCTTCGACGCCGTGATCCCACGCATTGGCGCCTCGGTGACCTTCTATGGCTGCGCGGTGTTGCGCCAGTTCGAGATGATGGGCGTCTACCCGCTCAACGAGTCGGTGGCCATCGCCCGCTCCCGCGACAAACTGCGCTCGCTGCAGCTGCTGTCGCGCCGGGGTATCGGCTTGCCGGTAACCGGTTTCGCCCACTCCCCCGATGACATTCCCGACCTGATCCAGATGGTCAACGGCGCACCGCTGGTGATCAAGGTACTGGAGGGTACCCAGGGCATCGGTGTGGTGCTGTGCGAAACCACCAAGGCGGCCGAGTCGGTGATCGAGGCCTTCATGGGCTTGAAGCAGAACATCATGGTGCAGGAATACATCAAGGAAGCCGGGGGTGCCGATATTCGTTGCTTCGTGGTGGGCGACAAGGTCATCGCCTCGATGAAGCGCCAGGCCAAGCCAGGCGAATTCCGTTCCAACCTGCACCGCGGCGGCAGCGCCAGCCTGATCAAGATCACCCCAGAAGAGCGCATGACCGCCATTCGCGCCGCCAAGGTGATGGGGCTGAGCGTGGCAGGGGTGGATATCCTGCGGTCCAATCATGGGCCGCTGGTGATGGAGGTGAACTCTTCGCCTGGGCTGGAGGGAATCGAAGTGACCACCGGCAAGGATGTCGCCGGGATGATCATCGAGCACCTGGAGAAGAACGGCGGGCCGAATCAGACGCGCACCAAGGGCAAGGGCTGAGCCTGTACCGCGCCGTTCGCCCGGCCCTGCGCCAGGACCGGGCGAAGCTTGAATCAGCCGTCGCGTACTGTCAGATGGCGTCGCGGGGCAGCATCAGTCCCAGCGGCAGGCGCACCCGAGCTTCCAGGCCGCCACCCGAGCGGTTGCGCAACTCGACGTTGCCGCCGTGCATGGCGGCAATGCGCTTGACGATAGCCAGCCCCAGCCCCGTGCCCTTGCCGCTGCGGGCGCGGTCGCCGCGAATGAACGGGTCGAAAATGCTCGCCAGTTCGTCTTCCGGAATGCCCGTGCCGCGGTCCAGCACGCTGAGCACCACATAGGGCGCGCTGTTGTCGCCCGACACGTATGCCGCCACTTCCACACCATCGCCCGCATGGTGCAAGGCATTGCCAATCAGGTTGGTCAGCAGACGCTTCATCGATACCCGGCGCAACGGGAACGGCGGTATCGGCTCAAGGCACAGGCGCACCTGCTCCCGGGGCTGGTTGAACGGTGCCACGGTTTCCTGAACCAACTGAGCCAGGTCGACTTCCTCGATGGCTTCGTCGCGGCCATCACGAATGAAGGCCAGGAACTGGTCGAGAATAGCGTCCATGTCTTCGATGTCGCGCTGCATGTCGGCAGCCAGATCGCTGCTGGGGTCCATGAATTCGGTGGATAGGCGCAGGCGCGTCAGCGGCGTGCGCAGGTCGTGGGAAACCCCGGCCAGCATCAATTCACGCTCGCGCCCTGCCTGTTCGACGTCCTCGGCCATCTGGTTGAAGGCCTTGTACACCTCGGTCATCTCGCTGGGCGTGTCACTGATTGGCAGGCGCACACTGCGCCCCTGCCCCAGTTGCCGCGCCGCGAACACCAGGCGCTTGAGCGGCTGGTTGAGCTGGCGCACAAAGATCCACGCCGATGCGGTGGACAACAATCCGATGGCCAGGAACCAGCCCAGCACGCTCCAGATTTTCTGCCCACGCAGCGGATGCGGGTACAACGGTACCTTCAACCAGCCCGCGCCCAGGCTAGGCGCCCGCACCCACAGGGCCGGGGGCGCGTGCACGCGCAGGCGCACTTCGGTGTCTTCGCCCAACTCGGCTTGCATCTGCCGCTGGTAGATCTCGCTGTAGGGCCAATGTTGCTCGCCTTCGGGCACGCCCCCACCTACTACACGAATCAGGCCTGCGGCATCGGCGATGCGTTCCCGGTCATTTTCGTCAGCCGCCCAATAGGCCCGCAGCGTCAATGCAACGCCGTGGCTGTACTGCCGGTCCACCAGCACGTCCTCGTTCATCAATAGATAAACCAGGGTCAGCGCCTTGGAAAACAGCACGACAATCAGCACCAGCCAAAGGGTGCGGGCAAAAAAGCTTTGGGGGAACCAAACCGGGGTTTTCATAAACAACAGCCATCAACATTGCAGGAACGAGCGCCGCTCGCGCAGGTTGCCGATAACGAGCCTTCCGGGACAGTGCGCCGGAACGGCTCGCTCCTGCAAATGCCCCATCACTTGCTGTTGCCGTCCGGCACGAACACGTAACCCACGCCCCACACGGTCTGGATATAGCGCGGCTTGGACGGGTCGGGCTCGATCATACGACGCAGGCGGGATATCTGCACATCGATGGAGCGCTCCAGGGCGTCCCACTCGCGGCCACGGGCCAGGTTCATCAGCTTGTCGCGGGTCAGCGGCTCGCGGGCGTGCATGACCAGCGCCTTGAGCACGGCGAACTCACCGGTGGTCAGCATGTGCACTTCATCGCCACGCTTGAGCTCGCGGGTGGCCAGCGACAGGGAATAGTCGCCGAAGGTAACCACTTCGTCCTCGCT
The DNA here is from genome assembly GCF_013374995.1 of Pseudomonas eucalypticola. Taxonomy (NCBI): domain Bacteria; kingdom Pseudomonadati; phylum Pseudomonadota; class Gammaproteobacteria; order Pseudomonadales; family Pseudomonadaceae; genus Pseudomonas; species Pseudomonas eucalypticola. The sequence continues at coordinate 340,626 of NZ_CP056030.1, read as the reverse complement.
GGCCGGGGCGCCCGGCACCGGGGCCACACGGCGGAACAGCACGGCCTTGATGCGCGCTACCAGCTCGTGGGGGTTGAATGGCTTGCCCAGGTAGTCGTCGGCGTGTTCCAGCCCGCGGATGCGGTCCTGGTCGTCACCCTTGGCGGTGAGCATGATCACCGGGATCGGGTTGGCTTTCTCGCGGCGCAGGCGCGCGGCGGCGGTGAGGCCGTCTTCGCCGGGCAGCATCAGGTCCAGCACGATCAGGTTATAGGCTTCGCGCGCCAGCAGGCGGTCCATTTCCTTGGTGTCGCCCACGGCGCGAACGTTGAAGTCGGTGTTTTCGGTGAGAAAGCGCACCAGCCGATCCCGGATGACCTGATCGTCGTCAACAATCAGAATCTTTGGTGCTTGTGCAGTACTGCTCATGGCTTACTCCTGTGATCTCGGCGTGCATTATGGCGCAGCTGCCGAAACAGTGTGCTGTGTGCATTGTTAGCAGATTTTACCTGGGTTGCCATGACAGACGGCGCCGACAGGTGAATTTGCCATCATGCCCCAACCCGGAATCGCTGGTTATAATGCGCCCCTTTCAGGCCGGGCGCGCCCGGCGGCTCTGCATTCACAATTGGTCAGGTGGTCTTATGGACAGCATCAACAGCCGCATCGCCGCAGAACTCGGCGTACGCCCACAGCAGGTCGAAGCGGCCGTGGCTCTTTTGGATGAAGGCTCCACGGTACCCTTCATCGCCCGTTATCGGAAGGAAGTGACCGGGAGCCTGGATGACACCCAATTGCGCAACCTGGAAGAACGCCTGCGTTACCTGCGCGAACTCGACGACCGCCGCGCCAGCATTCTGGCCAGCATCGAGGAACAGGGCAAACTGACCCCCGAACTGGCCCGCGACATCAAGCTCGCCGACACCAAGACCCGCCTCGAAGACCTCTACCTGCCTTATAAACAGAAGCGCCGCACCAAGGGCCAGATCGCCCTGGAAGCCGGCCTCGGCGAACTGGCCGATGGCCTGCTGGCCGACCCGATGCTGACGCCCGAGGCCGAAGCCGCCCGTTTCGTCAGCGCCGACAAGGGCGTAGCGGACTCCAAGGCCGCCCTGGAAGGCGCCAAGTACATTCTCATGGAGCGCTTCGCCGAAGACGCCAAGCTGCTGGACAAGCTGCGCAACTTCCTCAAGCAGGAAGCCACCATCAGTGCCCGCGTCGTGGCTGGGAAGGAAGAGGAAGGCGCCAAGTTCCGCGACTACTTCGAACACGACGAGCCACTCAAGAGCATGCCCTCGCACCGCGCCCTGGCGATTTTCCGCGGCCGCAACGAAGGCGTGCTCAGCTCTACGCTGAAGGTCGGCGATGAAGCGCCGGGTACCCTGCACCCGTGCGAAATGATGATCGGCGAGCATTTCGACCTGAAAAACCAGAACCGCCCTGCCGACAAGTGGTTGGGCGAAGTGGTGCGCTGGACCTGGAAAGTGAAGCTGTACACGCACCTGGAAACCGACCTGTTCGGCGAACTGCGCGACGCCGCCGAGGCCGAAGCCATCAATGTCTTCGCCCACAACCTGCACGACCTGCTGCTGGCCGCCCCCGCCGGCCCGCGTGCCACCCTGGGCCTGGACCCGGGCCTGCGCACTGGCTGCAAGGTCGCCGTGGTCGACGCCACCGGCAAGCTGCTGGACACCGCCACCGTCTACCCTCATGTCCCGCACAACAAGTGGGACCAGACCATCGCCGTGCTGGCCGCCCTGTGCGCCAAGCACTCGGTGGACCTGATCGCCATCGGGAACGGCACCGCCAGCCGTGAAACCGACAAGCTGGCGGCCGACCTGATCAAGAAATACCCAGGCCTGAAGATGACCAAGGTCATGGTCTCCGAGGCCGGTGCTTCGGTGTATTCGGCCTCGGAACTGGCGGCCAAGGAGTTCCCCGACCTGGACGTGTCCATCCGTGGTGCCGTGTCCATCGCCCGCCGCCTGCAAGATCCGCTGGCCGAGCTGGTGAAGATCGACCCCAAGTCCATCGGTGTCGGCCAGTACCAGCATGACGTTTCGCAACTCAAGCTGGCCCGCGGCCTGGACGCCGTGGTCGAGGACTGCGTGAACGCCGTGGGCGTGGACGTGAACACCGCATCGGTAGCGCTGTTGGCGCGTATTTCGGGCCTCAACAGCACCCTGGCGCAGAATATCGTTGCCCACCGCGACGCGAACGGCGCCTTCAAGACCCGCGCGGCGCTGAAGAAAGTCAGCCGCCTGGGCGAGAAAACCTTCGAGCAGGCCGCAGGCTTCCTGCGCGTGATGAACGGCGACAACCCGCTGGACGCCTCGGCGGTTCACCCCGAAGCTTACCCGCTGGTACAGCGCATCGCCGCCGAGACCGACCGCGATATCCGCTCGCTGATCGGCGATAGCGCCTTCCTCAAGCGCCTGGACCCGAAGAAATTCACCGACGAAACCTTCGGCCTGCCGACCGTCACCGACATTCTTCAGGAGCTGGACAAGCCAGGCCGCGACCCGCGTCCGGAGTTCAAGACGGCCGCCTTCCAGGACGGTGTCGAAGACCTCAAGGACCTGGAGCCGGGCATGATCCTGGAAGGCGTGGTGACCAACGTCACCAATTTCGGCGCCTTCGTCGATATCGGCGTGCACCAGGACGGCCTGGTGCACATCTCGGCATTGTCGGAGAAGTTCATCAAGGACCCGCGCGAAGCCGTCAAGGCCGGTGACGTGGTCAAGGTCAAGGTGATGGAAGTCGACATCCCCCGCAAACGCGTGGGCTTGTCCATGCGCATGAGCGACACCCCGGGGGAGAAAGTCGATGGTGCCCGCGGCAGCCGCCCAGGCGCGAGCCCGCGCCAGCAAGGTGCGCCAGCACGCCAGAAAGAAACCGCCGCGGCGCCAGTGAACAACGCCATGGCGTCGCTGTTCGCCAACGCCAAGCAGTTGAAGAAACGCTGATGGACATCCCTGAAGCGCTGGTACACAGCGCCTTCAGCCAGATGCTGGGCTGCCGCCTGCTGAGCCTGGAAAAGGGCAAGGCCGAGGTGGCCCTGGCGCTGGAACCGCACCTGCGCAATCGCGGGCAGGTGATGCACGGTGGCGCGCTGTTCAGCCTGGTGGACATCACCATGGGCCTGGCCTGCTCCAGCCACCACGGGTTCGACCAGCAGAGCGTGACCCTGGAGTGCAAGATCAACTACATGCGCCCCGTCGCCCAGGGTGAGGTGGTGTGTGTGGCCACCATTGTCCACGGCGGCAAGCGCACGTTGGTGGTCGACGCCGAAGTGCTCCAGGGCGACAAACTGATGGCAAAAGCGCAGGGCACCTTCGTGGTTCTCTAGCGATTTGTATCCCTAATGAGTTAATTTCGGCACTGCGTACGCGGTGCCGGAATCGACTACCTGGAAAAAGCGGAACGTCAGACGAAAATTCTGACACTAAGCAACATAACCAGGCGACAACGCCGGTTCCTTTCGTCACCCTTGTAGACCGTCAACTCTACCCCCATATTGGGGCGACTGACGCGTGAAGGAATCCAACTTGAGCGAACTTCTCAACCGCCGCCTGCGCCTTTTGGGCGAGCGAGCCAACCTGACCCTGCTCGAGCATTGCCTGCACGGCATCGAGCGCGAATGCCTGCGTGTCACTGCCCAGGGCCGCCTGGCACAGACCCCGCACCCCGAAGCGCTGGGCGCCGCGCTGACCCATGAACAGATCACCACTGACTATTCCGAGTCGCTGCTGGAGTTCATCACCCCGGCCCTCGAAGATCCAACGCAGACCCTGCAGAGCCTGGAGAAGATCCACCGCTTCGCCTATACCAAGCTTGGCAACGAGTTCCTCTGGAGCCCGTCGATGCCCTGCCCGCTGCCGGCTGAAGAAGACATCCCGATCGCCTACTACGGCACCTCCAACATCGGCCAGCTCAAGTACGTGTACCGCCAGGGCCTGGCCCTGCGCTACGGCCGCACCATGCAGTGCATCGCCGGCATTCACTACAACTTCTCGCTGCCCGAACAGCTATGGCCGCTGCTGCGTGAAGCCGAAGGCGCCGTACAGACCGACCGCGACTACCAGTCCTCGGCCTATATCGGCCTGATCCGCAACTTCCGCCGCTACAGCTGGCTGCTGATGTACCTGTTCGGCGCCTCGCCGGCCCTGGACGCAGGTTTCCTGCGCGGGCGCAGCCATCAGCTCGAACAGCTGGACGCCGATACCCTGTACCTGCCGTATGCCACCAGCCTGCGCATGAGCGACCTGGGTTACCAGAGCAATGCCCAGGCTGGCCTGACCCCGTGCTACAACGACCTGCCCAGCTACACCGACAGCCTGCGCAAGGCCGTGGCCACGCCGTATGCGCCGTATGTGCAGATCGGCACCCACAAGGATGGCGAGTGGGTGCAGTTGAACACCAACATCCTGCAGATCGAAAACGAGTACTACTCCAATATCCGCCCCAAGCGCGTGACCTACACCGGCGAGCGCCCCATCCAGGCGCTGATGGCCCGTGGGGTGCAGTACGTGGAAGTACGCTGCCTGGACATCAACCCGTTCCTGCCCACCGGCATCGACCTGCCGGAAGCCCGGTTCATGGACGCCTTCCTGCTGTACTGCGCCCTGCACGACAGCCCGTTGCTGGAAACCGCCGAGTGCGGCGGCGCTACCAACAACTTCCTGAGCGTGGTCAAGGAAGGCCGCAAACCCGGCCTGCAACTGCAGCGTGACGGTCAGCCGGTGGAACTCAAGCAATGGGCCAGCGAACTGCTGGACCAGATCGCCCCACTGGCCAGCCTGCTCGACCAAAGCCACGGCAGCGACGAACACGCCAAGGCCCTGGCCGCCCAGCGTGCCAAAGTCAGCGACCCGTCACTGACGCCCTCGGCGCAAGTGCTGGCAAGCATGGCCGAGCACAAGGAAAGCTTCGCCCAGTTCTCCCTGCGTCAGAGCCAGGCCCACGCGGAATTCTTCCGCAGCCAGGCGCTGAGCACAGAAGAACAGGCGAAATTCGAGGAAATGGCGCGCAGGTCCATTGCCGAGCAGGCCGAGCTGGAACAGACCGAAGTCGGTGATTTCGACACCTTCGTCGGCTCCTACCAGGCCAGCATTCTGGCGATCAGCAACTAAGCAGCCACTGCAAGCTGCAGCTTTTAGCCTGCAGCTTGCAACCTGTCCTCAGAGGGCTTTTTCGAAGATTTTCGAGTTGCGCTGGTAGTTGTACAGCGACGCTCGCGCCGCTGGCAGGCGTTCCACACCGCTGGGCTCGAAGCCGCGCTCGCGGAACCAGTGGGCGGTACGGGTCGTCAGCACGAACAGGGTCTTGAGGCCCATCTCCCGCGCCCGGTCTTCGATGCGCTCCAGCAATTCGTCACCACGGCCGCCATGACGGTATTCCGGGTTCACGGCCAGGCACGCCAGCTCACCGGCCTCGGAGTCGGCGATGGGGTACAACGCTGCGCAGGCGATGATCATGCCCTCGCGCTCCACCACACTGAATTGCTCGATCTCGCGTTCCAGCACCTCGCGCGAACGGCGCACCAGAATGCCCTGCTCTTCCAACGGGCTGATCAGGTCCAGCAGGCCACCGACGTCTTCGATGGCCGCTTCACGCACCTGCTCGAATTGTTCCTGGGCAACCAGGGTGCCGCCCCCATCGCGGGTGAACAGCTCGGTCAGCAACGCGCCATTCTCGGTGTAACTGACGATATGGCTGCGGCCCACGCCGCCCTTGCAGGCCTGGGCCGCCGCATCCAGCAACTCGGCCTGGTAGTTCTCCATGCCAAGGCGCTCCAGGTGCGCAGGCACTTGCTGTGGGCGCAATTCACGCACCAGCTTGCCGTTGGCATCGATCAAGCCGCGATCCTCGCCGAACAGCAGCAGCTTGTCTGCCTGCAGGTCAATGGCGGCGCGGGTAGCGACGTCTTCGCAGGCAATGTTGAACACTTCGCCGGTAGGCGAATAGCCAAGCGGCGACAGCAGCACGATGGAGCGCTCGTCCAGCAGGCGGTTGATCCCTTTGCGGTCGACGCGGCGCACTTCGCCGGTGTGGTGGTAGTCGATGCCCTCGACGACACCGATGGGGCGGCCGGTGACCAGGTTGCCGCTGGCCACGCGCAGGCGCGCGCCCTGCATGGGCGAGGACGCCATGTCCATGGACAGGCGCGCTTCAATGGCAATGCGCAGCGCGCCGACCGCGTCGACCACGCATTCCAGGGTGGCGGCGTCGGTAATACGCAGGCCACGGTGGTAGTGGGGCGTCAGGCCACGAGCCGCTAGGCGGCTTTCGATCTGGGGGCGGGAACCATGTACCAGCACCAGGCGCACACCCAGGCTGTGCAGCAACACCAGGTCATGAACGATGTTGCCGAAATTGGGATGTTCCAGGCCATCGCCGGGCAGCATGACCACGAAGGTGCAGTCCCGGTGGGCGTTGATATAGGGGGACGCGTGGCGAAGCCAATTGACGTATTCGGGCATAACTCAAAAGCCTGTGGAAAAGTGGACGAACAACATGGGAACGCACAGCTGGCTGCTGGTTATCGTCGTAACAGGCTTAGCGACACGCGCGGCTCTCCTCTGGTCATGTACGAATGGCCGAAGCCAGCCTTTAAAGGCTGACCGGCTTCAGGCAGTAATGTTCGATCAGTTCACGCAATAGACGCACAGTAGGGTCCAGACGTGACATTTCCAGGAATTCTCCTGGCTGGTGCGCACAGGCGATGTCGCCGGGCCCCAATATCAGGGTCTCGCAACCCAGGCGCTGAAGATAAGGTGCTTCGGTGCCGAATGCCACCGCTTCCGCCCGATGGCCGGTGAGACGTTCGGCTACCTGGACCAGCTCGCAGTCCGCGGCCTGCTCGAAAGGCGGCACTTCGCTGAACAGCGGCGCGTAGTCGATCTTCACCTGGTGCAACTCGGCCAAGGGTTGCAGCTTCTGGCGAATGGCGTCACGCAGCACCTTGGGGTCCATGCCCGGCAACGGCCGCAGGTCGAACTCCAGGGAGCACTGGCCACAAATGCGGTTGGGGTTGTCACCGCCATGGATGCAGCCAAAGTTCAGGGTGGGCTGTGGCACGCTGAATTGCGGGTTGTTGTATTCCACCTGCCACTGCTTGCGCAGGCCCATCAGCTCACTGATGGCGCCATGCATGGCTTCCATGGCGCTATGGCCAAGGCTTGGGTCGGAGGAATGGCCGCTGCGCCCCAGTATGTCGATGCGCTCCATCATCACGCCCTTGTGCAGGCGTACGGGCTTGAGGCCGGTGGGTTCACCGATCACGGCTGCGCGGCCCAGCGGCCAGCCAGCGGCAGCCAGGGCCTTGGCCCCGGCCATGGAGCTTTCCTCGTCACAGGTGGCGAGAACCAGCAGCGGTTGCTTGAAGTCATGCGCAAGCAATGGCCGCACGGCCTCGATGATCAAGGCGAAAAAGCCTTTCATGTCACAACTGCCCAGGCCTACCCAGCGCCCGTCTACTTCGGTGAGCTTGAGCGGGTCGGTCTGCCAGAGCTTTTCGTCATACGGCACGGTGTCGCTGTGGCCTGACAGTACCAGGCCGCCAGGGCCGGTACCGCGGCTGGCCAGCAGGTTGAACTTGCCGGGCGACACTTCATGAATGTCGCAGGAGAAGCCCAGGTCGCCCAGCCAACTGGCCAGCAGATCGATCACCGGCTTGTTGGTCTGGTCCAGGCTGGCCTGGGTGCAGCTCACCGAAGGCGCGGCGATCAAGGCGGCGAATTGCTCTTTGAATGAGGGCAGCGGCATGCTCGTTCTCCCGTTGGCGAGCCCCATCATAGAGCCATTGAGTACCGAGAATAAACCGCCGGGATAGGACTGCTGTACACTGCACGGCCTTAGCAGTCATCTGCGCTCCTATCAGAACAGCGCCTGGATTCTCCCGCCATGCAAAAAGAAACCGAAATCAAACTGCGCGTCAGCCCCGAAACCCTGGCTGAATTGCGCGAACACCCGTTGCTGAAAAAGCGCAACAAGAGTGGCTGGGAACGCCGTGAGCTGTTCAATCAGTATTTCGACACGCCCACGGGCGAACTGGCTGCGGCCAAGGTCGCGCTGCGCCTGCGCAAGGATGGCGACGAAGTCATCCAGACCCTCAAGACCCGCGGCCAGAGCATTGCCGGCCTGTCCGAGCGCAACGAGTACAACTGGGACCTGACCAAGGCCAAGCTGGACCTCAAGAAGCTGGACGGCGAATGCTGGCCTGACGAACTGGCCGAGCTGGACAAGAAAACCATCAAGCCGGTGTTCACCACCGACTTCGTCCGCGAACGCGCGGAAATCGCCTGGGGCCGCGGCAAGGCCAAGGTGGTGATCGAGGCCGCGCTGGACCTGGGCAAGGTCATCGTCGGCAAGCAATCCGAGGAAATCTGCGAGCTGGAGCTGGAGCTGCGCGAAGGCGAGCCCGCCGCGCTGCTGGAACTGGCCGCCGAACTGGCCGTCAAGCTGCCGTTGATGCCGTGCGACATCAGCAAGGCCGAACGTGGCTACCGCCTGGCCGAGCCGGGCAGCTACGCCCTGAGCTTGCCGACGCCGGAACTGAACGCTGAAATGCCCTTGGACGATGCCTTCGCCGCCCTGGCATGGCACCTGCTGGGCACCAGCCAGCGCCTGGCCGAGCAGTACCGTTTCAACGGCCATTGGCGCCTGCTGCAAGACTGGGTGGCGCAACTGATCGAGCTGCGCGCCCTGGCCGGCAGCCTGGGCCAGGCAGCGCCACGCAGCACTACCCATGAACTGCGCGTGAGCCTCGATGCCCTGCTGGAAGACTGGCGCCCGCTGGTGCAGGCCGGCAACGAAGATGAAGACGTCCGCCAGGCTGCCCCTGAGCAGTTCGCCGAAGAACTGCAGGACACCCGCTGGGGCCTGTTCTCGCTGAACACCTCCCGCTGGCTGATGGAGCGCGCCTGGACCGCTGAGCGCAACAACCGTGGCAACCGCCAGGGCGCCGCGCAGCTGGTCAACTGGTTGAGCCACTTCCTGGGCGAAGAAGCTGCAGCGTTGCAACTGGGCCGTTACCAGCAGCAACCCGAAGACCTGGCCGAACAGCTGCCGCGCATCGAACGTATCCAGAGCTGGCTGCACCACGCCCGTCAGGTCCTGGACCTGCCGGAAGTGGACCGTCTGTTCGGTGAGCTGAACAAGCTGCATGAACTGGCTGATACCGACATCAGCGACGAAGTGCTGGAAGCACGCGTGCAGCAGGCGCTGACCGTATCCCAGAGCCGTGCCTGGAAGCAGATCCTGCGCAAGTAGCAGCGGTCAGCCTGCGATCTTCATAGAACCGGCAGACTGGTGGTGGACTTGATTTCCGACAATGCGACCGTCGAGTTCACTTCCTGGATGCCCGGTACCAGCGACAGTTTCTCAAAGAAAAACCGCTCGTAGGCCTCGATGTCCGGGGTCACGATGCGCAGCAGAAAGTCCACTGACCCCATCAGCACATAGCACTCCAGCACTTCCGGAAAGCCGCGGATCGCCTCGGTGAATTCGGTGAAGTTGGAGCGGCCGTGGGCGTTGAGTTTGACCTCGGCGAAAATCTGCGTGTTCAGGCCGATTTTCTTGCGGTCCAGCAGGGTGACCTGCCCCCGTATGACCCCCTCTTCCTTGAGCCGCTGGATACGCCGCCAGCACGGTGACTGCGACAGCCCGACCTGCTCGGCGATCTGCGCGCTGGACAGCGACGCATCCTCTTGCAGCAGCGCCAGGATGCGCCGGTCGTAATGATCCAAGCCGCCTTGCATAATAATTCCCCCTATTCAGGCAATGCTGAATCATACAATTCAATGCGCCCCAATATGTGCCGGATCGAGGCAAGAAATTCCCCGATGGCCATGCAAAGCTATGCCCATCGTTCCCGGAGCAGCATCATGACCGTCCACGAAGCCCATCTGCCTACCCGCAGCGACAGCTGGGGCGCCCATCAGCCCACCACCGTCGCCCACTACCAAGTCTTGGCCGAGGCGGAGCCAGACAGTCTCTGCCGTGTGCTCAACCTGCTGGCCATGCAATACCTGATTCCCCAGGACCTGCGGGTGGTGCGCGAGGAGGACCTGCTATCCATCGAACTGCAGGTCGACGGCCTCAGCTGGCACCGCGCGGAAGTGATCGGCAACAAAATGCGCAACCTCATCTACGTACTTTCGGTGGAGCTGCGAAACCCCGCCACGCTGGGGGTAGCGGCCAACGGCTGAACGCCGGCAACCGCTAGTAACTTTTTCCCGGGCCCCTCGGCAACCTCGACATGTTTCCCCGGTCTACCCTTGCAACCGGGTCGCGCTCCTGCGCGGCCGGTTTACTGTAGACCGAGTCAAGGAGCCCGCATGTCCGTCGTTACCGCTATTGAGGACCGCTGGCTGGATTTGAATGAACTGCTGCGCGACCTGGTTGCCCAGGGCTTTCTCAAGCAGGACTGCGCTGAACATGCTATCGCCATGCGCCGCGCGCTGGATAACAGCCACCTGCACCCCCTGGAATTCATCGCCGCACAGCAGCTGGAAGACCTGAGCCGACCAGGCAAGTGCCTGGACCTCGAACAACTGACCGTGTGGCTGGCCCAGCAGGCCGGCCAGCCCTACCTGCGCATCGACCCGTTGAAGATCGACGTGGCGGCGCTCACGCCCTTGATGTCCTACGGTTTTGCCCAGCGTCACAAGATCCTGGCCGTGGCGGTATCGCGCACCGCGGTCACGGTGGCCAGCGCCCAGCCTTTCGTATGCAGCTGGGAGGCCGACCTCACCCACGTACTCAAGCGCCCGATCAAGCGGGTGGTGGCCAACCCTGCCGAAATTCAGCGTTTCACCGTGGAGTTCTACCGGCTGGCCCGCTCGGTCAGCGGCGCCAACACCACGGAACTGCGCGGCAACAGCACGGGCAACTTCGAGCAACTGCTGAACCTGGGTGCCAGCGACCAGGAGCCTGACGCCGATGACGCCCACATCGTCAACATCGTCGACTGGCTGTTTCAGTACGCCTTCCAGCAACGCGCCAGCGATATCCACATCGAACCGCGTCGTGAACAGGGCACGGTACGCTTTCGCATCGACGGCATCCTGCACAACGTCTATCAGTTCCCCACCCAGGTGACCATGGCCATCGTCAGCCGCCTAAAGAGCCTGGGGCGGATGAATGTGGCAGAAAAACGCAAACCCCAGGATGGTCGGGTCAAGACCAAGACTCCGGAAGGTGGCGAGGTGGAATTACGCCTCTCGACCTTGCCCACGGCCTTTGGCGAGAAGATGGTAATGCGTATCTTCGACCCGCAGGTACTGCTCAAGGACTTCCACGAACTGGGCCTGGCCAGCGACGACCTGCGCCGCTGGCAAGACATGATCAGCCAGCCCAACGGCATCATTCTGGTCACCGGCCCCACGGGCTCGGGCAAGACCACCACGCTTTACACCACGCTCAAGCGCCTCGCCACACCCCAGGTCAACCTATGCACCATCGAAGACCCCATTGAAATGGTGGAGCCGGCGTTCAACCAGATGCAGGTCCAGCACAACATCGACCTGAGCTTCGCCAGCGGTGTTCGCGCGCTCATGCGCCAAGACCCGGACATCATCATGATCGGCGAGATTCGTGACCTGGAAACCGCCGAAATGGCCATCCAGGCAGCACTCACGGGCCACCTGGTGCTATCGACGCTGCACACCAACGACGCCCCCAGCGCCATCAGTCGCCTGCTGGAACTGGGCGTGCCGCACTACCTGATCAAGGCCACCCTGCTGGGGGTAATGGCCCAGCGCCTGGTGCGCACGTTGTGCCCCCATTGCAAGGTGCCTCAGGCGCTGTCCGAAGAAGACTGGTCGGCACTGACGCGCCCCTGGCAGGCGCCCGCCCCGACCCATGCCCACCGCGCCATCGGCTGCACCGAGTGCCGCGACACGGGCTTTCGCGGACGCGCCGGGGTGTACGAGATCTTGCAGATGACCGACACCGTGAAAGCGCACATCCAGGCCGAGACAGACCTGCTGTCGCTCAAGCGCCGCGCCGTGATGGAAGGCATGCGCAGCCTGCGTTTGTCAGGGGCCCAGAAGGTAGCCGCGGGGCACACGACAGTGGAAGAAGTGCTGCGCGTGACGCCGCGCCATGATTTGAAATAGTCTGCGCCGACCTGGGAACTACGCCAATCAATTGCGAATCAAAATACCGAGATCATCCCTGTCGGAGTCACCCATCATGCGTCTGAAAACTGCCGTTGTAACGCTCGCCCTGCTCTCGGTACCCGTCGGTTCAGCCATGGCCGACGGCTTCCTGCGCGACGTGCTTTCGTCCGGGGCAACCACCGGTTCCACGTACCTGACGTTCCGTCACCACAAACTGATCGTCGCTGCTCAGGACGATGCCGGTAGCTATGTGGCCAGCAACGGCAGCATCAAGGGGCCGTACCTGGAAGCAGCGATGCAGCAAGTGCGCACCGATAACCCTGGCCTGAAAGCCACCGATATGGAATTGGCCAACGCCATCCTGATCAAGGGCGCCGAGCCTACGGCTGATTGATCGCACTGCCCCCGGTTCCCTGTGGGACACCGCGGTGTACCACAGGGATGCAACACGTATTCAGCCGCGATAGTCGGCTAGCGGCACGCACGCGCAGAACAGGTTCCTGTCCCCATACACATTGTCCACCCGGTTCACTGCTGGCCAGTATTTGTGCGCCTTCGTGTGGCTACTGGGGGTAATCGCCTGGGCGATGGAATAAGGCCGTGCCCATGGTTCGGTGATGTCCGCTAAAGTGTGCGGCGCCCGTATCAGCGGGTTGTCCTCGGCGGGCCACTGGCCGCTGGCTACTTGTTCGATCTCGGCGCGAATAGCCAACATGGCCTCGACGAAACGGTCCAGTTCGGCCTTCGATTCACTTTCGGTCGGCTCGATCATCAAGGTGCCAGGCACAGGGAACGACATGGTCGGGGCGTGGAAACCGTAGTCCATCAAGCGTTTGGCCACGTCTTCTTCGCTGATGCCGGTCTGCGCCTTCAAGGGCCGCAGGTCGATGATGCATTCGTGTGCCACCCGGCCATTGCGGCCGCTGTAAAGCACCGGGAACGCCGCCCCGAGCTGCCGCGCCAGGTAGTTGGCCGAGAGTATCGCCACCTCCGTCGCCTCCACCAGCCGCGGCCCCATCATGGCGATGTACATCCAGCTGATCGGCAAAATGCTCGCGCTGCCCCAGGGCGCCGCGCTGACGGCGCCATTGCTCGGCAGCGGGCCTTCCAGGGGCACCACGGGATGGTTGGCCACGAAGGGGGCCAGGTGCGCGCGCACGCCGATCGGGCCCATGCCCGGGCCCCCGCCGCCATGGGGAATGCAGAAGGTCTTGTGCAGGTTCATGTGCGACACATCGGCGCCGATATCGGCGGGGCGTGCCAGGCCGACTTGCGCATTGAGGTTGGCACCGTCCATGTACACCTGGCCCCCATGCTGGTGGACCACCTCGCAGATCTCGGCAATACCCTCTTCGTACACGCCGTGGGTGGAGGGGTACGTGGCCATCAGGCAGGAAAGCTTGTCACCCGCCGCCTGGGCCTTGGCCTTCAGGTCGTCGAGGTCGACGTTGCCAGCCTCATCGCACTCGACGATCACCACCCGCATGCTCGCCATTTGCGCTGAAGCCGGGTTGGTGCCATGCGCCGAGGCCGGGATCAGGCAGATGTCCCGCTGCCCCTGCTGGCGGCTTTCATGGTATTTGCGGATCGCCAGCAGGCCGGCGTATTCACCCTGGGCGCCAGAGTTGGGCTGCATGCAGATGGCATCGAAGCCCGTGGTCGCGCACAGCCACTGCTCCAGTTCGTCGATCATCGCCTTGTAGCCGCGCGCCTGGTCCAGGGGGGCGAACGGATGCAGCAGGGCAAAGCCAGGCCAGGTGATGGGGATCATCTCGCTGGTGGCGTTGAGCTTCATGGTGCAAGAGCCGAGGGGGATCATGGACTGGTTCAGCGCCAGGTCCTTGTTCTCCAGTTGCTTGAGGTAGCGCAGCATCTCGGTTTCGCTATGGTGCTGGTTGAACACCGGGTGGGTCAGGTACGTGGAGGTACGCACGAGCTCATCGGGCATACCCGGCGCCAGGCCTTCGGCGTCCAGCGTGGCGACATCGAGCCCATGGTCGACACCCAGGAAAATGTCCCACAGCGTGCCAACGGTGGCGGCATCGCAGGTTTCGTCCAGGCTCACGCCCAACTGCCCACGCCCCAGGATGCGCAGGTTGATCCGTGCGGCCTGGGCACTTTCCAGGATCGCGGTCTGGGCGCCCCCTACTTCGAGGGTCAGGGTGTCGAAGAAATGAGTGTTCAGGCGCGTGATGCCCTTGCGCTCAAGCCCGGCCGCCAGCACCTGGGTCAGCCGGTGCACGCGCTGGGCAATGCGCCGCAAGCCGTCAGGCCCGTGGTACACGGCATAAAAGGCGGCGATGTTGGCCAGCAGCACCTGCGCGGTGCAAATGTTCGAATTGGCCTTCTCCCGACGAATATGCTGCTCGCGAGTCTGCAAGGCCATGCGCAACGCGACGTTGCCACGGGCATCCTTGGAGACACCGATGATGCGCCCGGGGATGGCGCGCTTGTAGGCTTCGCGGCTGGCGAAATAGGCTGCGTGCGGGCCGCCGTAGCCCATGGGCACGCCAAAGCGCTGGGTAGAGCCAAAGACCACGTCGGCGCCCAACTCCCCGGGCGGGGTCAACAGCAACAGGCTCAGCAGGTCGGCGGCCACGCAGGCGATGGCTTGCTGGGCATGCAGCTGCGCGATCAGGGGGCGCAGGTCGCGGACTTCGCCGTGGGTGTCGGGGTATTGCAGTAACGCGCCGAACACCTCGTGGCTCGACAGGTTATCCACAGTATCGACCACCAGCTCTATGCCAAACCCGTTCGCGCGGGTCTGCACCACCGACAAGGTTTGTGGGTGGCAGTTGCGGTCGACGAAGAAACGCTGGCTTTTCGACTTGCTCACCCGCCGCGCCAGGGCCATGGCTTCTGCCGCCGCGGTGGCTTCATCGAGCAACGAGGCATTGGCCAGTTCGAGACCGGTGAGGTCGATGGTCAGTTGCTGAAAGCTGAGCAGCGCTTCCAGCCGACCCTGGGCAATTTCGGGTTGGTAGGGGGTATAGGCGGTGTACCAGCCAGGGTTTTCCAGCACGTTGCGCAGAATCACGGCTGGCGTCAGCGTGCCGTGGTAGCCCATGCCGATCAGGCTGGTCCAGACCTGGTTCTGCTCGGCATAGCCGCGCAACTTCGCCAGGGCGGCGGTTTCGTCCAGCGCCGGGGGCAACTCAAGCGCGCCATTGAAGCGGATGTTGGGGGGAACCGTCTGTTCGATCAGCTCGGCGCGGCTGGCAAGCCCCAGGGCGTCGAGCATGCCGCGCTGTTCAGCGGCATCGGGGCCAAGGTGGCGACGGGCAAAGGCACCGGGGTCTTGCAGTTCACTCAGCGCTGGCAACCGGGACATGGCGGCTCTCTCTTCCAGAAACGAGGCCTCGACGTGTCGAGGCCTGTTCAGTCTAGAAAGAGATTGCCGCCCGCGCCCGGAAGTTACTCGCCGATGGCGGCTTTGTAGCCGGCAGCGTCCAGCAGGTTGTCCAGTTCAGCTTTGTCGCTTGGCTTGAGCTTGAAGATCCACGCGCTGTAAGGCTCCTCGTTCAATGTCTCCGGGCTGTCGGCCAGTTCCTCGTTGACGGCGATCACTTCGCCCGACACGGGTGCGTAGATGTCCGAGGCAGCCTTTACCGACTCGACCACGCCAGCGGCGTCGCCAGCAGTGAAGACCTTGCCCACTTCGGCCAGCTCGACGAACACCACGTCACCCAGGGCTTCCTGGGCGTGGTCGGAGATACCGACGGTGACGGTGCCATCGGCTTCCAGGCGTGCCCACTCGTGGCTTTCGGCAAAACGCAGGTCAGCGGGGATATTGCTCATGGTTTGTTGTCCTCAACAGGGTCGGCGGCAGGCCCGCACAGTCATCAGATCAGGGTTTTGCCATGGCGCACGAACGTGGGCCGCACGACCCGCACCGGGTACCACTTGCCGCGGATTTCCACCTCGGCTCGGTCGGCAGTGGCCATCGGGACGCGCGCCAGGGCGATCGATTTGCTCAACGTAGGTGAGAAACTACCACTGGTGATCTCCCCTTCGCCAATTTCTGCGATACGGACTACCTGGTGGGCACGCAACACGCCGCGTTCTTCCAGCACCAGGCCAACCAGTTTTTCATCCACGCCGCGACCCTGTTCGGCCAGCAGCGCGGCGCGGCCAATGAAGTCGCGCTCGGCCGGCTCCCAGGCAATGCTCCAGGCCATGTTGGAGACCAGGGGCGAATGCGCCTGGTCGATGTCCTGGCCGTAAAGGTTCATGCCCGCCTCCAGACGCAGCGTATCCCGGGCCCCGAGGCCGATTGGCGAAAGCCCGGCACCGACCAGGTCGTTGAAAAATGCCGGGGCCTGGTCCCTGGGCAAAACGATTTCCAAGCCGTCTTCACCGGTATAGCCGGTGCGCGCGATGAACCAATCGCCGTCGGTCAGGCCTTGGAAAGGTTTGAGCTGATGGATCAGGTTGGCGCGTGCCTGGGTTACCAGTTGCGCGACCTTATGCCGCGCCTCCGGGCCCTGGATGGCGAGCATGGCAAGCTCGGGGCGCTCGCGTATCCGTACTTCGAAACCCGCGACGGTCTTGCCGAGCCATGCCATGTCCTGGTCTCGGGTGGCAGCATTGACCACCAGGCGGTAACCGTCCTGCAACAGGTAGACAATCATGTCGTCGACGATGCCGCCCTGCTCGTCGAGCATGGCGCTGTACAAGGCTGCGCCCACGGCTTGCAGGCGGGCCACGTCGTTGGCCAGCAGGTGCCTGAGGAAGGCCTGGGCCTGCGGGCCGTCAATGTCGATCACGGTCATGTGCGACACATCGAACACACCGCAGTCACGGCGCACCTGGTGGTGTTCCTCAACCTGCGAACCGTAGTGCAGGGGCATGTCCCAACCGCCAAAATCAACCATTTTGGCGCCTAGCGCCAAGTGCAGGTCATACAGAGGCGTACGCTGTCCCATGGGTTTCTCCTTCCGGGCTTGGCGAGGCGCGAGTACTGGGCTGAACACCTTGAAGGCTCTGGAACAGGGTTTTCAAGGGTGCCTATAAGTGCCGATCACAATGACCGACCGCGCTGAATGCCGCGCATTGTAGCTGCAAGCCGCGGCCCTGACACCTTTGGGCACAGGCGTCACTGGCTTTGACCAATACGTCGTGCCGAACGTCGAATCAAACCGATCACCGGCAGCAACCCCACCAGCACCAGCGTCAGGGCAGGCAGTGAGGCACGCGCCCATTCACCTTCACTGGTCATCTCGAATACCCTCACCGCCAGCGTGTCCCAACCAAAGGGACGCATCAACAACGTAGCAGGCATTTCCTTCAGAACATCGACAAACACCAGCAACGCAGCGCTCAACACCCCGGGCACCAGCAACGGCAGATAGACACGCCAGAACAACCGCGGCC
The DNA here is from genome assembly GCF_013374995.1 of Pseudomonas eucalypticola. Classification (NCBI taxonomy): domain Bacteria; kingdom Pseudomonadati; phylum Pseudomonadota; class Gammaproteobacteria; order Pseudomonadales; family Pseudomonadaceae; genus Pseudomonas; species Pseudomonas eucalypticola. The sequence goes on along the minus strand of NZ_CP056030.1, from coordinate 323,149 downwards.
CGGCCACCCCCAGGCTACGGGAAGCTTCAGGCAGTGACGGACGTATCTTCGCCAGGCTGCTTTCCAGCGGCCCGTAGGCCACCGCCATGAACCGCACCAGGTAGGCCAGCAACAGTGCCGCCAGGCTGCCCAGCAAGAGCGGACGACCGGCCAGGGGCACCACCAGCGTCCTGTCCAAGTAACTGAAGGCCAGCATGATGGATACCGCCAGCACGGAACCTGGCAAGGCATACCCCAGGTTCGCCAACCCCACGCCGGCGCCGATGACCGGTGTCGGTGCCAGCCGCCTGGCAAAGGCCAGCACCAGGGCCAGGGCCACGGTCAGCAGGGCGGCCAAGGCGCCGAGATAAAGCGTGTGCAGAATCAGGCCCAGGTAACGCTCGTCCAGGTCGAAGCGGCCGCGCTGCCAGCACCACACCAGCAATTGCAGCACGGGCACCACGAACGCACAGGCCAGCACCAAACCACACCAGAAGCTCGCGGCGAATGCCTTCCAGCCCCGCAGTGGGTAACGCAGTTGTCCGCGAGCGCGCTCGCTGCCCACGTGGGCGGCCCCACGGGCACGGCGCTCGCCGTACAGCACCAGCACCACGGCCACCAGTAACAGGCTGGCCAGTTGCGCGGCGCTGGCCAGGCTGAAGAAGCCGTACCAGGTCTTGTAGATGGCCGTGGTGAAGGTGTCGAAGTTGAACACCGCCACGGCACCGAAATCCGCCAGGGTTTCCATCATGGCCAACGCCACACCGGCACCGATGGCGGGCCTGGCCATGGGCAGCGCCACCCGCCAGAACGCCTGCCAGGGCGAATGGCCCAGCACGCGTGCTGCCTCCATCAGACCGCGCCCCTGCGCCAGAAACGCAGTGCGGGCAAGCAGGTAGACATAGGGGTAGAACACCAGCACCAGCACGATGATGACGCCGCCGGTGGAACGCACACGGGGCAGGCGCACGCCACTGCCGAACCCTTCGCGCAGGAGGGTCTGCAGCGGCCCGGCGAAATCCAGCAGGCCGACGAAAACGAAGGCCAGCACGTAGGCGGGGATCGCAAAGGGCAGCATCAATGCCCAATCCAGCCAGCGCCGGCCAGGAAACTGGCAAAGGCTGGTGAGCCAGGCCAGGCTTACCCCCAACACGGTGACACCAAAGCCGACGCCTCCCAGCAGCGTCAGGGTGTTACCCAGCAAACGCGGCAGTTGTGTGGCCCACAAATGTTCCCAGATCGCCCCATCGATATGCTGCCAGGACAGCAGCAGGACGCTCAGGGGCAATAGCACCAGCGCTGCCATGGCCAGCACGGGGGGGTACCAACGGCGCTGCACGGCATGCCTCATGGCTGGCAATCAGTTCCAGCCAGCGCGGTCCATCAGCCGAATAGCCTCGGCTTGGCGCTTGCCCGCCACTTCTACCGGTAAGGTATCGGCTTTGAAGCTACCCCAGCTGGCGACTTCGGCCGAAGGCTGCACCTGCGGGTTGGCCGCAAATTCCTGGTTGGTATCGGCAAAGATTTTCTGCGCTTCGGCACCGGTCATCCATTCCACCAAGGCCTTGGCCGCTTCCGGGTGCGGCGCATGGCGGGTCAGGCCGATGCCCGAGAGGTTGACGTGCACCCCACGGTCGCCCTGGTTAGGCCAGAACAGCTTGATCGGCAGTTGCGGGTCCTGGCGGTGCAGGCGTCCGTAGTAGTAAGTGTTGACGATACCCACGTCGCATTGGCCAGCCTTGATGGCTTGCAACACGGCGATGTCATCGGAGAACACATCGGTGGACAGGTTGTCGACCCAGCCCTTGAGGATGGTTTCGGTCTGCGCCGCGCCGTGGGTTTCGATCAGGGTGGCGGTCAGCGACTGGTTGTAGACCTTCTTCGCCGTGCGCAGGCACAGGCGCCCTTCCCACTGTTTGTCGGCCAAGGCCTCGTAAGTAGACAGCTCCTGGGGTTTTACCCGGGCAGTGGAATAGGCGATGGTCCGCGCGCGCAGGCTGAGGCCAGTCCAGTCGTGGCTGGCGGCGCGGTATTGCGCGGGGATATTGGCGTCGATGACACTGGACTCGATGGGTTGCAGGATACCCATCTGCTCGGCTTGCCACAGGTTGCCAGCGTCCACGGTCAGCAGCAGGTCGGCGGTGGCGTGTTCGCCCTCGGCCTTGATGCGCTGCATCAGCGGCGCTTCCTTGTCGGTGATGAACTTGATCGGCACGCCGGTTTTCGCGGTGTAGGCGTCGAACACGGGCTTTATCAGCTCGTCGATGCGCGAGGAATACACCACCACTTCATCGACAGCGCGAGCCTCGTTGGTGAACAGGGTCAATGCCAATGCAGTGAGAATGCGCTTGCTGGCCAGCATGGAAAAGAGCCCCGAGATCGAATGAGGGGCAAATGGTAGAGAAACCGATTTGCCATCTCAATCGATGTCGAAAGCAAGCAGTTACCAGATATTTCCCAGCCGGTTCCTGCTACCTTGATGGCCGCTATTGCCTATGGGCGCGGGCAAGCTCGGGCAGGTCGCCGCTCAGGCCCAGCGCCTGGCGCACGAACGCGGCCTTGGCGTCGGGCATCTGCTCCACCCACTTCAGGCCGCTGTTGCGCAGCCAGCGCAGGGGGAGCGGGTCGGCCTGGAACAGGCGCTCGAACCCTTCCATGGCAGCCATCAACGCCAGGTTGTGGGGCATGCGCCGACGCTCATAGCGGCTGAGTACGCGCACATCGGCCAGGCGTTCGCCACGGCCCTGGGCATGCAGCAGCTCTTCGGCCAATACCGCTGCATCCAGGAAGCCCAGGTTCACCCCTTGGCCGGCCAGCGGGTGGATGGTGTGGGCGGCGTCGCCGATCAACGCCAGGCCAGGGGCGACGTAGCGCTTGGCGTGGCGCTGGCGCAAGGGCACGCACAGGCGCTTGTCGGCATGTTCGACCGTACCCAGGCGTCCTTCGAAAGCACGCTCCAGGGCCGCGCAGAACCGTTCGTCGTCCAGGGCCATCAGACGCTCGGCTTCCGCGGGTGTGGTGGACCAGACAATCGAGCACCAGTGTTGCTGGTCGGCATGGTCCAGGGGCAGGAATGCCAGCGGGCCGTCGTCGGTGAAACGCTGCCAGGCGGTGCGCTGGTGGGGTTGCGCGCAGCGCACGCTGGTGACGATGGCGTGGTGCAGGTAATCCCACTCGCGCGTCTCGCAACCGGCCAGGCGCCGTACCGCGGAATGGGCGCCATCAGCAGCGACCACCAGTGGAGCGCGCACGGTACGGCCGTCAGCCAGGGTCAGCAGCCAGTCGTCGCCGGAATGGCGCAGTTGTTCCAGGCGGGCATTGGCTAGCAGGCCAATGTCACTGTCGTGCAACTGTTCGAGCAAAGCATCCTGAACCACGCGGTTCTCGACGATATGGCCCAGCACTTCGGCGTGCACGCTGGCGGCACTGAAATGAATGTGCCCGGTCCCGCTGCCGTCCCACACGCTCATGTCGCCGTAGGGGCTGGCGCGGCGCCGGGCGACGCCGTCCCAGGCACCCAGGCGCTGCAGGATGCGCTGGCTGGCGGCCGACAGGGCGCTGACACGGGGCTCGAAAGCCGCCTGGGCATCGAAGGCCTTGACGCTCAGCGGGCTGCCGTCCACTACCAGGATTTCCAGGCCGCTGTCCTGCAACGCCAGAGCCAGGGCACTGCCCACCATGCCGGCGCCGACTACTACCAGATCTGCACGCAGTTCCATGCTCAAGCCTGTTCCACGGAGTTGAAGGAAGGGAAAACCGTAATCGCCATGCTCAACCCTGCACGTCTGCGCGGGTGCCCAGGCCCATGGCCTGGCGGGCGAACCAGCGCTTGGCAGGCGGCAGCAAGTCCAGGCCCAGCAGGCCCAGGTTGCGACCTGCCGCCACCAGCGGCTGGGAAGAGCCAAACAAGCGGGTGACCTTGTCGGAGAAGCCCACGGTCAGGTCCTGATCGGGCCGCTGCGCCTCGCGGTAGCGTTGCAGGGTCGCGAAGTCACCCAACGGCGCCTGGCTTGCCAGCAGCGTGTCGGCCAAGGCCTGCACATCGCGCAGGGACAGGTTGAAGCCCTGCCCGGCGATCGGGTGCAGCGCATGGGCGGCGTTGCCCAGCACCACCAGGTGTGAACGTACCTGCTCCTCGGCTTCCACCAGGGTGAGCGGGTACAGGTGCCGGGCCCCCACTTGCTGCAACGTGCCCAGCCGGTAGCCGAACACACCTTGCAGTTCCTTGAGGAAGCTGCGGTCGTCGATCTGCGCAAGGCGCTTGGCGTCCATGCCCTGGCGCGTCCAGACCAGCGCGCAGCGGTTGTCCGGCAGCGGCAGCAGGGCCATGGGGCCGTCGTCGGTAAAGCGTTCGAACGCCAGGCCTTCGTGGGGTTGGCTGGGGCTGATGTTGGCAATCAGTGCGCTCTGGTCATAAGGCCGACGCCGCACACCGATGCCCAGTTGCTCGCGCAGCCCCGAGCGGCCACCGTCAGCCAGCACCGCCAGGTCGCAGTCCAGGCTGGTGTCGTCGTTCAGGGTCAGACGGTAGCCGTCTTCCAGCACCTGCATGTGCGTCACTTCCGACGGTACGCGCCAGCTCACCACCTCGGGGTCCAGGGCCTGCCACAGGCATTGCCCCAACCAGGCGTTTTCCACCACGTAGCCCAGGGCGGGCACGCCCTCTTCCAGCGCAGTGAGGCGTGTGACGCCGAAACGGCCACGGTCGGACACGTGGATTTGCCTGATGGGCTCGGCCCGGCGGTAAATGGCCTGCCACAGCCCAAGGCGCTCGTAGATCTGTCGCGTGCCGAACGACAGCGCCGAAGAGCGCGCGTCGTAGCTGGGCTGGTAGGTATCGCCAGGGGCGAACGGCTCGATCAGCATGATCTTCCAGCCGCGTGCCTTGGCCCCGGCCTGCAGGGCCAGCGCCAGGCTGGCGCCGACCAGGCCGCCGCCGATGATTGCCAGGTTCACGCGGTTCATGCGGCCTCGGTACGTGCTTGAGCCATCAAGGCTTCGATTTCAGCGACGGTCTTGGGCACGTCGCCGGTCAGGATTTCACAGCCGGTGCGGGTGACCACCACGTCGTCCTCGATGCGCACGCCGATACCGCGCCATTTCTTCGCCACATGCGGGTTGTCGGGGCTGATGTAGATGCCTGGCTCAACGGTCAGGGTCATGCCCGGCTCCAGCACCCGCCACTCGCCGCCCACGCGGTATTCGCCCACATCATGCACATCCATGCCCAGCCAGTGGCCGGCACGGTGCATGTAGAAGGCCCGGTGGGCCTCGGTGGCAATCAGTTCATCGACATTGCCCTGCAGCAGCCCCAGTTGCACCAGGCCTTCGGTAATCACCTGCACCGTGGCTTCGTGAGCCTGGTTCCAGTGCTTGCCGGGGCCGATGGCGGCGAACGCCGCTTCCTGGGACTTGAGCACCAGTTCGTAGATCGCCTTCTGCTCGGGCGAGAAGGTGCCACTGACCGGGAACGTCCGGGTGATATCGCTGGCGTAACAGTCGATCTCGCAGCCAGCGTCGATCAGCACCAGGTCGCCGTCCCTGAGCACGGCGTCGTTCTGTTGATAGTGCAGGATGCAACTGTTGCGGCCTGCTGCGACGATGGAGCCGTAGGCCGGCATCTTCGCCCCGCCCTTGCGGAATTCGTAGTCCAGTTCGGCTTCCAGGCTGAACTCATGCAGGCCGGCGCGGCAGGCCTGCATGGCGCGGACATGGGCGCGGGCGGAGATCTGCGCGGCATGGCGCATGACCTTCACCTCGGCGGCCGACTTGTACAGGCGCATGTCGTGGAGCAAGTGGTCCAGCGCCACGAATTCATTGGGCGGCTGTGAGCCGAGGTTGGCCTTGGAACGGATCACGTTGATCCAGTCCATCAGATGGCGATCGAATTCGGGGTGGCTGCCCATGGCGGTGTACACCCGGTCGCGGCCTTCGATCAGGCCGGGCAGGATGTCGTCGATATCAGCAATGGGGAAAGCATCGTCGGCACCATAGTCACGCACCGCGCCTTCCTGCCCGGCGCGCAGACCGTCCCACAGCTCCCGCTCGGGATTGCGCTCGCGGCAGAACAGCACGTACTCGCCGTGCTGGCGGCCGGGGATCAGGGCGATGACCGCTTCAGGCTCGGGGAAGCCGCTGAGGTACTGGAAATCGCTGTCCTGGCGGTACACATGCTCCACGTCGCGGTTGCGGATGGCCACCGCGGCCGCGGGCAGTATGGCGATGCTGTTGGGCTCCATCTGCGCCATCAGAGCCTTGCGTCGACGAGCGTATTCCGACTTCGGGATATGAGTTACTGGCACAGGGGAACCCTTTTTCGACATCAGTGCAGGGAAGGCTTGGTGGCCGCCACTGGCTTGGCGCACTCGGTGAACAGCAGCATCGGCGCCACGCGCAGGTACTCCATGACTTCCATATAGTCGCTTTCGGCGTCTTCGGACTCTTCCAGCGCTTCCTGCACCTGGGAAATGGCGTCCATGTCCTGAAGGATTTCCTGAGCTTCCTGGCTCAGGTTCTTGCCCCCCGAGTGCAGGCCAAAGCCGGTCAGGAAGCCTTGGCACCATTGGCCCAGGGCGGTGGCACGCTCGGTCAGCGGCGCGTCGTCGGCCGGCAACAGGATGACGATGGTGACGTCATCGCCGGTCAGTTCGCCCTGAACCATCTGCTGCAGGCCAACCAGCGCATTGCGCACGTTGTCCGCAGGTTCGGTGTCCAGCGACAATGCCGCGTCCGCCAGCCACCCTTCGGCGTCGAAATCGGCGCCAGCGCAGCTGCGGCCCAGCAGCAGGCCATGCAGCTCGGCAGGGGAAACGGGGTGACCGCCAGCGTTGAGCAGGTCGGCGAAGCCTTGATACGGGGATTTCTGAATAGACATGGCAACTAGGCGCCAGGCGGCGCAATGACTAGAATGAAGACCTTGTATCCTAGCACCGGCAGGCGCGCCAAGACCATCGAAGCGGCCAACTCGTTAACACGCCACTCACCGATCTTATCGAACGGGAACCCATGGAACACAACGACCTGCAAGCGCTGATGGGCCGGCTCGAGCTGTTGATCGACCGCGTCGAGCAACTAAAACGGCAAAACGGACTCCTATTAGCGCAGGAAAAAACCTGGCGCGAGGAGCGCGCACACCTCATTGAAAAAAATGAAATCGCCCGGCACAAGGTCGAATCGATGATTTCGCGCCTCAAGGCCCTGGAGCAAGACTCATGAGCTCAAGCAATAGCGTCACTGTTCAGATCCTCGACAAAGAATATTCAATCATTTGCCCGCAGGAAGAGCGCAGCAACCTGGTCAGCGCCGCGCGCTACCTGGACGGCAAGATGCGCGAGATCCGCAGCAGCGGCAAAGTGATCGGCGCCGACCGCATCGCGGTGATGGCGGCGCTGAACATCACCCACGACCTGCTGCACAAGCAGGAAACCCCCGACGTGGCTGCCACTGGCTCTACCCGTGAACAGGTTCGCGACCTGCTCGACCGTGTCGATCTGGTGCTGGCCACTGATCAGGATGAAACCCGGGGCTGAAACATTGTGATTGTTTCGGGTATACTTGCGCCGCTCCCTGGAGTGCTTGCCAGTCGGTCATGTCCCTGAGCCGATACGCACAACCACGGGGGTTGCACGCTGGGGCCGGTGCGCATGTCCGCTTGACGGAAAGCCTTAACGCCTCCTGCAATCTCCACCTTGAACTTTCGGGTTCAAGGGCTACACCGACAGCGGTTCGTCGGGGAGTCTCGCTTTACTCGCCCTTGCCTGGCCCTGCCGGCAGGGGTACAAGCCCCGCCACGCCACGTGGCCCGGGCGTTTCAGGATGGCCCACGCCATGACCGAAGCAGCACCTCTGTCGCGCCCGCAGCTACGCCGCCTCTTGCGCGATGCGCGCCGCGCACTGACCCCAGCCCAGCAACGCACCGCCGCCCGCGGGCTGTACCGCCAATTGTCCCAGCACCCTCTGTTTCGTCGTGCCCGCCATGTGGCGCTGTACCTGCCCAACGACAGTGAAATCGACCCGCGCCTGTTACTGGCCGAAGCCCAGCGCCGTGGCAAGAAAACCTATTTGCCGGTACTCAGCGCCTGGCCACGGACCAAAATGGTGTTCCAGCAGGTGCGTGCGGGTGAGGCATATCGTCGCAACCGTTTTCGGATTCCCGAGCCGCACATCAACCCGGCCCGCCAACGGCGGATCTGGGCGCTGGACCTGATCCTGCTACCGTTGGTGGGGTTTGACGAGCTGGGTGGCCGCCTGGGAATGGGCGGCGGCTTCTATGACCGCAGCCTGGCCTACCGCGGCCGGCGCACGGCGTGGCACAAGCCGATGTTGCTCGGGCTGGCCCATGAGTGCCAGAAGGTAGAGCGGTTGGCGCAGGCGAGCTGGGATGTACCGTTGCAGGGCACGGTATCGGACCGGCGCTGGTACCTGGCCCAGGGTTGACGCACCCCGGGGGCCATGACCCACGCGCAAAGAAAAAGGCCCACCGGCGAAACCGATGGGCCTTTTTTCACACCATGAGTCAGCGGTATTGCGCAGGCGCCGTCACTTCTACCGGGGCATTGGCCTTGCGGTCCCACAGCGACTGCGCGTAACCCGTGGTCACTACGCCCAGACCGAACAAAATAACCAGTACCCAAAGCAAATCCGGTTTGCGGCGCATCAATTGCCCCCCTGCAGGCAAATCATGGTGTCGAACACGAGGCGCGGCATTGGCCCCTGTGTTTACGTGAAGCGTAAAATGCGCGCATTCTGCGGCAACATGACGCGACACGCAAACGGTGACGTCAACCGACCGTCGGGTTGTCGTAAAAACGCCACATAGACAGATTTAGTCGCAATTTGGAGCAGCAGACATGGCCTACTGGCTGATGAAATCAGAGCCCGACGAGCTTTCCATCACGGACCTGGCCCGCCTGGGCGAAGCCCGCTGGGACGGTGTGCGCAACTACCAGGCACGCAATTTCCTGCGGGCCATGGCCGCTGGAGACGAGTTCTTTTTCTACCATTCCAGTTGCCCTGAGCCGGGTATCGCCGGTATCGCCCGCATTACCGCGCCAGCCTACGACGACCCCTCCGCCCTGGACCCGCAAAGCCCTTACCACGACACCAAGGCCAATGCCGAGAAAAACCCCTGGAGTGCGGTGGACGTAAGCCACGTGCAAACGTTCGGCAAAGTCCTGAGCCTGGGCTACCTCAAGCAGCAAGCTGCCCTGGCAGAGCTGCCGCTGGTACAAAAAGGCAGCCGCCTTTCGGTGATGCCAGTCACGCCCGAGCAATGGGCGGCCGTGCTGGCATTGCGCTGAGGGTTACTGCACGATCAGGTTGTTGAACAGCAAGTCCTCGACCATGGGCTTGCCTTCTTCGTTGGCCATCACATCCTGGACTTGCTTGAGCGCTTCCTGGCGCAGCTTTTCCTTGGACTCCACGTTACTGAACGAGTCGGCCGTCTGCTGGGTGAACAAGGTCACCAACTGGTTGCGGATCAGCGGATCCTGGCGTTTGACCGCGGCTTCGGCCTCGGGGCCCGTGACACGCAACGCCACGTCGGCCTTGTACACGTGCAGGCGCGGGCTGCCGTCCAGCGCATAGTTGCCCACGAAGGGCGGACTCAAGGTGATGTAGCTGACTTTGGGCGGGCCGCCCTCTTCCTTGCCTTCCTCAGCCATGACGGCCGACACGGGCAGCGTCAGGGCCAACACCATCACGATCCACGCTTTCACAAATTCAATCCTCATTACTGTTGGCGCAAGCATACCAAGGTTAACCCAGGCGCCAGTGCTTATGGTTGGCTATCAGCTGGCGGCATGCTCGTTGACCGCGTTTTCTTCACACCTACACTATCGGCCACAACCTGCAAAGGAATAGCCCGATGAAAGCCGTACTGTGCAAAGCGTTCGGCCCTGCCGAAACCCTGGTGCTGGAAGAGGTCTCCAGCCCCGCGGTGAAGAAAAACGAGGTACTGCTGGAAGTACACGCCGCCGGGGTCAACTTTCCGGACACCTTGATCATCGAGGGCAAGTACCAGTTCAAGCCGCCCTTCCCTTTCTCCCCTGGTGGCGAGGCGGCTGGTGTGGTCCGCGCAGTGGGCGAGCACGTCAGCCACCTCAAGGTGGGCGACCGCGTCATGGGCCTGACCGGCTGGGGCAGCTTTGCCGAGGAAATAGCCGTGGCGGGTTACAACGTCCTGCCCATTCCCGACGGCATGGACTACACCACCGCTGCCGCTTTCAGCATGACCTACGGTACCTCGATGCATGCGCTCAAGCAGCGCGCCAACCTGCAGCCTGGAGAAACCCTGCTGGTGCTGGGTGCCTCGGGGGGTGTCGGCCTGGCGGCGGTGGAAATCGGCAAGGCCATGGGGGCCCGGGTGATCGCTGCTGCCAGCAGCGCCGACAAGCTCGCCGTGGCCAAGGCAGCCGGTGCCGACGAGCTGATCAACTACAGCGAGACCAGCCTCAAGGACGAGATCAAACGGCTGACCGGCGGCAACGGTGTGGACGTTATCTACGACCCGGTGGGGGGTGACCTGTTCGACCAGGCCGTGCGCGCCATCGGCTGGAACGGGCGCTTGCTGGTGGTAGGTTTTGCCAGTGGCCGCATACCTGAGCTGCCCGTCAACCTGGCACTGCTCAAGGGCGCGGCGGTGGTGGGCGTGTTCTGGGGCTCGTTCGCGCAACGGCAGCCGCAGGACAATGCCGCCAACTTCAAGCAACTGTTCCAGTGGTTCGCTGAAGGCAGGCTGAAACCACTGGTCTCACGTACTTTCCCTCTGCACCAGGCCGGTGAGGCCATCAACACACTTGCCGAGCGCAAGGCTGTGGGCAAGCTGGTGATCGCCGTACGGTGAAGGGCTTCACCGCAGGAAAGTATTCAGGCTTATCAGCATGGGCGAACAACGTTGAAGTAGCGGTCTACCACCCCGGCTTCAACGCCCTCTGAACAGGAAGTTCGCCATGAGTACTTTTACCGTTTACTTCTGCGGCACCAGCGCCACCCACTTCGACAGCCACAACGCCAACTACTGGAACGGCGAGCTGATCGCCACGCTCGCCAGCAACACCCTCGACCGCGAGTTTGCCCACTGGATCGTCGTCGATGGCCCCGGCAGCGGCAACCTGCAGGCCGACAACCTCACGGTCGAGTCCACTGACCACCCCTATGCCGGCGTCGCTTTCGGCAAGGGGTGGGAGACCAACGTGCGCCACGCCCTGAACATGATCAAGGGGCAATTCGAATGGCAACGTGAAAAGCTGACCGCCGAACGCTACCAGACGCTGAAGAAAGCCGGCATTCCCATTGAAGACGTGGAGATAAAAGGCAGCTTCTGGTCGCGCGTCTACGACTACGGAGACCGCAAAGTTACCCCGCAGCAATTGCAGCAGCAGATCGTCAATCAGTTCCGCAAGGGGGGAAAGATTCCGGCGAAGGTGAACATCGTCGGCTGGAGCCGCGGCGCGGTCAGTTGCCACATGTTGGCCAATGCCATGCTGGCTGATCCGGCCCTCAAGCACATTCCCGTGAATATCTTTGCCGTGGACCCGGTGCCAGGTCCGCTGAACTTCCAACCCGAGCGCGTGACCCTGGGGCCCAATGTGCGTGAGTACGTGGGTTTCTTTGCCCGCGACGAACGCTCCAAGGGCTTCGCCTGCGTAGTGCCACACACTGACGGCAGCACCAAGACCAGTGTCTTCCCGTTGCCCGGCCGCCATGCCACCCTGGTGGGCAATGCCGCTCTCGATGGCGTCGCCGGCCCTAAGATCTTGGCAGAACCCGGCATGGTGGTGCGCCATCTGGCTGAAACCTGCCTGCGCCGCTGGGGGGTGAGCCTGGCCAAGTGCCTGAACCTGACCAAGGACGAGCTGGTCCGCGCCCACGCCATCATGTACCAGCATGACGGCATGTTCACCGAGATGCGCAAGCACAGCTATACCAAGGTGACGGAATCACAAGGGCCTGACCGGGCCATCAGCTACGGCAACCAGTGGGCGGCCTTCTCCAAAGTGGCAGGCAGCAATTTCGCACCGGCGGAGGGATTGGCAGCGCCGCTTCAGGGCGCCAAGGCGCCTTATGGTGAGCTGCTGGGGTGATGTAGAAAGGCTGGTTTTCCAGCGAGCGTCAGTGAGCGCACAGCAGCAACGCTAGTTATCCCGGCAATGGCAGCGTTTAATCCGCGCTTCCAGATTACGGTCCGGCATTTCATGGCTGCGCAGGGCGCTGATGGTCTGCTGCACGTACTCGAGCGTGCTGCCGAAGCGCCCACTGGCACTTTCCAATACATGGCTGAGCAGGTTGTCGGGCAGGTTGCCGGCATAGCTGGGTAAATGACGCTCCAGCACGAAACCCAGCGCCTGCACTTTCGTGCCATCGTCCAGGCGGCAGTTGAGCCAATGCGGGCGGTAGGAGGGATACGGCATTTCCCGTTGCCACAGGGCCAGCAAGGACTCTTCCAACCGCTCCTGCGGCAGACGATAGGCGAAGCCGCTGCAAGAGCCGCCGCGGTCCAGGCCAAATACCAGCCCCGGGCGTTCAGGCGTGCCCCGGTGTTCGTGCGACCACAGGTACAGCCCGCGATGGTAACCATGCACCCGCGCACGCCGACGCTCGGCGGCGCTGCATTCCGGACGCCAGATGAGCGAGCCGTACGCAAAGAGCCATACCGGCCCACCTTTATGGCGGCCCATGGTCGTTTGAAGTGAATGCACCAATTGCTCGTGGGTCAATTGCGGCCCGAGGTCGAGCGAGGGTGGATAAACCACATTGAAGTGCGCAGTTTCGATAGCCGACATAGTGTCGCCTGATATCCCCGTGAATCGACAACGTCGGCTCACTTTAACTGATTGTTACACTGCTGTTCATACCGTACGGCAGATAAGTGCCCAAAATCAAGCCCTTGCATTTTCATATAAGCAACGCGTTTTGCGCTGGTTATAAGCACCGTGGCGGGTCACGGCCCCATACTGCGCACCGAACTGGCACTTTGGCAACGGTATGCGCTGTTCCCAGTGCATGAGAATAGTGCATGAACCAACCAAGTAAATTTTCCTACGATATATTCAGAAGTTTCATGTCTAGAAACTTCCTATCGACTTGCGAGAAAAAGCGCATCTCCCCGATTGATAGCGGTAAACCTCATGAGATACCCAGGCCTGTTATTTGCCAGCACCACCCTTGCTGTCCTGTTCGCTGCCGCCCAGGCTCAGGGCGCGTCGGATGACGGGTTCTGGTACCTGCAAGGCAGCGTCTTCACTCGTCACTTCGCTAATAACGACAGCTACAACAACCACCAGGATTTGCTAGGGCTGGAACGCAACCAGGCATCGGGGCTGATCATGGGCGGTGCCACATTCCGCAATTCCTTCAGCCAACGCTCTGAATACGTTTACCTCGGCAAACGCTTCGACGTGCCCGACTCGGCGCTGTATTACAAGCTGAGCGCAGGCCTGATCCACGGCTACCGCGGCAAATACCGGGACAAGCTGCCGCTGAACCGCTACGGCGTGGCACCGGCCCTGATCCCGGCAGTCGGGGCCCATTGGGGCCCCGCCGGCGCCGAAGTAGTGCTGTTGGGGCTGGCGGCGACCATGGTCAATGTCGGTTTTCGTTTCTGAGCCAGCGCCTCAGGGGCGCGGCGCATAGGCGAAGACGTCCGCACGCATCTGGTGCGCGTCCATGCCTGCAGCCACCAGGGCATCCAGCGTGGCGTAGATCATGGCGGGGGAGCCGCTGGCATACACGTGCACGCCTGCAAGGTCAGCAATGTCCTCGCACACCGCTTCGTGCAACATGCCGCAGCGCCCTTCCCAGCCACACAGGTCGCTGACCACTTTGTGCAGGAACAGGTTGGGCAAGGTTTGCCACTGTTCCCAGTGCTCAATCTGGTAGAAGTCCTCTGGCCGGCGCACGCCCCAGTACAGGTGCACAGGATGCTTGAAGCCCTGTGCCCGGCAATGCTCGATCAGGCTGTGCATTTGTGCCATGCCGGTACCAGCGGCGATCAGCACCAATGGCCCGTCGGGCAATTCGGCCAGGTGTGTGTCGCCGAACGGCAGCTCGACCCGCGCCATGCCGTTGCGCTGCAATTGCTCGATGAGGTTCTGGGCGCTGGCTTCGCGTACCAGCACGTGCATTTCCAGGTCACGCCCCGCATGGGGCGCCGAAGCGAGGGAAAACGCCGACTTTTCGCCGTTTTCGCGCTCGATCATCAGGTATTGGCCGGCGTGGTAGCGCGGCGGCCTGCCGGCCGGGGCGCGCAGGCGCACCCGCCAGACGTCGCCGCCCACCGGTGTGCATTCGCTCAGCTGGCAGGCGAAGGTGCGCACGGGCAACTCGCCCAGCGCCAACACGCCGTCCCACAGCAACACGCAGTCCTCCAGCGGTTCCGCGATGCAGGTGTAGATTTCGCCGTGGTCGTGCTCCACCCCTTCCTGGCGTACCCGCCCCTCTACCAGCAAAGCTGAACACACATGGCAGTTGCCGTTACGGCAGCTCTGCGGGCACTCATGGCCAAGGCGCTGGGCCGCTTCCAGAATCCGTTCCCCGGGCTGCGTTTCCAGCACCGCGCCCGATGGCTGCAAGGTTACGCGCATCAATCTATCCCTAGCTGGTTCCACAGTTCATCGATGCGACGAGTCACGGCATCGTCCTTGACGATGACCCGGCCCCATTCGCGGTTGGTCTCGCCCGGCCACTTGTTGGTGGCATCCAGGCCCATCTTCGAGCCCAGGCCCGACACCGGCGACGCGAAGTCGAGGTAGTCGATGGGCGTGTTGTCGATCATCACCGTATCGCGCTTGGGGTCCATACGCGTGGTGATCGCCCAGATCACATCGTTCCAGTCCCGGGCGTTGATGTCGTCGTCGGTGACGATAACGAACTTGGTGTACATGAATTGGCGCAGGAACGACCACACACCCAGCATGACGCGCTTGGCATGGCCGGGGTACTGCTTCTTCATGGTGACCACCGCCATGCGGTAGGAACAGCCTTCGGGCGGCAGATAGAAGTCAGTGATTTCCGGGAATTGCTTCTGCAGGATCGGCACGAACACTTCATTCAGCGCCACGCCCAGAATCGCGGGCTCATCCGGTGGCCGGCCGGTATAGGTACTGTGATAGATCGGCTTGGTACGGTGGGTGATGCGCTCCACGGTGAACACCGGGAACTGGTCAACTTCGTTGTAGTAGCCGGTATGGTCGCCGTACGGGCCTTCATCGGCCATTTCACCCGGGTGAATCACCCCTTCCAGGACGATTTCCGCGCTGGCCGGCACTTGCAGGTCATTGCCACGGCACTTCACCAGTTCGGTGCGGTTGTCACGCAGCAGGCCAGCGAAGGCATATTCGGAAAGGCTATCGGGCACCGGCGTGACCGCCCCCAGGATAGTGGCCGGGTCGGCGCCCAAAGCCACGGATACCGGGAAAGGCTGGCCCGGGTGCTTTTCGCACCACTCGCGAAAGTCCAGCGCACCGCCGCGGTGGCTCAGCCAGCGCATGATGACCTTGTTGCGGCCTATCACCTGCTGCCGGTAGATACCCAGGTTCTGACGCTCTTTGTTGGGGCCACGCGTCACCGTGAGGCCCCATGTGATCAACGGCGCCACATCGCCTGGCCAGCAGGTCTGCACGGGCAGCATGCCGAGGTCGACGTCGTCACCCTCGATGACCACTTCCTGGCAAGCCGCGTCCTTGACCAACTTGGGGGCCATGGCAATGATCTTCTTGAAGATAGGCAGCTTCGACCAGGCATCCTTGAGCCCCTTGGGCGGTTCGGGCTCCTTGAGAAACGCCAGCAACTTGCCGATTTCGCGCAGCTCGCCGACGTCCTCGGCGCCCATGCCCAAGGCGACACGCCCCGGCGTACCGAAGAGGTTGCCCAGCACCGGAATATCGAAACCGGTGGGTTTTTCGAACAACAGCGCCGGGCCCTTGCTGCGCAGGGTTCGATCGCAGACTTCCGTCATTTCAAGCACCGGAGAAATCGGCACCTGAATGCGTTTCAACTCTCCGCGCTGCTCAAGCTGCTGCACGAAATCCCGAAGATCCTTGAATTTCATTGACCATGCCACTCGTAAAATAGGCGTACATCGTACCTGCTCTGGCGCGCGCTGGCAGCCGCCGGTGCCTCATTCGGCCGAATTGGCCTGAATTGGCCCATTGCCCATGGCTGCGCCTGCGTGCTCGAACAGTGGCGCGAGCATGGGCTGCAGGTAAACCGTGGCACCGTCGCCGTAATGGTTGTCATCCATGTACAGCGATTGGCCGTCGGCTTCGATACGGCAGGTCTGGCCGTCACCGC
Source organism: Pseudomonas eucalypticola (assembly GCF_013374995.1). Classification (NCBI taxonomy): domain Bacteria; kingdom Pseudomonadati; phylum Pseudomonadota; class Gammaproteobacteria; order Pseudomonadales; family Pseudomonadaceae; genus Pseudomonas; species Pseudomonas eucalypticola. The sequence goes on along the minus strand of NZ_CP056030.1, from coordinate 306,880 downwards.
AGAACAGCGCCGCCGGGTCGATGATTCGCACGTTGCTGTCGGCCGCCGCCAGTTGGCCGAACAGCTGGCTGATGAAGGCCTGCCGGCGGCGATGCTCCGCCAGTGGCAGCCCTTCATTGGCTACCGGGCGGCCAAGCATGGCCAGGCGCGTCAGGCGGTAGGGCGCCCGTTGCTTCTGCAAAGGCGCTTCCTCCACCAGCCATACCCTGCGGTGCTGTTCACGCAGGCGGGCCACCAGTGCAGTGAGTTGGGTAGCCAGCTGTTGCTCGGCGTAGGAGCGGTCGGCGCGGCCTTGGGGGTTGTGCAGCATATAGGTGGTGTCGCCTAGCCCGTCACCATACAGGTACAGGCTCCAGCGGGCGGCCAGTATTACGTCGTGGACGGCGGGCGCCTGGGCCAGGGCCAACATTTTGCCATTGAAGTCACGGCAGGCTCGCTTGCCCTCCAGCCCCGGCACGGGGATACAGCCCGCGCGCGCGGCCAATGACACCGGGGTGCCATGATCCTTGGCGGCCAGGGCCAACGCAGGCCCCAAGCCCGCCGCGTGGCTGTCGCCCCACACCAGCAGTGCCGGTGACGTGGGGCTTGCGGGCCCGAGCGTGCACACTGGCTGTTGCCCCTTGCGGTCAGACAGGCAGTCGCGCTGCCCGGCATTCCATTCCCGTGCCTGGGCATAGCGCAGCGCCTGCGGGGAAAGGCGCGACGGCACGCCATCGGCCTGGCGCAGCGCCTGGCCAGCCACACCCACCAACACCATCAACCCCAATGCGCAAGCCAGTACTTGCCGGGCGCTGGCCGAAACCCGCCCCTGACGCAGCGGCCGCTCGAACCAGCGCCAGGAGGCATAGGCAAGCACCAGGCTCAAGACCAGCAGGCCAGCCACCTGGGAAGCGCTCAAACCGTCGACGGCCGCATACGAAGCAAATACATGCACGGGCCAATGCCACAGGTACCAGGAATAGGAAATCAGCCCTGTTCCCACCATCAGCCGCGTGCTCAGTACCCGGCCTACCCAGGTGGCGTGCGCACCATTGGCCCAGATCAGCGCCAGGGTTCCGACTACCGGCAACAGGGCCGCGACGCCCGGAAAGGGGGTGTGGGCATCGTAAAGCACGGTAGCGGCCACCAGCATCGCCAAACCCGCCAGGCTGGCCAACTGGTACACCCAGGGCGCCTGGCGGCTGGCAGCGATGGGCGTGACCGCCAGCAGCGCGCCGGCCAACAGCTCCCAGGCGCGCATGGGCAGCAGGAAGAATGCCGCGGAGGGATCATGCCGCACCGCCCACACGCTCAAGGCCAGGGAGACCAGCAGCAACCCGAGCAGGTAAAGGCGCCAGCGCCGCAGGTAACGGATGAGCAGCCCGAGCAACAGCGGGAAGACGATATAGAACTGTTCTTCCACCGCCAGCGACCAGGTATGCAGCAGCGGCTTGAGGTCCGATGCCGTGTCGAAGTAGCCGTCCTGACGCTGGAACAGAATATTGGACGCGAACATCGCCTGGTAGCGAACTGAGCGCCCCAGGTCACTGTAGTCATGAGGGGTGAGCAGGAACCAGCCCACCACCATGCACACCACCATCACCAGGAAAAGCGCGGGCAAGATACGCCGCGCCCGGCGTGTCCAGAACTCCAGGAAGCTGAATTGGCCAGCCTGGTGCTGGCGCCAGAGAATGGAGGTGATCAGGAAGCCCGAGATCACGAAGAAGATATCCACACCCACGAACCCGCCGCTGAACCCGGCGATGCCGAAGTGGAACAGCACGACGATCGCTACAGCCACTGCTCGCAGCCCGTCGATATCGCGACGATAGGCTAATACTGCCATGACAATCCCTTGTTATTAGTTGTTCGGACCTGAGCAGTGTAAGCGCAGGCATGCCGGCGTTTACAGGAGTACTGCGAGCGGTGGAAAGTTCGGTATCTGCAGGCAAAAAAAATGGCGCCCCGCAGGGCGCCATCTTCAAGCTACCAGGCAGGCCCGGTTACTTGCGTTTCATCGACAGGAAGAACTCGTCGTTGGTCTTGGTCTGCTTGAGCTTGTCGACCAGGAACTCGATGGCGGCGACTTCGTCCATCGGGTGCAGCAGCTTGCGCAGAATCCACATGCGCTGCAGTTCGTCGTCGGCAGTCAGCAGCTCTTCGCGACGGGTACCCGAACGGTTGATGTTGATGGCCGGGAATACGCGCTTCTCGGCGATCTTGCGGTCCAGGGGCAGTTCCATGTTGCCGGTACCCTTGAACTCTTCGTAGATCACTTCATCCATCTTCGAGCCGGTTTCAACCAGCGCAGTGGCGATGATGGTCAGCGAACCACCTTCCTCGATGTTACGCGCGGCACCGAAGAAACGCTTCGGCTTCTCCAGCGCGTGGGCGTCTACACCACCGGTCAATACCTTGCCGGAGCTCGGGATCACGGTGTTGTAGGCACGGGCCAGGCGGGTGATGGAGTCCAGCAGGATGACCACGTCCTTCTTGTGCTCGACCAGGCGCTTGGCCTTCTCGATCACCATTTCGGCAACCTGCACGTGGCGGGTTGGCGGCTCGTCGAAGGTGGAGGCAACCACTTCGCCGCGCACGGTGCGCTGCATTTCGGTCACTTCTTCCGGACGTTCGTCGATCAGCAGCACGATCAGGTGAACTTCAGGATTGTTACGGGTGATGTTCGACGCGATGTTCTGCAGCATGATGGTCTTGCCCGCCTTCGGCGGAGCAACGATCAGGCCACGCTGGCCCTTGCCGATCGGCGCGCACAGGTCGATGACACGACCGGTGAGGTCTTCGGTGGAACCGTTGCCGGCTTCCATCTTCATGCGCACGGTGGGGAACAGCGGCGTCAGGTTTTCGAACAGAATCTTGTTCTTGGCGTTTTCCGGACGGTCGAAGTTGATGGTGTCAACTTTCAACAGGGCGAAGTAACGCTCGCCTTCTTTTGGAGGGCGGATCTTGCCGACGATGGTGTCGCCGGTGCGCAGGTTGAAGCGACGGATCTGGCTTGGGGAGACGTAGATGTCGTCCGGGCCGGCCAGGTAGGAAGCGTCAGCCGAACGCAGGAAGCCGAAGCCGTCCTGGAGAATCTCCAGCACGCCATCACCGGAGATTTCCTCGCCGCTTTTGGCATGTTTCTTCAACAGGGAGAAAATCACATCCTGCTTGCGCGAACGGGCCATATTTTCTATGCCCATCTGTTCGGCCATTTCGAGCAGATCGGTAATCGGCTTTTGCTTGAGTTCAGTCAGGTTCATAAGGGAATGACGTAATCATGTATGGAGGGAGAAATTAAGCTTTGGGCTTAATGAGGCCGCGCCGCAGAGAAGGCGACAGGATCGCGTACTAATTCGAGTAGGAGTGCGTCGGCGACGGCTTGCAGGGGGCACTAGAGATACCAGTGCGAGGCCGAATGTAACACCTGAATTTCTGGGCGTCTAGTCGTTGGCCCAAGAAAAAGCCCCGCAAGGTGCGGGGCTATTACCACCGGATATTTCGGCGCTATTACAGGCTGCCATCCAGGAAAGCGGCCAATTGCGACTTGGACAGGGCGCCGACCTTGGTCGCTGCCACTTCGCCGTCCTTGAACAGCATCAGCGTAGGAATACCGCGCACGCCGTGCTTGGCAGGGGTTTCCTGGTTGTCGTCGATGTTCAGCTTGGCGATGGTGACCTTGCCTTCGTAGGTACCCGCGATTTCATCCAGTACTGGCGCGATCATCTTGCATGGGCCACACCATTCAGCCCAGTAGTCAACGAGGACAGGGCCCTTGGCCTTGAGGACTTGTTCCTCGAAGGTAGCATCAGTGACGTGCACGATTTTATCGCTGCTCATGAAGGGTCTCCGTTGGAAATTCTGAAAAAACTGGGCCCATCATAACGGCACAGGCGCCCCACAGGAAGCCGGTGATGATTGTCTCTAACTATAGTGCTTCAAGATTTGAACAATAGCTGCTCACGGAGCGACGAAGGCGATGGCCGTGCGCAGCGCTGCGGCGCGGATATGCTCCTGCATGGCTTTGGTAGCGGGTGAGGCGGCGTGACGCGCCAGGGCACGGAGGATTTTGCGATGCTCATGCCAGGTCTCCATGGCCCGTTCGGCACGGATGAATGGCAGTTTCTGGCTCTCCAGGAAGATATCGGCGCTGGCGACGAGGATGCTGGCCATGGCCTGATTGCCACTGGCCACCATGATGCGCCTGTGGAAGTCGAAATCCAGCCGCGCGGCCGCCTCGAAATCCCCGCCTCGCAACTCGGCGCGCATGGCCTGGACGTTATCCTGCAGGGCATCGAGTTCGTCAGCGGTCAGACGAACGGCAGCCAGCCCGGCGGCGAACCCCTCCAGTGCATAACGCAACTGAAAGATATCCGCGGGCGCCGCCTGGGCCGCGAATGGCCACGCCAACCCGGCGGCAGTCGGACTGCCGGCCTGCACGAAAACCCCTTTTCCCGGCTGAATACTAACCACCCCCAGTGCGCTCAGCGTTGACAGTGCTTCGCGCAATGAAGCCCTGCTGACCCCCAGTTGCTCAGCCAGATCACGCTGGGAAGGAAGCGCCGCACCCGCCTCGTAGCCTTGCCGGGCAATCAGCTGGCGAATGCCTTGGATAGCGACGTCGGGGACTGCTTGGTTGAGGGAAGTCATGGGGCTTTCCGGCTAATTGGAACTGCCGTTTTAGCGCGATTTTCCAGGCAGGGCAAATCACGCCCGATAACGGTTCACCCCCGTTTTTATTGGGCGAAAGTAGTGCAAAAACCAACACGACACCCCGCAACTGTTCAGACCAGTAAGACCTCACCTGGAGCCAGGAAACAGGCGCCACAGCGATGCCTCCCCGTCGGTGGCATGACCTGTGCACTGTCCCTGCCACTCACTTTCGGAGACCGTGCCATGATCCAGCGCTGTACCGCCCTGCTCACCGCTCTGTTCGCCAGCCTGATGCTTTGCCAGGCCCCCGCCCACGCCGACGGCCTGGAGGACGTGGTCAAGCGCGGCACCCTGAAAGTCGCCGTGCCCCAGGACTTCCCGCCCTTCGGCTCGGTAGGCCCGGACATGAAACCCCGTGGCCTGGACATCGACACCGCACAGCTGATCGCCGACCGCCTGAAGGTCAAGCTGGAACTGACCCCGGTCAACAGCACCAACCGCATTCCCTACCTGACCACCGGCAAGGTGGACCTGGTGATCTCCAGCCTGGGTAAAAACCCCGACCGCGAGAAAGTCATCGACTTTTCCAACGCCTACGCCCCCTTCTACCTTGCGGTGTTCGGCCCTCCCGACGCCCCCGTCGCCACCCTCGATGACCTCAAGGGCAAGACCATCAGCGTTACCCGCGGCGCCATCGAAGACATCGAGCTGACCAAGGTGGCGCCCGAAGGCGTGACCATCAAGCGCTTCGAAGACAACAACTCCACCATCGCCGCCTACCTGGCCGGCCAGGTGGACCTTATCGCCAGCGGCAACGTGGTGATGGTGGCCATCAGCGAGCGCAACCCCAAGCGCATCCCGGCCCTGAAGGTCAAACTCAAGGACTCGCCGGTCTACGTGGGCCTGAACAAGGATGAGCCGCAGCTGCTGGCCAAGGTCAACGAGATCATCGCCCAGGCTCGCCAGGACGGCAGCCTGGAGAAGAACTCGCAGACCTGGCTCAAGCAGCCGCTGCCCGCCGACCTTTGAGACCCTGGACCTGACATGGCCTATCACTTCGACTTCAGCCCGGTTTTCGCCAACACCGACCTGCTGCTCAAGGGTGCGCTGTTCACCCTGGAACTGACCGCCATCGGCACACTGCTGGGGGTCGGCCTGGGCGTGTTGGGTGGCGTGGTGCGCGCCTGGAAGATCAAGCCGTTCGCCGGGATCTTCGGCATCTACGTCGAATTGATCCGCAACACACCGTTCCTGGTACAGCTGTTCTTCATTTTCTTCGGTTTGCCGTCCCTGGGCGTGCAGATCAGCGAGTGGCAGGCGGCGGTGCTGGCCATGGTGGTGAACCTGGGCGCCTACAGCACGGAGATCATCCGTGCCGGCATCCAGGCTGTCCCGCGCGGGCAACTGGAAGCCGCCGCGGCCCTGGCCATGAGCCGGGCCGAGGCGTTCCGCCATGTAGTGCTGGTGCCGGCCCTGGGCAAGGTATGGCCGGCCCTGAGCAGCCAGATCATCATCGTGATGCTGGGCTCGGCAGTGTGCTCGCAGATAGCCACCCAGGAGCTGAGCTTCTACGCCAACTTCATCCAGTCGCGCAATTTCCGCGCCTTTGAAACCTACGTGCTGACCACCCTCATCTACCTGGCCATGGCCATGTTGATTCGCGCCCTGCTCAACTGGGCCGGGCGCCGCTACCTGGCAAGGAGCCGCTGATGGACTTCACGTTCTGGGATATCGTGCGCAACTTGCTCACCGGCCTGCAGTGGACCCTGGCACTGAGCCTGGTGGCCTTTATCGGCGGCGGGTTGATCGGCCTGCTGGTGATGACCTTGCGCATCGCTGACAAGACGCTGCCCCGCGCCTTGGCCCGTGGCTATATCGAATTGTTCCAGGGGACGCCGTTGCTGATGCAACTGTTCCTGGTGTTCTTCGGCGTGGCGCTGCTGGGCATCGACATCTCGCCCTGGGCGGCGGCGGCACTGGCGCTGACCCTGTTCACCAGCGCGTACCTGGCCGAGATCTGGCGCGGCTGCGTGCAGTCCATCGCCCCTGGCCAGTGGGAAGCCTCGGCCAGCCTGGCCATGACGCCCTACGAACAGCTGCGCCATGTCATCCTGCCCCAGGCCCTGCGCATTGCCGTGGCCCCCACGGTGGGCTTCTCGGTCCAGGTGGTGAAGGGCACCGCGGTGACTTCCATCATCGGCTTTACCGAACTGACCAAGACCGGCGGCATGCTTGCCAACGCCACTTT